>JAKMFX010000037.1 GCA_022425195.1 Flavobacteriales bacterium | reverse complement strand
TTGTTGACGGTAGCTTTTATCAGAGCAGCCAAGATTATTTTGTTTTCGTTTACTTGTATGACCATGATTACGGGTATGACCGATTGGTCGGTACTCGAAAAGTTACGACTCAAGGCATGTTTTAAGTCAATGTTAATTGGCTACAAATGGTGCCAAAAGATTAAAATGAGGGATCTCGACTTGAAATTTCTCATCGTCATCTAAACGTTTAAATAGGTAACTTCCTTTCATGGCACCGATAGGGCATTTTAGTTGAGAGCCAGACTCATAGACGTGTTTTTCTCCGGGATACAAAATGGGTTGTTTCCCTATGACGCCATTTCCTTCAATTTCGTAATCATAATCGGCAGCATCCAAAACCAACCAGCGTCTTTTGAGGAGTTTAATCGCATGGTTGCTATTGTTCTCTATAGTTACTTGGTAAGAAAATACATCAACTTTGCCCTCGATACTGTCAAAGTTCCCCTCGTAGGAAGGTTTGACAGATACCTTAACATTTTTTGTGACTTTACATTTCATTATCCAATTCTTTATAACAATGATACTTTTTTATAGGTTCGGTTTTACAAATTTCGGAAATTTCATTGAACCAACTTATTAACAGGTATTCCTTTTTTATGATGACGCTTGATCGATAGGGCACGCTATTTGTAAGTTACTCGTATGAGTGTAAACTATCTTAGGCTCCTAACTTCCTGTTTAAGTTTGCTATCAGCTAGGTGTTATAAGGTTTGTTCAGAACTTCGATCTAAAATCATTTTCTGTGCTAATGAATAAATATAATGGATAATGGGAAAAGGTTTTTTTAAAGTACCACAAGTGACATGTGAGCAAGTCCAATCTTTTGCGAAAGGCTCCTCCGAACGAAAAAGGATATCCGTAGAATATGAAAATAGGATGTCTAGAGTTGATGACATCCCTATGTACATAGGTTCTGAAGAGGTTAGGACCAAAGACTTGATCCCTATTTCACCGCCCCATAACCATCAACATGTAGTAGCCCATTTTCATCAAGGAGGAGCGATTCATGCAAAAAAAGCCATCGAAGAAGCAATAAGTGCAAAGGAGTCTTGGGCAGCTATGTCTTGGGAGCACAGGGCCTCAATTTTTTTGAAGGCAGCAGATTTGTTAGCGGGGCCTTTTCGAACCAAAATGAATGTTTCGACAATGATTGCACAATCGAAAAATGTTCATCAAGCTGAAATTGATGCCGCCTGTGAGTTGATCGATTTTTTGCGTTTTAATGTGCTTTATATGACCGATATTTTCGGGCAACAACCAGCGTCTTCAACTGGAGTTTGGAATCGAATGGAGTTTCGACCCCTAGAAGGTTTTGTATACGCGATAACTCCCTTTAACTTTACTGCTATAGCTGCAAATTTATGTATTGCACCCGCAATAATGGGAAACACTGTGGTTTGGAAACCCTCCGATGCACAAATTTATTCTGCTCAGGTGATCGTTGAGTTGTTCAAAGCGGCAGGTCTTCCTGATGGTGTTGTCAACGTAATTTATGGAGATCCCGTTGAAATATCCAAAGAGATACTCAGAAGTCCACATTTTTCTGGACTACATTTTACGGGTTCCACTTCCGTTTTTAATAGTTTATGGAGGCAAATAGGAAAGTATATTCATAGGTACAAATCCTATCCACGCATTGTAGGAGAGACTGGGGGTAAGGATTTCATTCTGGTTCACTCATCGGCAGAGGCTAGTGAGGTCGTAACAGCGATTATACGTGGAGCTTTCGAGTATCAAGGGCAAAAATGCTCAGCGGCTTCTCGAGCTTATATTCCCAGACGTTTATGGAGGCAAATAAAACCTATCCTGCTTGGGGAATTAGATGGTTTGAAAATGGGTGCTCCCGATGACTTCTCTAATTTTATAAATGCCGTAATTAACGAGCGTTCTTTTGATCGGATAACGAATTATATAGATCAAGCAAAAAAAGAAGATGATGTTGAAGTTATTGCAGGGGGGTATTATGATAAGACGAAAGGATACTTTATACAGCCCACAGTAATCGTAACCAGTAATCCAAAATATATTACAATGGAGGCTGAGATATTTGGCCCTGTCATAACGATTTTTATTTATGAAGAAAATGATTTTGAGTTGACATTGGATCTTGTAGATTCAACTTCTGCGTATGCTTTAACTGGAGCAATCTTTTCCAAAGATAGGTATGTGATTGAATACGCTTCTGAAAAGTTGAAAAATGCCGCAGGGAATTTTTATATAAATGACAAGCCTACTGGAGCTGTTGTGTCGCAACAGCCTTTTGGTGGTTCCCGTGCTTCAGGAACCAATGATAAGGCGGGGTCCATGTTAAACTTGTTGCGATGGGTGTCACCCAGAACAATTAAGGAATCCTTTGTTTCTCCCATAGATTACAGATATCCTTTTTTAGAATAAACTCTTGATATTCGATTTGTAGAGTTTTGTGTTTTGACACTAATTTAGCCATAATTTCAGCTAAAAACTCACTCGATAAATTAGTTGACATTCTATTATCGTATTGATATTCAGCCTCGTTGATTTTTCTTAAATTTGTGGCTGATTAATGGACAGAATTAATAATTATGACATTAATAAAAAACAAAGAAATTACATTCGTTGATTTTCGTCGAGAATTGCTTGAGGATTATCGTGTGGCTTGTGAAAGTCGTGCGGTAAGTTTGTTGGGTCGTCGAGAAGTATTGACTGGTAAGGCCAAATTTGGAATTTTCGGTGATGGTAAAGAGTTGGCTCAGATTGCCATGGCAAAGGTTTTCCGAGATGGAGACTTTCGCTCAGGTTATTATCGTGACCAAACCTTTATGATGGCTATTGATGAAATTACCATTCAGGAAATGTTTGCCGGGTTATATGGTCATACGGATGTTGTTTCTGAACCAACTTCTGCTGGCCGCCAAATGGCGGGTCACTATGCGACTCGGAGTTTAAATGAAGACGGTACATGGAAGAATTTGGCTCAGATGAAAAATTCGTCTGCAGACATTTCGTGTACAGCAGCTCAAATGCCTAGATTAATAGGTTTGGCCCAGGCTTCTAAAGTATACCGTTCTAATAAAGATTTACATAATTGGACCTCTTTTTCAAATAAAGGAAATGAAATTGCTTTCGGAACGATTGGAGATGCAAGTACTTCCGAAGGGCTCTTTTTTGAAGCGATAAACGCCGCAGGTGTATTGCAACTTCCTATGATTATGTCAATATGGGATGATGGTTACGGGATTTCAGTGCCTGCAAAATACCAAACCACTAAAGAGGATATTTCAGAAGTACTGAAAGGTTTTCAAAGAGATGAGAAAGGAGCTGGATTTGAGATTTTCCGTGTTAATGGGTGGGATTATCCTGCCTTGGTAGATACGTATCAAAAAGCTGAGAAGATTGCTCGTGAAGAACATGTTCCTTGCCTTATTCACGTTACTGAAGTGACTCAACCCCAAGGTCATTCTACCTCTGGATCACATGAGCGATACAAATCAAAAGAGCGATTGCAATGGGAACTTGATTATGACCCCATCAAAAAAATGGGAGAGTGGTTGGTTGAAACCGCTATCGCCACTCAAGAGGATTTAGATAAAATATTTGCTGAAGCCAAGAAAAAAGCGAGGCATGCCAAGATAAAAGCCTGGAATGAGTACATAAACCCTATTAACGATGAGCGACTCCAGCTGACTTCGTTACTCATGGATTTGGCCGCTCACAGTTCAAATAAAGTTTTTATTGAAAAATTGGCAAATGACTTGACGGCACATACTGAGCCCGTTCGTAAAGATATATTCAATGCTGCTCGTAGGGCACTTCGTTTTGCCCGTCATGACGATACATCGGTTAAACAAAGTTTAATAAAATGGTTAAGGTCTCAAAAGCAGCTCAATACAGAGCGCTACAGCAGTCACTTATATAGCGAGTCTGAATTTGCATCATTAAAAGTAAAAGAAGTTTTACCGGAATATGCAGATGATGCGCCAGACGTTGATGCGCGGATTGTTATCCGAGATAATTTTGATGCGATTTTTGCGCAAAAGCCAGAGACTTTGATTTTTGGTGAAGATGCGGGTAGAATTGGAGATGTAAACCAAGGTCTTGAAGGTTTGCAACTCAAGTACGGTGAGGTTCGAGTGTCAGACACAGGAATCCGTGAGGCCACTATAATTGGTCAGGGTATTGGTATGGCTATGAGAGGTTTACGTCCCATAGCTGAAATCCAATATTTAGATTATATTTTTTATGCCATTCAAATCATGACTGATGATTTAGCGAGTTTACATTATCGGACTAAAGGTGGTCAGAAGGCACCATTGATTGTCAGAACACGCGGACATCGTTTGGAGGGAATTTGGCATTCAGGCTCACCCATGGGAATGCTCGTAAGCTCTTTAAAAGGGGTTAACATTCTCGTTCCTCGAAATATGACAAAAGCTGCAGGTTTTTATAATACCATGCTAGCTTCTGATGACCCTGCTGTAATTATTGAATGTTTGAATGGGTATCGTTTAAAGGAAAAGTTGCCGTCTAATTTAGGTCATTTTAAAACCCCAGTAGGAGTTGTTGATGTGACCAGAGAGGGTTCAGATGTTACGATTGTGACTTACGGTTCTACTTGGCGCTTAGTAATGGACGCTGCTAAAGAGTTGGAAATTGAAGGGATATCTGTTGAAGTCATAGATGTCCAGTCACTAATGCCGTTTGATGTGACTCATATGATAACTGAAAGCGTGGCAAAGACCAATCGTGTTATTTTTGTTGATGAGGATGTTCCTGGAGGGGCGACTGCATATATGATGCAGAAAGTTTTGGAAGATCAGAAGGCTTATTTTCATTTAGATAGCGAGCCAAAAACATTAACGGCAAAACCTCATAGACCCGCTTATGGTACTGATGGCGATTACTTCTCAAAGCCTAGTGTAGATGAGATTTTTGAGGTAGTATATAGCATGATGAATCGTGTTGACCCTAAAAAATTTGCAGACATTAATTGAGGGTAATTTGAAATTAGAGTTCTTCTGTATTACTCCTCAGTTTATCAAAACTTTCGATGATGTTTGATCCTTCATGCATGTCTTTAAATTCATTAATACTGTACGAATACACTCTTAATCTATTGTTAAGTAGTCTCTTAAGTTCCGTTATTCTTTTTTGTTCATTATCGAAGTAGTACTCTGAGATACTTTCGAAAAGATGTTCTGTGTGCATTAATTCTCCGTACATAGTTTAAATCTGTTTCCCTTCAATTTCGTAAATCTCATTAGTTAAAGGAAATATTTCATTGTATTAGTCTTATTTTTATGAATATGATATAAAATTTAATTATTTTCGTGAAAACATTAAAATTCTACTAAGATTGTAGTTATGAAAAACAAGATTGACATTGTAGATTTAGAAATCGTTAAGCATTTATCATCTAATGCCAAGATCTCCTATACTGATTTGGCTTCAAGGATACTTGTTTCACCCAGTACAGTACATGTCAGGGTGAAAAGATTGGAAGATTTAGGGATCATAAAAAACTTCACCGTAAGAATTGATTACTCAAAGTTAGGGTTTACTTTTACAGCATATCTGGGTGTGTTTTTAGATCAAGCTAAAAGCATTGATAATGTAGTTAAGACGTTGAAAGATATTCCCCAGATCACAGTTATTGACTTTACAACAGGTCAATTCAGTATCTTCTGTAAGATTAGGGCAATGGATTCAGCTGCTGCTCGAAAAGTACTCAAGCGGATTCATTCCATTGATGGTATCAGTAGAACTGAAACTTTTATTTCGATGGAAGAAGTGATGAATAAGAAAGATTCTTTATTGGATTACATTGATATTGAAGACTCAAAGACCTCTTGAGATAGAATGCATTAAATGCATTTGTAATCCTATATATATATGAGAATTACTGAAGAGGAGAGTTTATACAACGATTTAGAAAATCAATCTGTTTCTGTGTTGTTGTCTCAAATGAATCAAGAAGATCAAAAGGTTGCTCAAGCCGTATCCCTAGCCATTCCTCAAATACAAGCTTTAGTGGAGCAAATACTCCCTCGTATGAAGATGGGTGGTAGGTTGTTCTATTTGGGAGCGGGCACAAGTGGTCGTTTGGGAGTGCTTGATGCCTCAGAATGTCCTCCAACTTTTGGTGTTTCGCACAATCATATTGTAGGATTAATCGCTGGTGGTGACGGAGCAATCCGAAAAGCTGTAGAATTTGCGGAAGATCAAGACGATATGGGTTGGTCAGATTTACAGGGTCATCGAATTACTGAAACAGATTCTGTAATAGGAATTGCCGCTTCAGGAACCACTCCTTATGTTATTGGAGCTTTAAAGGCTTGTAGAGAAAAAAATATTTTGACGGGTTGTATAACCTGTAATACAAATTCACCTTTATCAGTCTCTTCTGATTTTCCTGTAGAGGTTGTTGTGGGTCCTGAATTTATCACGGGAAGTACCCGAATGAAAGCAGGTACAGCTCAAAAGCTAGTTTTGAACATGATTTCCACCTCTTTAATGATAAAATTGGGGAAGGTTGAGGGAAATAAGATGGTGGATATGCAATTGAGTAACCATAAGTTAGTTGATCGAGGATCTCGGATGGTTGTTGATGAAACGAATTTAGACTTCGATACAGCTAAAGAATATTTATTGAAATACGGATCAGTTAGAAAGGCAGTAAAGGCCTACAGGGATGGCAAGTAACGTCCTCATTAACTTTTCTAATGTTCGCACATTTAAAATAAGAAAACAACATGACATTTAAGGAACTAAATTTCCACGAAGACATACAAGAAGGTTTGGATGCAATGTATTTTGAAAAACCTACTCCTGTTCAAGAATTGGCGATACCAGTGATTATGGAAGGAAGAGATATTATTGCATGTGCTCAAACGGGGACAGGTAAGACGGCTGCTTTTTTACTGCCTATATTGAATGAAATGCACAAGGTGAAAAAGAAAAAAATACGAGCCATTATTATTGCGCCTACTCGAGAGTTAGCACAGCAGATTGATCAACAATTTGATGGCTTCTCTTACTTTGCTCACGTGAGTTCTCAGGCGGTCTACGGAGGTGGTGATGGGAATACTTGGACCGCTCAATCGGAGGCTTTGAAAAAAGGTACTGAGGTGATTATAGCTACTCCAGGTCGTTTGTTGTCTTTTTTATCACTTGCAAATATTGATTTATCAGGGGTTGAATACTTGATTTTGGATGAGGCGGATCGAATGTTAGATATGGGTTTCAATCACGATATCATGCGTATTGTAGATAAATTGCCTAAGCAACGTCAAACACTCTTGTTTTCCGCTACAATGCCTCCAAAAATCGTAAAGTTAGCTCAAAGTATCCTTGAGAACCCTGCTCGAGTTAATGTTGCCATTTCTAAACCCGCTGAAACCATTTGTCAGGAAGCTTACTTGGCTTACGATAAGCAAAAAGCTCCATTGGTTGCTCATATTCTTAAACAGATGGATTTGGAATCTGTGATTGTGTTCTCTTCTACCAAAAAGAATATTTCAATCATTCAACGTGAGTTAAAGAAGCAAGGCATCCCATCTAAGGCCATGTCATCTGATTTGGAGCAGAAAGAGCGTGAGGAGGTCATGGGGCAATTTAAAGCCAAAAAGTTCACCACTTTAGTAGCCACGGATATTGTGTCAAGAGGGATTGATATTAAGGGTATTTCCTTGGTTATAAATTACGATATCCCCTCGGATGCCGAAGATTATATACATAGAATTGGAAGGACGGGTAGAAATGCATCTGAAGGCCATGCCATTACATTAATCAATGAAAGAGATCAAATCTTGTTCTTTAATATTGAAGCGCTTATTGATAAGGAAATTGACAAATTACCCCTTCCCGAAAGTTTGGGTGAAGCGCCTTTGTATGAGCCTGAAAAGAAAAGAAAGAGCCCCAACCCTAAGCGGAAAAAGAAAAGATTCAATTCGAATTATAAAGGAGGGAAACCCAAGTATAACAAGAAGCCTAATTCCGGTCATTAGTGTTAGAAGTACCAAGTATCAGGTTCCAGGTACCAAGTAATCAGTATCAAGCACCAGATAATTAGTACCCTTTACCTAGTAACTAGTACAAGTAACAAGTGCAGGTACTCTGTAGCTATTGCTCTAACAAATGAATGCCGTCTTTTTTGATTGTGATCATTTGGTCTTTGTATAGATTGCCGATGGCTTTTTTAAAGACTTTTTTACTCATTTCTAATTCCTCATAAATTGCCTCCGGAGCAGACTTGTCGTGTAGGGGTAAAAATCCATTAGCATCGTGAAGCGCTTCAATAATTTGTGAGCGAGCATCTTTCACTTCTTCCATACCTTCTTTTTTTAGGGTAATGTCAATTTTTTGATCACTCTCTCGTATGGATTTTACATAACCTTTGGTTCTTTGCCCTTCCGTGAGGTTTTGGAAGATCTCGTTGTGGAATATGAGTCCCCAGAATTTATTATTTACGATGACGCGAATCCCAAGATCGGTTTCATCACATATTAAAAGGTCTACTTCTTCACCAATTTCAAGTCCTTCAGCTTCGTTTTGGAGATGTCTATGAACTTTAGCTGTAGCTGCAATTCGATCTGTCTGCTCATCGATATAGGCATAAACAAGATAGTATCCCTCATTCACCATTAAAGAGCGTTGTTGGGATACAGGGACAAAAAGATCTTTTGGTAAACCCCAGTCAAGAAATGCTCCGTAGGATTCAACTTTGTTAACCGTTAGGTACGCAAATTCACCTATCTGTATATAGGGTTCTAAACGCGTGGCAATAATTCGGTCCTCAGAATCTCTGTAGATAAATACATCAATAAAATCACCTACCTCTACTCCTTTGGGTACATATCTTTTGGGCAATAAGATGCCGTCATGTTCTTTGTTTTCAGTGTCTAAGAAAAGTCCGATTTCAGTATTTCTTAAAACTTCTAAGTTGATTTTTTTTCCTACGATACTCATCTTGTGAAAACCCATTCTTTATCCTTAGATAGGCTGTCGCTAAATGCGTATCCACCGGAATTAAAACTCTTTATTTGTTCTATATCTTTGATTCGGTTTTGAATGATGAATCGAGACATCATTCCCCGAGCTTTTTTTGCATAAAAGCTGATGATTTTTAGCTTTCCATTCTTCTCATCCTTGAAGACCGGCGTGATAATTTCCCCATTCAATTCGTTCTTGTTTACCGCTTTGAAATATTCATTAGAAGCAAGATTGATGATGTAATCTTTTTCTCTTTTGTTGATTTCATTAGTAATCTTATCACCCCAGTATTCGTAGAGGTTACTGCCACCCACATTGGGGAATTTAGTCCCCATTTCAAGTCGATAAGCTTGCATTAAGTCTAAGGGACGCAATAGACCATATAAACCCGATAAAATACTGAGATGGTCTTGGGCAAATTCGAGGTCTGAGTCTGATAAGGATTCTGCTTCTAAGCCTGTGTAAACGTCTCCTTTAAAAGCAAATAATGCAGCTTTTGAATTAGATGCATTAAAAGGTAAACACCAATTGGTAAAACGCTCCGCGTTAAGTTCAGCAATTTTCGAACTTACATTCATTAAACTTTGAATATCCGTAGCACTTAATTTTTTCAAGTCTTCAATTAAGATGCTAGATTGCTCGGTGAATGGAGAATTTGTAACCTTTAGCATGGTAGAATTAAGATCCATGTCTAAGGTTTTGGCGGGTGAAATTAATAGGTGCATACAATAAGTTTTACATAAAAATACACTAATATTTTGTCTTACTCTTTGGTAAGGTTGTCAATTAAATTAATTATTTCTCTAGAGGATGTTTGGTGGTATTTGAGGTTTTAGTGTTTTTAGGTGAAAGCTTTTTGAAACGCCAAGCCCTAGAGTATACTTATTGGTTAATTGAATGCCGTTTACATTTTTGTATATAGGGATGCCGATGAAAGTGTTAAGCGTGTAATTGTATTTTAACGTGTAGGAAAAGCTGGGTTGGAGGTCTAGGAAACTTCCCCCAGTGTATTGCATGATTTCGTTTCTACTTTCAGCTTTGTTTCTATGTTGATAATGAAGAGCTATTCCTAAATTTAACTTTTCTGAGGACTGATAGATGAGTTTCAAGTTAGCTCGATACAGATTGCCGTATTTATAATGGGTTCGTTCTGTATTTATTCTTTGAGAAAATTCCCCTGAAAGAAATGAACTCACTGAAAGTTTTGTGCCGATGAATTCTTTTGTAATTAGTACCGTAGGGTTAAGTTTGAAACTTCCCGATGAGGGTTGAATATCCACAGGTAAAATAACATTTCCATCCATTTGGTCGAAGGCCCCAATAGGAAGTGATACTTTCATTCCTGGAGAAATAGTTGTCATTTTAGTCCTATTGTTATACATGTGGTATTGCAACCCAAGTACAAGGTCTCCCAAACCAAATGCTTTTCTCTTCTGATCGATAAAGCCATATCTCAAAGATTTATCAATGAAATAACCGATCTCGGAGCTGATTTTGACTTTGTTGGTAATACCATACTCCAAACTCAGCATGGCAAAGTTAAATCTCATATTTTTCAGATAGTCCCAGTCTGTGGGCTTTGAGTCTTTGTAGTATGAGTCGGAGTAACTGTGAAGTATTGAGCTCGATACGTTTAAAATATTTTTTGATAGTCCAAAAGCACCGTTATTTGTAGAAGGATTACCAGCTGAACAGCATTGCGCTATGGATACACTATTGATAAAGAGGTTGATGAAAAGAGTAAGTATTAATTTCTTCATGTCAATAGGGGGCTATTCGATAATTGTGATAATGATACTTTCAGTTGTCTTACAATGGCCATTGGAAACTTCGCAACTGATGATCTTTTCCCCCATACAACATGGTGAAGCTGTAAATTGAACTTCAGATCCATCACTATTTATGACGAATAAATCTCCAAAGTCAACATCCCAAACGTAGGTTAAGTTTTCATCAGGGGGAGTCTCACATTTGATGATTGCAGGTTCATTAGCTCCAAATTTAATTTCTTCTTTATCGGAAGTTAAACTGATGATTGTAGGATTTTCGCCTGAGCAGTCTTTTGTATTTTCTTTATCACAACTACTGAGAAATGCGAGTCCAAATATTGCAAGTACTAATGTGACAACTTTCATGAGCGAATGTTTTTGCAAATTTAATCAATAAGATTGATGTTGGGCTTAGATTTTTACTAATTGGTTGGGAATATTTCTAAAATAGAGTAGTACTATTGAAGGGAAATAATTAGTTTTAGTCTCAAATTATTGATTATGTCCAAAACGATTATATCCCTTAAAGAAGCAAAGATTTATCAGAAGGATCATTTGGTTCTCAGTCAGGTGAGTTTTGACTTGTACTCGGGTGATTTCATTTATTTGATTGGTAAAACAGGCAGTGGTAAGAGTAGTTTACTTAAAACACTTTATGGTGATTTGATTCTACAAGAGGGGAGCGGTGAAGTTGTGGGTTATGACTTAAATCAGCTGAAAGAAAAAGAGATCCCGTTTCTAAGAAGAGGTATTGGTGTTGTTTTTCAAGACTTCCAATTGTTATCGGATCGGTCGGTTCAAAAAAACTTACAATTTGTTTTAAAGGCAACAGGATGGGCGGATAAAACAAAGCTAGAATCTAGGATTCATGATGTTTTAGAGCAGGTAGGAATGCAACATAAGTCTTACAAAATGCCTCATGAGTTGTCCGGAGGAGAACAGCAGCGCGTTGCGATAGCTCGGGCCCTGTTAAATGAACCGGATTTAATTATTGCTGACGAACCCACCGGTAATTTAGATCCCGAAACTTCGCGTGAAATTATGCAGGTGCTTAAGGGAATTCAAAAGAAGGGTAAAGCTATTTTTATGGCCACACATGATTATTCTATCATCAATGATTTTCCTTCTAAAATGATTCGATGTGAGTCGGGAAGTATTACTCAACTGGAAACATTAACGATATAATCTTTTCAGCTTCTGTTTTGCTGTTGAAGTTCTTTAACACTTCCTTTCTGATTTTAAGATCTTCTTCAGAAAATTCTCTTTCTTCTAGTTCTCTGATTTTCTTTATCCATTCTGAAGCACTATTGGCAATATGACATGTGTTTTCAATCCCAGTGATGTTTGCCATTTTTTTACTGAGTATGCAATGTCTACCTCTGTAGAGAGATTTTAAGAGTTTAAGTTTAATGCCCGTATCTTGATTTGTTGGAAGAACTTGTATTTGAGCATTTTCAATAGAGCTGTTTAAAAGGCTTTCTTCAGGGCTTTCCACAATTCTTATGTATTTGTGTTTTCGAACCTCTTTACGCAGATATTTACTGGGCTTAAATCCCGTAATGACGAGTGGGAAATCAATTTTACTAAATACTTTTTGAATCAGAAATAAAGCTGCATTCTCATTTTCTGCAACAGATAAGTTTCCGTGATAAATGGCATATTCTCCGATTCCGCATTTAATTTGAATCTCTTTATCGGGGTGGAAAGGCTTTATATAATGACTTTTGTTTTTTTGGTTGAAGTACTCATGATCTTTCTGGCTGATGGCAAAAATTCCAGTCGCTTTATTCACTTCTTTTTCGTAAAACTTAATTTTAAAATATTCTGAAAATAGATAGAGTTTGTCTATGAGCTTTCTCTCAGCTTGGTAAAGTGCTTTGTAATAATCGGACTCAATGTTGTGTGCTCTAACGAATCGCCCTCTATCTATTAGTTTTGGATGATTTAGATAATAGCATGTGTGTAATCCTTCAAAAAGAATAGGTGCATCTATTCCTATTAAATTTTCAAGCAGAGCTTTCGTTTTTCTTGACTTGACAATGAATGGTGTTTTGGAGAATAAATTGGCTGTACGTTTTTTTCTGGGGTAGTAATGAACAGAGGTACATAGTTGCTCAAGTTCTTTAGACTCACTTCGTCCATATTTATAGCAGTGTAAATGGATTTTTACGCCTAATTCATAGAGCTCTTTTATTTTATAGAAAATGTCAATTGCACCTCCGTAATTAGCAGGGTAAGGCACGTTTAAGGCTATGATATGTAGTTGTTTATCCTGCAATTTTTTTGTAAAGTTTTATAAGTTTTTTTTCTTCATGCTCCCAACATAGTTCCTGAGCTGCCTTCTCTAGGCTTGATTCGTATTTGGTTTTCAAATTCTCTTTGAGCGCAGTTTCTATTTGATGAGCAATGTGTCTCGGGTCATGGTTTTCAATCAGTAGCCCTATATTGTAATGATGGACTATTTTTTCGACTTCCATTATTTTACTTGCCAAAATGGGAATCCCTGCATGAATGTAATCAAATAATTTGTTCGGTAAACTAAGCTTGTAATTGGTGTTTGTGTCTTTGTCCAAAGTTAGCCCAAGTTCAGCATGATGTGTATACTGCATCATCTCCTCATAAGGCATTTTGTTTTTAAATATAACTGAATTTTCCAATTTCAGTTGTAAAACCCTCTTTTTAAGATGGGGGATTATATCTCCATTTCCAATGATGATAAAGCAAATGTTGTTTAAGTATTGCATGGCCTCAACAGCTTCCTCAATACCACGATCTATATTTATTCCTGCTCCTTGAGTGATAATGATATTTTTATCCTCTGGAATATGAAGTTCATGTTTTGATTTAAAACGTTTGACTTTCCTTTTTCTAGGGATGTTTCGCATGACTTTTATTTCTTTACCAAACTGTTTATGGTATCGCAACGCGATTGCATCATTTACGGTAAATACATAATCTAGCTTTGGGAAAATCCAGTTTTCTATCTGGGACCATGTCTTTTTCACTAGGATTCTATTTTGAATCTCAGGGACTCCAGTAAAGTATTCATGAGCATCGAATACGAGTGGTTTCCTTCGTAATTTAGATGCTAAATAATTGGCAAGTAAAGTGTCTAAATCATTTGCATGGAATACATCTGCCTTTGAAAAAAGAAGAATGATAAATAAGCGAATATTATATTCTGCATAGAAAAGTACTCCACGGTTGAAGATGAGCTTCATTCTCTTACAATCATAGGTTCGATCCAATTCTACACTTTCGGGAAGTAGCCTTCCAATAAGAAGGATATCTACATTCAGTTTTGTTAGGCTTTCACAAACTTTCTTAACTCTTTGGTCAGTGGTAAGGTCATTTGTAACGGATATTACAATTCTTTTTTTTGGCGAACTTTTCATCGTAACTAAGATAGGGTAAATCACTAATATTGAAAGAGGACTTTACGCAGGAATTTAGCGCCCATAAATACGTGATTTTTGGTCTCAAAATTAGTTTTCTTATTAAGGATGTCTCAAATTAGCCAAAACTTAGAAAAATGGAGACTACAGATGCAAATGGAAACGTTCTGAAAAATGGCGATTCTGTCCTATTCACAAAATCTATTAAGATAAAAGGAACACAGATACATCTCAAGAAAGGCACAAAAATCAAAAATATCCGATTGACAGATGATCCGGAAGAAATTGATGGAAAAGTAGAAGGAACGCGTATTGTTTTAAAAACATGCTTTGTTAAAAAGAAGTAAATGATGAGAAAGTTCATAGATGAGCCTTCTCACCATTAGTAATTTTCCTAAACGAGTGTTCCTCGTTCGTCTTGCATTGTGTTTAAGATTTCATTTGAGTCAAACCGGTAATCTATTTTAGGATATATTTCCTGAAGGTTTGCATATCCAGCAAAACCATCGTCACAATAACTCTCAGCAAGCTTCCTCATGGGATAGTAGCTGTCATGTCTTGGGCAGATGTATTGTATAGAATATCCCAGCTCAGTCAATTCATTCTGGAAGTTCATTAGTTCTGTTGGAGTTCGTCTCGTTGTCCAGTCAAAGTCTTGTGTGCAGCTGTAGGCTAAAAATTTCCTAGGAAATTTACTTCGAATGGCTTTAGCAAATGTTTCTGCTTGTTTTATGTCTGGTATGTTTCCTTCTAAACAAATAACATCAGCATAGGGTGCGTATGCCAAACCTCTGTTGATTGCTATTTCAGTAGATAGGTCACCATCCAAGTGCTGATATCCCTCAATTGTAAACTTTTTTGAAGTGACAAACTTTTGATTTTGAAGGTCCTCACCGTCACACTCGATTAAGTTTGAAGTGCAGCCTTTTGTGCTTGCAATGATGATGCTTGGAACTCTACATACATCAGCTGCCAGTCTTATTTTTGCCAATTGACTGATCATCTTTTTTGTTGACACCAATACTCCGGTTTTATGATGTTTCGTATATAGCAATTCATCTTCACACCAAATGCCGGCTACACCTGATTGAATGATCTTTGTCGTGTTCTTAAAATTCATCGCTTTTGTTTTCACAATTACAGGTGTTGAGCCATACCCTTCACGAAAAACCTTATTGATGTTATTTACTATTCTCGAGATGTTTTTTTTCTCATTAATATTGCTATTACTGGTCTCATTCAAACATAGGAAGTCCATACCTGCTTCTACTTGTTCCAGGCTTTCCTCAGCGTTGCAAGCAGACATCCCATAGATTTGATCTTCTTGACATAACATACTCCAAAAGATTTCCGATTTGCTATTTGCTAAAGTGTAATCAATCATAAATGAATGACAGAATTTTATCACATCTTCTTTTGAGTAGGGGCGTTTGATTCGATTCCAACGTTCAGAATTCCAAAAATCTGTCAAGTTTCTAATTTCTCTTAGCATTGTTTCTTAATTTTTATAAGGGTTAATTTACAATTAAAGAGTAAATGTATGTAAATAGTTTAATAATTACATTATTTAGTCGAAATATTAATTTGAAAGCTATATTGACAAATAGAATGTCAGCCAAGCATATCCGTGCATTCCATTTTTGAAAAAAAATAGAGACCTATTGGTGAGAATGGAGATTATAGGTGATGATTTACTTGTTAGATCAAAAAGACCTAATGATTAAAGTAAATAGGAAAATCTAATTAGATAGATTTTAGTTTTTGTATGGTCGCCTTAGGATTTTCGGATTTGAAAACAAAACTACCCGCAACCAAGACATCTGCACCAGCATCAAGAAGAAGTTTTGCATTATCTGCATTAACCCCTCCATCGATTTCTATGAGCGTAGAAGCTTCTTTTCTACTAATCATTTTTTTGAGTTCTACAACTTTGTTGTAAGTGTGTTCAATAAATGACTGCCCTCCAAAACCAGGGTTTACAGACATGATACAAACAAGGTCTATGTCTTGAATGATATCCTCAAGTAGGTTTACGGGCGTATGAGGGTTTAGCGCAACACCGGCTTTCATACCTTCTGCTTTGATCGCTTGCAGTGTTCTGTGTAAATGAGTACACGCCTCATAGTGAACGGTTAGAATATCTGCTCCTATTTGTTTGAATGTACCGATGTATTGATCTGGATTGACAATCATCAAATGAACATCTAAAGGTTTTTTCGCATGCTTTTTCATAGCTGAAATCACAGGCATTCCAAAGGATATATTTGGAACGAATACACCATCCATAACATCAATATGAAACCAATCTGCTTCAGATGCATTGATCATTTCGAAATCACGTTGAATGTTAGCAAAATCAGCGGCTAAAACGGAAGGTGCAATTAAATGTGGCATACGATTCTTTAGATGAGAAGATGAAGTTTAGATTTCTTAGCCTAAGTAAGTTTTTAGGATTTTGCTTCTAGATGCGTGCTTTAGCCTTCTTATGGCTTTTTCTTTAATCTGTCGAACGCGCTCTCTAGTTAGATCAAACCTTTCACCAATCTCCTCAAGAGTAAGAGATTGCTTACCCTCTAATCCAAAGTAAAGCCTGATAACATCAGCTTCTCTGGGCGTTAATGTTTCTAAAGCCCTTTCTATTTCTATGCTTAGGGAAGCATTTAGGAGTTGTCGGTCAGGATTTGGGCTTTCACCAGATCTTAAAACATCATATAGGTTGGAGTCTTCACCTTCAACAAGGGGAGCATCCATAGATACATGGCGTCCTGAATTTCTTTGTGATTCTTTCACATCAGATTCACTCATGTCTAGGAAGGTAGCAATTTCAGATGCTGAAGGAGCTCGCTCTTCCTCTTGTTCAATTGATGCGTAAGCTTTATTGATTTTATTGATCGATCCAATTTTGTTTAAGGGAAGTCGAACGATACGAGACTGCTCAGCTAGAGCCTGAAGTATGGATTGACGAATCCACCATACAGCGTATGAAATGAATTTAAATCCACGTGTTTCATCAAATCGTTGGGCTGCTTTGATAAGGCCCAAGTTACCTTCGTTAATTAAGTCGGGTAGGGAAAGCCCTTGGTTTTGATATTGTTTTGCAACAGAAACTACAAAACGCAGGTTTGCTTTTGTTAATTTTTCTAAAGCTATTTGGTCTCCTTCACGAATGCGCTGAGCCAATTCAACTTCTTCTTCAGCGGTAATCAAGTCTACTTTACCTATTTCTTGAAGATACTTGTCAAGAGATGCTGTTTCACGATTGGTTACCTGCTTGGTGATCTTTAGTTGGCGCATGAATGAAAGTTTTAATTAATTTTGGATACTTACTATATACGTGGGTGCACTTAAAAAGGTTACAATTGGCGTTAATTATTTTGGGTTTTACATATCGAACTGGATATTATGGAAACAAAAAAATCCCTTCGAGAACATTCGAAGGGATTTTTATCTATTGTGAACTGAAGATTATTCAGCCGGTTTAGCTTCAGGTTTTGGCAATAAAACTTTTCTTGAAAATTTCATTTTTCCTGTTTTAGCATCAATATCAATGATTTTTACTTTTACTGGATCGTCTACCTTTAATACGTCTTCAACATTGTTGATTCGCTTGTGGTCGATTTCAGAAATGTGTAATAAACCGTCTTTACCTGGTGCGATTTCAACAAAGGCTCCGTAGGCTTGGATGTTTTTTACACGTCCATCGTATTCTTCACCCACGGTAGGCATAAACGCGATTTCTTTTATTTTCGCAATCGCCGCATCCATACCTTCCTTGTTGGTTCCTAGAATTTCAACTTTACCATATCCGTCAATTTCTTCTATGGTAATCGTTGTATCTGTATCCAATTGTAATTTTTGAATGATTTTACCACCTGGTCCGATGATTCCACCAATACAATCTTTGGCTACTTGTAGGATTTCAATTCTTGGCGCATGAGGTTTAAGGTCTGCTCTAGGCGTATCAATGGTTTTGAGAAGTTCTCCTAGTATGTGCATTCTACCTCCTTTAGATTGCTCTAAAGCTTGTGTTAGGATGTCGTATGATAAGCCTTTCACTTTAATGTCCATCTGGCATGCCGTAATACCCTTTTCAGTACCGGTAACCTTAAAGTCCATGTCACCTAGGTGATCTTCATCTCCTAATATGTCAGATAGAACAGCAAATTTACCTGTTTCCTCATCGGTAATTAATCCCATAGCAATTCCTGATACAGGTCTTGTCATTTTTACACCGGCATCCATAAGAGCAAGTGTACCAGCACAAACAGTAGCCATAGAAGAAGAACCATTAGATTCTAAAATTTCTGAGACGATACGTATTGTATATGGATTCTCTTCGGGAATCATTCCTTTAAGGGCTCTTTGAGCCAGATTACCATGTCCTATCTCTCTACGACTTACACCACGAATAGGGCGTGCCTCACCTGTTGAGAATGGAGGGAAGTTGTAGTGTAAATAAAATTTCTCAGAGCCTTGGAAAGTCACATTGTCAATTCTATTGACATCCAATGCTGTTCCTAAAGTAACTGTGGATAATGATTGTGTTTCACCACGTGTAAACACTGCTGATCCATGAACGCTAGGTAGATAATCAATTTCACTCCAAATAGGTCGGATGTCTGAAGTTGCTCTACCATCTAAACGTATTCCTTCATTAAGAACGGCGTCTCTTACAGCCTCTTTTTCTACTTTGTGAATGTATTTACCTAGTAAAAAGGCTTTTTCGGCTCTGTCCTCTTCGCTAAGGGTCTCAAGGAAACTTTCTTTAATTTCTCCAAAAGCTTCTTTACGAGCGTGTTTGTCTGGATTACCACTTTTAGCTACGGCATAACATTTGTCGTAACAAGCTTCTTTTACTTGAGCCAACAGGTCTAAGTCGTCAGCTTCTTCGTGGCAGTATTCTCTTTTGGCACCTACTTTAAAAGCTTTCGCCAATTCAAGCTGTGCAGTACATTGAACCTTAATAGCTTCGTGAGCTACTTTGATCGCTTCGATCATTTCGGCTTCACTTACTTCGTCCATTTCACCTTCTACCATGGCAACGCTATCCATTGATGCACCTACCATTAGGTCCATGTCTGCAGCTTCCAATTGCTCTGGGTTAGGGTTTACGATGAATTCACCGTCTAGACGAGCAACACGAACTTCAGAAATAGGCCCTTCGAAAGGGATGTCTGAAAGTGATAAACATGCTGAAGCAGCAAGTCCTGCAAGTGCATCTGGCATACAGTTTTTGTCGTAAGACATCAATTGAATCATCAATTGAGTTTCCGCGTGATAGTCAGAAGGGAATAGGGGTCTTAAAACACGGTCGACCAACCTCATGACCAAAATTTCTTGATCTGAAGGGCGCGCTTCTCTTTTTAAGAATCCACCTGGGTAGCGACCGTCAGCAGCAAATTTTTCGCGATAGTCAACGGTTAAAGGAAGGAAGTTAACTCCATCTTTAGCGTCTTTACTAGAAACGACAGTAGCCAGTAGCATGGTGTCTCCCATACGCACAACTACAGAGCCATCAGCTTGTTTTGCCAATTTACCTGTTTCTAATTCAATTGTTCTTCCATCTCCTAAATCGATGGTTTGTTTAAGTCCTTGTGGGATCATAATACAATATTTGTTAGTGCTTTCAACAATCAGGCTTGGGTTTACTTTAAGGGTTTGTACCTATGGGTTTTATAAGAGTTGGTTAAATTTTATTGAAAAATTTCTGATTGCCAAAAGCGATCTTATAAAAACCAAAAAAGGCAACTTTAAGATTGCCTTTTGGGGTGTTATTGAAAAGATTATTTTCTTAATCCTAATTCTTTGACGATATTTCTGTATCGAACAATATCAATCTTCATCAAGTAGTTGAGAAGTTTTCGTCGTTTACCAACTAAAGCGATTAGGGACCTTTGAGTTCCATAATCTTTTTTGTTGTTTTTTAAGTGCTCAGTTAGGTGAGCAATACGAAATGTGAAAAGAGCAATTTGTCCTTCAGGAGAACCTGTGTCTTTTTCGTTTTTTCCATGAGTTTTAAAGAACTCTTGTTTTTTTTCTGATGTAAGGTACATGCCTAAATTGGTTTAATGTTAGTTATGTATGTAAAATTAGGCTGCAAATATAATCTTTTATTCTGATTTTATTGTGCAGGAGTGTAATAAGTCATTTTTAGAAATTGTTCGACTTTTTCTTTCAAGTTTTTCCGCTCAACAATAAAGTCTAGGAATCCATGTTCTTTTACAAATTCAGAGGTTTGGAAACCTTCAGGTAAGTCTTTACCAATGGTTTCTTTTACCACACGTGGACCTGCAAACCCTATTAGAGCCCCTGGTTCAGCAATATTAATATCACCAAGCATGGCGAATGATGCTGTAATCCCACCCGTTGTCGGGTCTGTAAGCATTGAAATGTAGGGAATCCCTTTTTCGGATAACTGCGAAAGCCTTGCAGATGTTTTGGCCATTTGCATCAGAGAGAAAGCTGCTTCCATCATTCTCGCACCTCCCGATTTAGAGATCATCATAAAGGGAATTTCATTGTCAATAGAGTGTTTTATAGCTCGAGCTATTTTTTCACCTACCACAGAACCCATAGATCCTCCAATAAAATTGAAGTTCATACAAGCGATTGTGATGTCCATACCGTTTAATTTTCCGTAAGCGGTTGTGACGGCATCTTTAATTCCAGTTTTCTTCTTAGTGGCCTTAAGACGATCTGTGTATTTTTTTGTGTCTTCAAAATTTAAGGGGTCACCAGAAGTCATGTTCGCATCGAGTTCATGAAATTTGTTGTCATCAAACAGAATTTTAAAATATTCATTTGAATTTACGCGTTCATGATGATTGCAATTGTGGCAAACCCATAGGTTTTCTTGATGTTCATCAGAGGAAACAACCACTTTACATTTTGGACATTTATACCAAAGACCTTCTGGAATTTCCTTTTTGTCTTTAGTTTCTGTAACTACTTTTTTGTCTTTACGTTTAAACCAAACCATATTACTGATTTATAATGTGTTGATGTTATTTAAGTCTTCAAAAGACCGTTTCAAACGGGTCTTCAGAGTAAGTTCTCCAGCACGTACATATTTACGTGGGTCGTAATATTTTTTATTGGGTTCATCCTGTCCGTCAGGATTTCCAATTTGAGACATGATGTAGTCTTTTTGATCTAGAATATAATCTCGTACACCTTCTGTGAAAGCGTATTGAATATCGGTGTCTAGATTCATTTTGATGACGCCATATGAAATTGCCTCTCTAATTTCTTCTAATGAAGATCCGGAACCTCCATGAAAAACGAAATCTACTGGTTTTTTGTCAGAAATGTTGAATTTTTCTCTTATAAATTCTTGAGAGTTTTTCAGTATGATGGGTGTAAGTTGAACATTTCCAGGCTTATATACTCCGTGAACATTGCCAAATGAAGCAGCTATGGTAAAACGGTCTGAGACTTTCTTTAACTCTTCATAGGCAAAAGCAACTTCATCAGGTTGGGTGTATAAGTCTGCATTGTCAACTTCACTGTTGTCGATACCATCTTCTTCACCACCAGTAACTCCCAATTCAATTTCAAGAGTCATCCCTATTTTACTCATTCGTTTAAGATATTCTTTACAGATATCAATATTTTCATTGATGGGTTCTGCAGAAAGGTCAATCATATGTGATGAGTAAAGAGGTTTGCCGTGAAGCTTAAAATACTTTTCACCTGCATCAATTAAACCATCTATCCAGGGCAGCCATGATTTTTGGCAATGATCTGTATGAAGTATTACCGTTGCACCATACAATTCTGCCATTTGGTGTACATGCATAGCACCTGAAATACATCCATTAATTGCGGATTGTTCGTCTTCGTTACTTAAAGATTTTCCAGAATAAAACTGACCTCCTCCACGAGAAAATTGAACAATGACCGGAGCATTTACTTCAACAGCTGACTCAATAACGGCATTTACGGTGGAGTTAGAGGAAACATTTACTGCAGGGAGGGCAAAATTATTATTTTTAGCGTATTGAAAAATCTTTTGAATTTCGTCGCCGTGGGCAACGCCTGCACTAAATTGTTTGTTCATAGGTGTTTCATTTATAAGATTACTTTGCAAATCTAATCATTTATTTATGAGGATAAAGTTTTTTTAGAAGGGATAGCCTAAACCTATGTTTAGTTGTGAGTTTCTGATACTAATTTTATTCCATGGCTCGGATTTTCGCTCATTAGGGTTTCTAAAGGGAAATCCTATATCTGTTCGTAAAACAAAATATTTGAAGTCGTAACGCAAACCAAAGCCAGTATTCATAGATATTTCGTTGAGAAATTGGTTCCATTCAAAATTAGCCGATTCATATTTTTCATTATTGCTGTTGAGCTCCCAAATATTTCCCGCATCTATGAATAAAGCCCCTTTAAGTTTATTGATGATATTGAAACGGTATTCTATACTCGCTAAAAGTTTTACTCCTCCTGTGTAAAGTGTGTCTGAATTACTAGATAGGTTGCCTGTTGGTTTTTTGAAAGCTTGCCAACCCCTCAAATCATTAGCCCCTCCAGCTATAAATTTCTTTTGAAAGGGTGCCTGGTTGGTGTTCCCGTATGCGTAAATGACTCCAGCCATGGCTCTGGCAGCAAAACTATTTTTCTCATCGAGCTTCCAATAGTGTCTGAAGTCTAAACTTGTTTTGATGTATTGTGTAAAGATGTTTTCATTATTTCCCAGGTTTACTGTGTACGTCCTATTGCCGTTATCTTGAAGAGCTGGGTTTCCTTCGGAGTCTTTTACTGAGCTCAAGTTGAGAGGCTTTGCCATTCCTCTAAGTAGGTTACCGGATGATTCAATGTGAAACCTCAAGAAACTGTAGTTTTTTAACTTGTTAATTTTCTGATCGTTGATGCTTAGAGTGTATGAGCTTGTTGGGATTAAGTGACTCGAATAGTCTTTGGCAATCAGATACTCTGAGATGTTATTGAGATTCGCAGATTCCCCTTGAAAATTCACATAACTTAGATTAAAGAATGTCAATTTATGTTCTCTGTTTCGCTTAGTATTCCATTGATAGGTTAGGTTTCCGGAAATGCTATTTCTTGTAAATTCAGGTCTCTGTTGTTCTGATATCGATGTTGAAAATACGGTTCTTGCTTTTGAGTAATCTCTTGGTTTTTGTTTGAATGGGCTTATGAT
This sequence comes from Flavobacteriales bacterium, assembly GCA_022425195.1. Lineage (GTDB taxonomy): Bacteria > Bacteroidota > Bacteroidia > Flavobacteriales > UBA7430 > UBA7430. The sequence goes on along the minus strand of JAKMFX010000037.1, from coordinate 8,373 downwards.
TGAGGGAATACTCAGGTTTAATATGAGTCTATTTTCCCGAATGTCAAGGATTGAATTGGCATCATTAAGGTTAATATTTTTTGAGCCTTTGTAGATCAACTCTAAGTGTTCAGCTCCCCTAAAGAAATTAAAGTGACTTAAAGATGCGGCACCAGCAATTCCTTCTTTTAATTCGGGGTTTGTGCTGGCTTCCAATTCTACAGTATAGGCTATTTTTTTTCCGGGGATCAAGTGGATCATAGCCCTCAAAAGATCTTCCTCAGATTGAGTACCTGTGGGAGAAAAGTCAAAAGTTATTTTTTTGAAATTTTTAAGTTCCGATAAGGCTGAATGACTTTGATCAATGATACTTTTGTTGTAGGGGATTCCGGGTTTAATGAGAATTTTTTCAGCCAGTCTATTTAGATTGAACGGAGGGTTCTCGCTGTTATGAATAAAGTGAATTCCGTTTACGATGCTTGTATCATTTTTGCTTTCAGATGCATTCGTGTCATGAAATACAAAGACGTCCCTTATAATTCCCAGGGTATGCTTTTTATAAATTGTCGTATTGTTTTCATTCTTTTCAATCGACTTAATAACAAGGTCTAGGTGAACTTCCTTTGTTTGTTGATTGGTGTCTGCAATGAAATGAATAAATTCTTTATTAAATTGATAATAGCCTTGGTTTTGAAGTTTAGAGGCTATGTTAGCGCGCTCTTTTTCCAACACATCAAATTGATAGGTTTTTCCTTTTTTTAGGTCGGTATCTTCAAGGAATTCGAGCACGATTAAGTTTAAAGGGGTTGCATTATTATCATTTACAGTTACCCGACTGATCTGATAAACTTCACCGGGATTAACTTTGTAAACCACTTTCGCTTTGTGCTTTTTTTTATGAATCTCAGCTGAACTCGTTACATCAAAAAAACCTTTGTTCTTATAGTAAAGTTCTATCTGAGATGTAGATTTCTTTGTTAACCTTTGATTCAATAGTATAGGTGCTTCGCCAATTTTTTTGAAGTAGTGATTTGTTTTTCTTGGAGAAGACAAGTTGTACAGGTTAAGATAAAAGGGGATGAAACCTAAAATTTTCTTGTTCGGTTTCTGCTTGATTAGCGCAAAGACTTCTTTGTTCTTTTCTTCCTGACCATCTACCTCAACCGAGTTTTTAGTGAGGAGGTACTGATTTTTCTCCAAATGCTTGTTGGTACTGCAATTGCTTAACCCAATTGCTATACAAATTAACAGACAAGTTGCTTTTATGTTCAGCCTTACTTTCAATCCTCTTTTTTTACAAATGTAGTAATGTCAAACGGAATTTGAAGGTTATTAAATGAAAGTTTAGAACGATACTTTTTATGGTGCTTGATTTCTTTTTTTAATCTTTGCAGTCATGTTGAGTAAAAATCAGATCAAGAAATTAAGAGGCCTTCAGCGAAAGAAAGAACGGAAGAATACCGGTCTTTTTGTTGTTGAGGGGAAGAAAATTGTTGAAGAGATCCTTGATTCTTCTGACGATTGGCATGAGTTGTATGCGACTTCGACTTGGTTTCAATCTCACTCTGAGTATCTTTCTCAAGAGAATTGTTTTGAGGTAAGTGAAAAAGATTTGGAACGCGTATCTTCTTTGAAAACGCCTAACGAAGTTTTGTTGGTATTGAAACAAAACGAAAATGGAGTTTTTTCTGATGTCATGAATGAGGACTTAGTGATAGCGCTAGATGGTGTGAAAGATCCCGGAAATATGGGTACCATCATCCGATTGGCGGATTGGTTTGGTGTAAAACATCTTTTGTGTACATCAGATAGTGTTGATCAATACAATCCTAAGACTGTTCAGTCGGCAATGGGTTCCTTCAATAGCGTTCAACTTCATTATGGAGATCTGGCGCAAATGCTTTCGGATCTAAATACACATCAAATTTATGCCTGTGACCTTGACGGGGATTCTGTTTACACAAGTAAATTCTATGAAAAATCCATTTTGGTGATGGGAAGTGAGTCTCATGGGATTTCGAATGAAATTCTTCAGTTAGCGAATCATAAGATAACGATACCCAATTTTTCAAGCTCGAGTATTGATTCTCTCAATGTGGCCACTGCTACAGCCATTGTTCTTTCTTATTTTAGATCAAAGTAGTGTTATTCAATGCATTACACTTTGTTTTAATATTTCTTCCGGCTTGCTTCCAACCATTAAATTTAATCTATCTTTGACCCACTTAGGTGGTGAAACCTTTCCGGTGTAGCCTTAAAAGGGAATTGGGTGAGACTCCCAGACTGTTCCCGCAGCTGTAAGCTCTTTAAAAGCCTTGTCAATTCTAGTGGTCACTGTTTTAGTTAATGGGAAGACCGACAAGGTAGAGTAAGTCAGAAGACCTGCCCAAGAAAAATATACTCAGAACTTTCGGTGAAAAGGTGATGTGAAACGCGGATGCATTTCTATGCTTTTTTGCTTGTGTAAATAAACATATGAATACCTACCTATTCATGGGGCTTACTTTGTTGACTCCCTTTTTGTTTGCTCAGGATACGGATTCTTTGTTGAATCCTAAAATTCCTATTCTCAAAGAAATCATCTTGTCTGATGACAAGTTATCTCGATGGGCTATAGGATCCTCTGTGCAAGACTTAGGGGCATCTCCAAATGGAAATGGTTTTTCTTCACTTGCTTCTCTGCTATCCAATAAATCGCACATTAGGATTCGGTCTTATGGTGCCGGGGGCTTGTCAAGCGCATCATTTCGAGGGGCTGCTGCTTCACACACTCAGATCTTTTGGAATGGTCTTGCTTTGAATTTGCAGACTACGGGGCAACAAGATCTGTCATTGCTTCCTGTTTTGTTTATTGATAAACTGGAGGTGCAGTCTGGAGGCTTAAGCTCCTTGCTCGGAGAGGGCGTTTTAGGTGGGTCCATACACCTTCAGAATACATTAGATTTTAATAGTGGTCATGAGACGAACCTCCACTTTTCTTTTGGGAGTTTTGGCAAGCAAATATCCGGTCTTAGATCAAAGATTTCCGATATCAAAAATGCTTTTGATGTTCGGCTTTACAGTCACTCAGCCAACAATAATTATCCCTATAATGATCCATACTCGGATGGGGAGAAGAAAGATTTAGAACATGCATCCTTTATTAGCAAAGGATTGCAAACTTCCTATGCACGTCGTTTCAATTCGCGCTGGAGTGCACATGTAAGATATTGGCGTCAGGAAACAGACCGAGAATTAGCCCCAACTATATCTGAGGCCCAATCAACGGCAGAGCAAAGGGACGAATCTGATATTTTACTCATTCATATCAACCACAATAAAAATGATTTTGAATGGAATGCACATATTTCCTATCAATATTCAGATCTAAGATATGAAGACCTTATTAAAACAGTCTTTTCTAATCACAAAACCCATCGATACAAAGTCAACCAAGATTTCTATTGGCGTTTTTCGGAGAAGGAGGTTTTAAGGTTTGAAAACAGTTTACAGGTCGATAAGGTGAAGAGTACTAATTTTGATGATGCTATAGATGAGGAAGTACGTTTTACCACAAGTTTGAATCATAGAAAATATTTGACTAATAATGTCTTGTTAGTTTCAGGTGCCCGACAAGAGTTTTTTGATCATGATTTAAGTCCTTTCCTACCCAGTCTATCATTTCAATTTAAATTAAATCCGAGTGTGTGGTTTGCCTACAGTGGATCTAGGTCTTACAAACGTCCCTCATGGAATGATCGTTATTGGAAGCCTGGAGGTAATCCAGATTTACTCGAAGAGATGGGTTGGATGAGTAACCTAAGCATCGTTTACGAGACCACAAAAGTTGATGCAGAAAAACGAATAAGTCTATCGGCATATCATGGGCGTATAAAAAACTGGATCACCTGGTTGCCTAGTGCTGAATATTCCTATTGGATTCCTCAAAATAAAGCTTCTGTTGAACAGAAAGGTCTTGAGTTGGAAGGGAGATTTTCATTTCATAAATCATGGGGCTCACTATGCTATGAATCCAGTATCTCTTGTCAAAGGGTTAATGATTTAAATGCTGAATTGACGAACGCCAAGCAGCTCATGTATATTCCTATTTATCAGGCCAATCAAAAGTTTTCTTGGGAAAGAGAAAGTGTTTTGATGTATTATCAACATCACTATGAGTCCAAAAGATATACTTCAGATGATCATAATAGTTATATGGATGCATATGCTCTGGCAAGTATTGGAATCGAGTATTCTAATCATTTGAAGAATAAACCCATTATACTGGGCTTTCAGGTAGATAACTTGTGGGATTCAAATTATCAAATGGTGCAAAATAGACCCATGCCGGGAAGACACTTTAATCTGACTATTAATTTTTTATTATAACCATTAAAACAACAAATCAATGAAAAAAAATGTACTTCTTATTATAAGCCTTATCGGGATGTTTATCAATTCAAATGCTCAGGTAGCCAACTTTGATGCTTTAACTTTTGATTCAACAGGTGTGTGGAACGGTTCGGACCTTTCTGGAGTGTTTGAGGAGGAAGGGTTTCAATTTTACAATTCGTTCAATCCAGAATGGTCTTCTTGGAGTGGGTTTTCTATTTCGAGTCAAGTGGATGATACAACTGCTGGTTGGTCGAATCAGTATAGTGTATACAATGGTGAGGCCTACAGTGGGTCTAACTTTGCCCTAGGAACGAGTGGTGCAAGTATTTCATTCGAATCAAAAGTTATAGATGGCTTTTATATTACAAACTCAACGTATGCAGCGCTTTCCATGTTACATGGAGACTCTTTTGCAAAGAAGTTTGGGGGAGCATCGGGAGATGACAGCGATTGGTTTAAATTATCGGTGATTGGAAAACTAGATACCGTAGTTACCGATACGGTAGAGTTTTATTTGGCCGATTACCGTTTTGAAGACAATTCTCAAGATTATATTGTTTCCGATTGGACTTGGCTTGATCTAAATGCGCTAGGTGAAGTGAGTGAATTGAGCTTTGAGTTTTCATCCACCGACAATGGACAATGGGGAATGAATACACCCGCTTATTTTTGTATGGATGACTTTAAGGTAAATACTTTAGATCTAGATGAAAATATCGCAGAGGTAATTTCGATTTATCCAAATCCGGTTCAAGACATGTTATCCATTAATATTTCAGGAGTTTTGAGTCTTTTTGACTTATCGGGTAAGCTTGTTAAAAGTAATTCTGTTGTTGCGGGAAATCCAATTTCAATGAGTGAGTTAAAGAGTGGGCTATATATTGCTAAAGTAGGCTCACACATTAAAAAAATAGTCAAGTATTAATTCTTGTCGAATATTAATTTAGCGTCTGTATCTTTTTTGAAATGATCAAGCTTACCAAAATATGTTTTTTTTTCAGCTGTGTTGCATTTGCACAGTTTTCACCTGTGGTTGGTGAGGAAGGCACTATAGCCATACATATGGACTCTCCCTTGTTTACTTCTTGGGCTGAAAAGGGTCATCTAGAGCGTGGTTGGATTGATATTTCCGATACGACTCAAGGGAAGGTGACCTTTGGTGAAATCGGTTTCGCTTATGGGGCTCCAGACCCAAAAGTGCTTAGTTTGGGTGATGGGGGGGCTGCGACATTCTTTTTTGAACAGACTCTTTTTGATGGCGAGGGGTACGATTTTGCGGTGTATGAAAATGGTTTTGATGATCATTTTTTAGAGCTGGCATTTGTAGAGGTAAGCTCTGACGGAAATAATTTTATCCGTTTTCCATCTCAATCAGAAACCTCTATCGACACTCAAATTGGGGCTTTTGATTTGTTGGAAACGCGCAAGATTCATAATCTTGCAGGTAAATACCCAGCAAAATGGGGTACGCCATTTGATTTAAGTGAATTGGAGGATGATGACAATTTAGATGTCAAGGCCATCAGTCATATTCGAATTGTGGATGTGGTGGGTAGTATAGATACCGTTTTTTGCAGTCACGATGCTCAGGGTCGCATTGTCAATGATCCTTGGCCAACACCCTTTGAGTCGGGTGGATTTGACTTGGATGCGATAGGAGTGATACATCAAAACTCATTGTCCATTGAAGACCATGCTGAGGTGTTGATTTATCCCAACCCGGTTTCTATCCATTCCACTTTACATTTGAGCACTCCTTATGCTTTGGTAAATGTTAAGTTAATTGATGTACATGGATACGTCCAATATGTAGATTATGAGGTTCGAAATCCCCTTTCAAAATACATCAGTCGTGAAGGTTTATATGTTCTAGAATATGAAGTTTTAGGACAGTTACATAGACGTAAATTAATCATTAGACAGTGAGAACTTTTTATTTCATATTCACAATGCTCCTTTTGGTTTTCTCTTGTGATCAACCGACTGACTTGGCTAAAATGGACCTCTTTTTATCAGAAGGAGTTCTTGTTGCTAATGAGGGAAACTTTCAATGGGGGAATTCCTCTGTAAGCTTTTACGATACTGAGAATGATACCGTTCTTCAAGGAGTTTTTCAAAGCGTTAATCAACGCCCTTTAGGAGATGTATTACAATCCATTACTTTGACTCATGACAAGGCCTTTTTGGTGTTGAATAATTCCGGAAAGGTAGAGGTGCTTGATAAAAATAGCTTTGAGTTGCAAAGCACCATATCTGGATTTGGATCTCCTAGATACTTTCACGTTGTGAGTCCCAATAAGGCCTATGTTACGGATCTTTATGCAGATAAGGTCGCTGTGGTAGATTTAAATTCAAATGAGATTGTTGCTTACATCCCTTGTGAGGGATGGACAGAAGAAATGATTCAGATAAATGATTTGGTTTATGTAGCAAATCTAGATTCCCATCAGATTGAGGTAATAGATACTTCCGATGATATGATTGTCAAACGTATACCTATTGCTACGTCAATAAAAAGTTTGAAGACAGATGCACAAAATCGATTGTGGGTTTGCGGTTCTGAAAATGGGCTAGGTGCTCTAATTTGTTTGAATCCAAATAACTCTGAAATCTTGTATCATCAAATTTTTGTGGGAGAGAACCCAAGAGATTTATTTGTAAGTGAGGATGGGCAAAATGTATATTTTTTATCTGATGGTGTGTGGCATATCAATATGAATTTTGATGGGGCAATTGCCACTCCAATCATTCCTGCAGGTGATAAGTTGTTTTATGGCCTTTCTGTATATAAAGATAAGATTTACATAGCCGATGCCATAAACTACGTGCAAAAAGGCAAGGTTTGGGTGTACAATCTTCAGAGTATTTTATTAGACCAATGGGAGGTAGGAATGATCCCTTCAGAATTTGATTTTATTGAGCCATGAGAAGTTTATTAGCCATACTATTGAGTTTGCTTTTTTTGTCTTGTCGGGAACAAGTTAATAAAGGTTTAGAGGTTTCTACTGAACCTATTGATAGTTTAGAAATTGATTATGCAAAAGGTTTTTCGGTCAATTATTATGAAGATCACAAAGAGCTTTTGGTTTTCTCTTCAGATGGAAAAGATACAATTCGTAGTTATTACCTTACGAATCAAGTAAAAGAAGGTTTCATCCAAACTCCTGTAAAACGATTGGCTTCCTTGTCATCTGTTTATGCTGCTTACATTGAAGCTTTGGGATTGGAAGCGTATTTAGTTGCCGTTGATGAAAAAGATTACATCAATTCCAAATCCATTCAAAGAGAGATGGAGCGACGTAATATTTCTGAATTAGGAAGCTTAGAGAAGTTAAATCATGAAGCCTTATTAATGGCTCAAACAGATTTAATCTATTCTTTTGGCTGGCAGAGCAATGCGAATGAAGTTGATCAAAAGTATCCAAACAATACTTTTGTGTATGCTTATGAATATCTTGAAGAACATCCACTAGGGAGAGCCGAATGGATTAAATTTTTTGCCTGTTTCTTTGATAAAGAAGCGGAAGCGGATTCTATTTTTGATTCGATTCGCAGTCATTATGAGAAACTTAAAGCTCTTACCTCCGAGGTGGTTTCACGACCTAAGGTTCTGATCAATATGCCTTTTAAGGAACAGTGGTATCTGCCGGGGGGGGTGAGTTATTCGGCACATTTAATTCACGATGCAGGCGGCTATTATCCTTGGGATACGTTGCAACAAACCTACAGCATACCCATGGATTGGGAGCTTGTTTACCAAAAGGCGTACGATAGTGATTTCTGGATCAACACAGGAACTTATTCATCCTACAAGGAAGCTCGGGAAGCCATCCCTCACGCAGATTTATTTGAGGCTTTTAAGAATCGAAAAGCCTTTAACAACAACGCGCGTATGAATGGGAAGGGTGGAAATGATTACTGGGAGTCGGGTTTATTTTACGTAGATGATTTGTTAGCGGATTTAATCGTAATTTTTCACCCAGAAATTTTACCAAATAAAACATTGAACTATTACAAACC
>JAKMFX010000019.1 GCA_022425195.1 Flavobacteriales bacterium | reverse complement strand
TTGCAAAACTATATAAATAAACGCATTTCTTTAATCTATTTTTATTTATCGTATATATCTACATTAACATTATACAATTTTACTCAAAGCTGTTATCTAAATGTTGACTAAAATGCAAAAAGACCTCACATCTGATAGATAAGAGGTCTTTTTTTGGTGGTGCTACCAGGATTCGAACCGGGGACACAAGGATTTTCAGTCCTTTGCTCTACCAACTGAGCTATAGCACCTTTGTTTAGAGAGGCAGCAAATATAAACACAAGCATTTTATCTATCAAAGAAAAAGAGAGTTTAATTTTCATTATTCATACATTTGAATAATTATTTAGAGTTATGGATTTAGTCATAGACAAGGGAAATACGCGGATCAAATACGCAATTTTCAAGAAGGGCGTCATACAGACCAAAGCGACTTGTTCACCGACAGAGCTTAGTGATTTACTAGAAAGGCTTGCTGGAGAAGTATCTCGGCTCATTTTCTGCTCTGTAACTGATGTCGACGATCAGCTCTTTTTCGAGTTAAAAAAATGCTGTTCAGGTTGCTTGGTTTTATCTTCGTCGACCCCTTTGCCATTCTACAACAAATATGAGAGCCCAACGAGTTTAGGTCCCGATCGCCTAGCCCTTGTAGCTGGCGCAAAATATCGATTTCCTAAGTCTGACGTACTCATTATTGACCTAGGCACCTGCGTGACCTATGATTTTATTGACAAGGAGTCAAACTACCTTGGAGGGGCGATTGGACCGGGCTTTCAGATGCGCCTTAAAGCGTTAAATGCGTTCACGGGAAAACTGCCCTTAATTTCTGCAGAAGCCCCTGAAGACCTCATCGGAAAAAACACAAAGCAGTCGATACTTTCAGGGGTTATAAACGGCATGATAAAAGAGCTCGAAGGCACAATAGACGGTTACAAATTGCGTTATCCAAACACGAAGGTGATCCTTACTGGTGGCGATTTAACTTTCTTTGATAAGAAATTAAAAAATGGCATCTTTGCCGACGAAGACATTCTACTGAATGGGATGTATTTTATACTGAAAAATCATGCAAATAAAAACCTATAAAAAGATGTTAATAATGGCGCTTTGTTGCCCATTAATGTCTATTGCACAACAGAATACATCCTCTATATACTCAGCCTACGGAATTGGGGACTTCCAAAACCAAGGGCTTTCCTTAAATAACGATTTGGGGGGCTTGGGGGTTGCCTTGAGGCCTAAGCAGAATTTGAACCCTACAAACCCAGCCTCTTTGAGTGCATTAACGTCAGCTACATTTGAAGCCGGAGCCAAAGGTATGGCTTTATGGCAAAAAGGTCAACACGCGAACGAAACGTTTCATTCTGTGACCTTGTCTCATTTGAGCTTGGGCTTTCCAATCCGCGAGGGATTGGCAGTAAGCGGAGGGCTTTTGCCTTATTCTTTTCAGGGTTACGACATCACCTCCACAACGATACAGTCGGGCGAAAGCATTGACCAACAATATACGGGCATAGGAGGAATCAACAGAGCGTATCTAAATGTTGGTGTTGAGGTAATAAGCGGATTGTCATTGGGGCTTACTGGAAGTGCTTTTTTCGGTCAGCTGGATCAGCAAATAGACACAACTTCTTCTGACGGCCAAGTGCTTGTTGGCAGGCTAGACGACAACTACTCCATGAGGGCACAAACCATAGAAATTGGACTCCAGTACCGCAGGGATTTTGAAGACAAGAAAGTTACAGTTGGTGCCGTCTTCAGGCCGGAGTCTCAGTTTGACTTGAGACGCAACAAGTCAACACGGACCTACGACGCTACAGGGTTAAACATAGACACCCTCATCACTGAACAATCTGAAATAAGTACGGTTCTCCCAATGTCGTACGTTTTTGGTTTGGCTTTGGAGAAAGAGGCCCACTGGCTTGTTTCTGCGGAATATGATTTTAGAGAGACTTCTAAAATGTATTTGATGGAAGAGGTTTTTCCTCATCAATTGAGAAATGCCACTCAAATGAAATTAGGAGGCTGGTGGATTCCCGACGCGCAAGACATTCACAACTACAGAAATACGATTCAGTACCGAGCAGGCCTCAACTATAAATCCGGACATCTAACGGCGCTTTCTGGCGCGGATGAAAGCACGGAAACAGACATTCACGAAATAAGCGTTTCACTAGGGCTGGGCTTGCCGATCAAAAGATCTAAAACAACGGCAAATATCGGTCTAGAGCTGGGTAAGCGAGGCACGCAAGACGCAGGGTTGGTAGAAGAAAGCTTCATCAAGTTTCACTTGGCCTTCACTTTTAACGACAACTGGTTCTCCCAACGCAAAATAGATTAACAAACAGCATGAAATTAAGAATACTCTCATTACTTCTATTGGCCGCCCTTTCGCTCAACGTTTTAGCCCAAAATGACGAGGACAGTCACTTAAAATATGGAAAAGACAGAGAGACTTGCGACCAGAACTTGTCCATTTACACAGAGTTTTACAAGCAGAAAAACTATGTAGACGCTTATAAGCCATGGGCATACTTGTTTGAGAACAGTCCCAAGCGAACCAAAAACATATACCTACATGGCCCTAAAATCATCAAGGGGGTGTTAAAAACAGATCTAGAAGCCTCAAGAAAAGAAGGCTTATTGGACACCCTAATGATGGTTTACGACCAAAGAAATTTTTATTACCCCGGAAAAGAGGCATTTGTCACAGGGCTAAAGGGCGCAGACATGTACCGATATACCAAGGGCTCTACCGAGGGCTTAAAAGCTTCGCGAGACGTTTTAGCCGAGGCTTTTGATGCTGCAGGGAACGAAAGTACGGCAAGCGTTCTGAACTACTATTTCATGGCCACCACAAAACTTGTTCAAGCTAAAGAGTTAAAAGTAGAAGACCTGATAGCTTTATTCTCTGACTTGTCAGGAGTCATCGCCTACAAAGAGGCTAAGTTGGCCCGAGACATTTTCGAGGCTGAGCAAAATGAAGCGCTTAGCACAAAAGAGAAAAAACAATTAAAGAGAAACCAGAAAGAGCGCAAAACACTTGGTGACGTAAAAAGTAATTTAGAGAAAACACTCGCCCCTCATGCCACTTGCGAGAAATTGGTGCAGCTTTATTCGAATCGTTTTGAGGCAAACAAGGAAGATCTTGCATGGATGAAACGGGCAGCCAAGCTCTTGAGTAAAAAAGAGTGTACCGGCTCGGACATCTTTTTCGACATCTCTGAGACGCTTTATAAGGCAGAGCCTTCACCAGCCGCAGCAGCCAACATGGGAATCCGAGCCTTAAAACGCCAAGACTACACCAAAGCGCTTGAGTTTTACGGATACGCCTTAGACAATGAGGCCGATGAGCTAAACAAAGCTCAGTACGCTTTCCGATTGGCGCAAACCTACGGAGCAATGAATAAGAATCAGCGCGCAAAAATGCTGGCCCTTAAAGCGGCCACCTATCGATCTGGTTGGGGAGACCCCTACATTTTAATTGGAGATTTATATGCAAAAAGCTCCCGTCAGTGCGGGGAGTTGCAGACTGAGTTTTTGAAAAGAGTAGGCTACTGGGCTGCGATTGATAAGTATGAGCATGCAAAGCGCTTGGACCCTACGGCAGCAAAAAAAGCAGACGAGAGAATTCTTAAATACACGAAACAGATGCCAAGTAAAACCGACATTTTTACTGAAGGCTTGCTGGACGTGCCGACTTACAACATAAACTGTTGGTACACGGAAACCGTCAAGGTGAGGGTTCCTTAATCACTCAAACAAAACGTCTGTATAGCAGCGCGAAAGAGAGACCCATTCATGAGGAATAGAAGCCAAATAAACATTAAAAGAGGAGTTTTTTCTTTCTTTTTGGGCGTTTTGTTTTCTTGCCAAACAAACCCCAAGCAGATGGAGGAGCTTTCCAAAGAAATGAACGACCCCATCGTGACTTCGTCACAGGTGGAATGGTTGTACACCAAAAATGGCAAGGCCTCTTTTAAGCTTAAAACCCCTTCGATGTTAAGGTATGAGGCTGATGAGCCTTATGTTGAGTTTCCTCTAGGATTAGAGTTACACTCCTTTGAAAATGATGGCGGTCAAGATGCATTCATGACTGCAGACTACGCCATACAGCACATAAAAACCCAGCAAGTTGAAGCAAAAGGGAACGTTGTATTAAGAAATGAAGAAGGCGAGATGCTAGAAACCGAAGCCTTGTTTTGGGATGAGCTAAACGAGCGAATTTATACGGAGGCATTCGTAAAAATCACCAAACAAGAACAGGTCATTATGGGCGAAGGCTTTGAGTCCGACATATATTTTAGCGAATATACCCTTAAAAAGAGTCGTGGAATGATTAACTTGGAGCGAACAGATTGAACTTGTCTTTTGCTCAGCTGATAAACACCAGAAAACCGAACGACTGAATGACCAACCTAAACCACCTTAATGGACCCCGATAGTATATTTATCATTGTTACATCTCTTCTTTGTTCGGCGTTTTTCTCGGGAATGGAAATTGCTTTTGTTGCCTCAAACAAACTGCATTTAGAGTTAATGAAAAAGCGGGGAGAGTTCAATGCCCGAATTTTATCCCCATTTCTAGAAAGTCCTTCACGATTTATTGCAACGATGCTCGTTGGTAACAACATTGCTTTAGTAGTTTATGGAATAGAGATGGCACAGATACTTGAACCCTTTATTCGCAATTATACCCATTCGGCGGTCATCGTCCTGTGCCTTCAAACGATTTTTTCTACGGCTGTGGTTTTAGTTACCGCGGAGTTCATCCCCAAAGTGTTGTTTAGCATAAACGCCAATCGCTTTATTCGTCTTTTCGCCTTGCCTGCCTGGATTTGTTATTATGCTTTGTATTTTGTCGTTTCGCTTGTCGTAGGCCTTTCAAATCTGATTTTAAAATATGTTTTGCGCGCTCCACAAATGGATGAAAAGCCTGCTTTTGAAAGGGTAGACCTAGAGGAGTATCTCAATGAGCACAGGGCTGACCCCTCAGAGATTGATCAGCAAGAAACAGAAATTCAGATCTTCAAAAATGCGCTTGATTTTTCTAAGGTCAAGGCGCGTGAGTGCATGGTTCCAAGGAATGAAATTATTGCGATGGAGCTCAGCGAAGACATTGAAGTTTTACGGGCGAAGTTTGTAGAAACGGGCTTTTCAAAAATCGTTATTTACAGAGAAAACATCGACCAAATCATCGGGTATACGCACTCATATGAGTTGTTTAAGTCGCCTGAAGACATCAAGTCGATTTTACTTCCCATCGCTATGCTACCAGAAACGATGGCCGCCAACGACATTCTTAACCTATTTCTTAAGGAGCGAAAAAGCATTGCTTTGGTGGTGGATGAGTTTGGAGGCACGTCTGGCTTGGTGACCGTGGAAGATATTGTCGAAGAAATATTCGGTGAGATTCAAGACGAGCATGACTCAGAAGCCCTTGTCGAACGACAGGTTAGCCCGCATGAATTTGTGTTTTCAGGACGGCATGAGATTGACTACTTGAACGAGAAATATCAGTTAGACCTCCCTGCATCTGACGATTACGAAACGCTTAGCGGGCTGATCGTTCATTATTGTGAGGACATCCCATCCTATAAAGACCGAATCCGGATGGATAATTTCACCTTTCTTATTTTAAAGGTGGATCAGACCAGAATTGAGAAGGTAAAGCTTTTCCGCGCCTTATAAACAACAACTTTTTCAAGAACTTTTGTATATTCGCTCACTTGATGAACGAAAAAATAAAATGACAATGATATCACTAGATAAACTCAGAAAGCGATCAGGGCTCCTTATCGTAGGAATTGGTATTGCAATGGGTGCTTTTCTTTTAGGAGACTTGATGAGCTCCGGAACCTCCCTTTTCAATGGCACGCAAGGCGTTTTGGGCGAAGTAAATGATCAGGTTATTGACTATGGAGAGTTTGAAACAGAAGCACAAAATATAGACCGAATTTTTAGCGGAAGTCAAGACCGAAATGGCTTGAGAGATAATTTGTGGGCAGACAAAGTTAACGAAGTCGTGATGGGAGAACAATATTCAGACCTTGGGATTTCCATTAGCTCAGAAGAGTTGGCTCAAATTACTTTTGGCTATAACTCCGGAGAGATGTCGACCACGGCAAGACAGTTTTTTGGCGTTACCGGACAAGACATTAAGCCTGCGGAGTTGGCTGCGGTTATTCAGCAAATACAAGATAACGATCCACGGCGATGGTTGTATCTAGAAAACGTGATTCGCAAAGAGCGTCTGGGGCAAAAATACAGCAGTATGGTTCGTCAGGGATTAAATGCCTCTAACTTGGATGCAGACTCGTACTTTGCCGAACAAGGAACTCAAGTGAGTGGAAGCTACCTTTTCAAGCGCTTTGACACTTCTATTGAGGTGACAGAGGCAGAGGTTACCTCTTACTACAAGGCCAATAAAGAAGACTACCCTCAAGACGCCTCTCGAGAATTAACGGTAGCGGTATTTGAAATCGAAGCCACTCAAGCCGACAAAGAGGCGCTAAAGTCAAAGCTTGAAGACCTTCTTGAAGACAAAGTGGTTTACAACAAAGCAGTTCAGGCGAACGAGACTGTAGAAGGTTTCCGAACAACGAGTGATGCCGCCTCTTTTGTTGACCGATATTCAGACAGCTCTTTCGATCCAACATTTTACGCTGTAGGACAGTTGTCCCCATCGATAGAGGGTGTTTTAAGAAATGCAGAGCTTGGATTCGTATACGGTCCTTATGAAGAAGAGGGCAGCTACAAAGTCGCTCGATTAAATGCGAGAAGAAGTGATTCCATTCAGGTTGCAATTGTAGAATTATCCATAGATGCAAGCGAGGAAACGGCCAACGAAATTTATGCGCAAGCAAGTGAGCTGGCGGCAGCAAAGAATGGAGAAGAATTAGAGGTTCTGGCCGAAGAAAAAAATATAGCCCTTACGACTGCTGTCGTTCAAGATCAAGACCGATCTGTTTCCGGTGTAGGTGACGATGCTAGAAACCTCGTTTTTTGGGCCTACAATGAGCGTACAGAATTGAATGCAGTGAAGTTAGAAGATCAAAACAACCGTATTGTTGTTGCGATGCTGACAGACATTTCAGAAGAAGGGACGCAGGACCTTGAAGAGGTTCGCTTTCAAATAGAGATGGCTTTAAAGCGGGAAAAAAGTGGTAAAGCCTTGGTAGAATCATTCAACAAGGAGTTGGCAAGCGCAAGCACCATCGAAGAATTGGCTGCCGCGATGGATTTGGCCCCACAGCAGGTAAGTGATGTAAACTTTAATACAAACGCAATCCCGAGCGGCTTTGAGCCGAATGTGGTGGGTGCATTTTGTGGCGTTGAAAAAGGACAGCTTTCCAAGCCCGTGATAGGTAATAATGGTGTTTATGTCGTTTCTGCGGAGGATGCTAAGGAATCTGATGAGGCAACTAAAAACTATACGTCACTCAAACAGCAATTGGACGTTCAGATGAAGTCTCGCGCAAACTTTGAAGTGTACAATGCGTTAAAAGAATTGGCAGATATTGAAGACAATAGAGCGAAGTTCTATTAATAGGAGTCGCAAATAAGACATAAAAAAGCCCGCTTGAAAAAGCGGGCTTTTTTGTTTTATCATCATTTCACCAAAGACTTGATGCCGTAAAAATAAGATTTTTCACAGGGTGTACAGCCGGCCTCCATCATTTCAAACATCTCGTAGGAGCGATCTTTTGCATAGTCTTTTGTGGAGGTAAAGAAGTCTGCCTCTAGTTCAGAAAACTTTAGCGCTCCTGAGGCCAGATCGGCAAAGGTTTTTTCTTCGAGCAGAGAGGGCGCACTTTTGGCTTTTACCGAAAAGCCCACAAGGCTTATTTTTTTCTCTTCAAAGAGAAATACTTTTAAATAGCGCTCGTCTCGGTGTTCTAGAGCGTCAATTTTTTCTAGAGACTTCTCCCAGACGATGTCGCTGAAGAGGCCAATAATTTTTTCCGCCTCTTCAGGCTTATTGGCTTTCGTATTTGCCCAATCTTCACCCGTTATGGTGTTGGCTGACAAAAACTGTATGAAATCCTCTTTTAGTGGTTCCAGCTCCTCAGGACTTAAACATCTATATTTCATGACGGTTGTATGGTTCTGTGAGCAAAGGTAATTTATCTGGGCGTAATTTCGCATGAAAAGCGCACGGAAGACAGGGCTTTTCTTAGGGCAAAGCACAAGTAGGAGACTCCCTCAAGAGCTTTTTTTCAGCCCAAAGAAGAACCTTAAGGTTTGCGTTCATTGCCTATGAAATTAGTAAATTAGCAGAAATAAAAAAAACCAAACTCATGTACACAGGACTGAAGCACTTACATAGTTTTATGCCGTATTTATTGCTGACGGTACTTATTCTGGCGCTCTTGAAGTCATTCATTGCTTATCAGAAAAATCAAAAACACACCGAGGCGCATCGTAAAAATGGATTGATACTCTTAATTTTGGCACACCTTCAATTGACCATTGGCTTGGTTTTGTACTTCGTCAGCCCAATTACGACCTCTGCCTTTTCAGATATGGGTTCTGCGATGAAAGACAGCACATTAAGATTATATGCTCTAGAACACCCTGTGATGATGCTTATCGCCATAGTCTTGATTACCCGCGCGTACTCGAAATCCAAAAAAGACATTGACGACCGCACAAAGCATAAGGTGAAGTGGGTCTCTTATTTAATCGCTCTAGTATTAATTCTCAGTAAGATACCATGGTCCGTTTGGCCATAAAAAGCACTTATGCCTAAAAAAGGGTCCATTAAAGCAACAGGAGAGACGGCCGTATTGGTCGGGGTCATTACCCAAATCCAAGACGAAAAGAAGTCAAAAGAATACCTTGATGAGCTTTCTTTCTTAGCTCAAACAGCGGGTGCGACTCCCGTTCTTAGGTTTACACAAAAACTAGCAAAGCCGAATCCAAAGACGTTTATCGGCTCAGGAAAAATCAACGAGATTTTAGAGTTTGTCAAAGAAAACGATGTTGATATAGTTATTTTTGATGATGAGCTTTCTCCGTCTCAACTTCGAAACATAGAAACGATATTTGGTGAGCGAAAGATCCTAGATCGCACCAACTTGATACTTGACATTTTTGCCGGGCGAGCTCAAACCGCCCACGCCTGCACGCAGGTAGAGCTTGCGCAGTACGAGTACTTATTGCCTAGATTGACTCGAATGTGGACCCACCTCCAAAAACAAAAAGGAGGGATTGGGATGAAAGGTCCTGGGGAAACAGAAATTGAAACCGATCGTCGAATCATTCGGGAGCGAATTTCTCTTTTAAAGAAAAAGCTCAAAACCATTGACAAGCAAATGGCGACACAGCGAAAAAATAGGGGGCAAATGATTCGCGTATCCTTGGTGGGTTATACAAATGTTGGGAAGTCAACAATAATGAATGCCCTGAGCAAGTCCGAAGTCTTTGCGGAGAACAAGCTCTTTGCTACATTAGACACCACTGTCCGAAAAGTGGTTATTGAAAACCTTCCGTTTCTACTCTCAGATACCGTGGGGTTCATTCGAAAACTTCCCACCCAACTGGTTGAGTCTTTCAAGTCGACACTGGACGAAGTTCGGGAGTCTGATTTTCTCATTCACGTGGTCGACATCTCTCATGAACACTTCGAAGAGCAAGTGGACTCGGTAAATAAAATTCTAGACGAAATACAGGCGATTGATAAACCCACCTTAATGGTTTTCAATAAGATAGATCAGTTTTCATATACGCCGAAAGAAGAGGATGATCTTACCCCAAAAACCCGCGCCAACAATTCACTATCAGACTGGGAGCGTACTTGGATGTCTCACATGAATAAGAATTGTGTTTTTATTTCCGCTCAGCAAAAAGAGAACTGGGAGGGATTCAAGACTACGGTATACAAGCTTGTGAAGGAGATACATGCAAGGCGCTATCCCTACAATAAGTTTTTGTATTAAGCAGGCCGAAACTCACAAGCAGCTTCCAACAGCACTCATTGGCACGAATATTGAAATTTTATATTGTATCTTTAGGGGAAAGAAAGGAGCAGTTATCGCGCCTTTTTCCTATTAAAAATGTTAAGCATCAAACGTGGGAATAAAAAGGATCATACCATTCATTTTTGCCATGCTTCTGAGCCCCATTTTTGCTCAGCAAACAGAAAAGAGCATTACCCTAACAGGCTTTGTTTTTGAGCAAGGCCCAGAAGGTAAGCTTGAACCTCTTTCAGGGGCGCATATACTGTGTGTTGAAGATCAGCAAGGAGCCGTTTCTGACGGGCTCGGAGCATTTTCTATGCAAGTCGCAACATCGCTGCCGATTTCCTTAGTGGCGAGCTTCGTCGGTTATGAAAATGACACCCTAGCGGTAAAAAAAGAGGCGGTCGTAAAATTTGTGCTACAATCCAAAACGCTTTCAGAGGTCCGCTTACTAGATCGCCGAAAATCAAACGCCAAATCTTTGATAGAAGTAAATAATGTAGAGTGGATTTCCACTGAGGAGCTTCACAAAGCAGCCTGTTGTAATTTATCAGAAAGCTTCGAGACAAACCCTTCTGTTGACGTGAATTATACCGATGCCTTGACAGGAGCGAAACAGATTCAAATGCTCGGGATGGATGGCGTTTATGCACAAGTGTTGTTTGAAAACAAGCCCTTCCTTAGAGGTCTGTCTGCTTCTTACGGCTTAAGCTTTCTTCCGGGAACTTGGATTGAGTCCATTCAGGTTGCCAAAGGCACAGGCTCTGTAGTCAACGGCTATGAATCCTTGAGCGGACAAATCAATGTTGAGCTCTACAAGCCTCAAACGGCTCCGCCTCTTCTCTGGAACACGTATTTGAACAGCATGGGCCTGGTGGAAAATAACTTTGTGATTTCGCCGCTTTTGAAAGGCGATTGGCAGACGGTTTTGTTGGGCCACCATTCTTATTTAGGGGCAGTGGTTGACGGTAATGATGACGGATTTGTGGAAGACCCCCAAACACAAAGATTGTCTTTGTTGAACCGCTGGGATTATACAGGATTTGAGAATCGGCACATTACTTTTGGCGTCCGGTATCTTAGCGAAGAGAAGCTAGGGGGGCAACATGGTGTGATCGACTCAAAACCAGAATTGATATCTTTTGACAATCCCTACGAGGTTCTTATTGAAACGGAGCAGTTTGAGATTCACTCCAAGACCGGGTTCGTTTTTGACAATCCCGGAACAAGCCTAGGGCTCATTACCACAGTTAAACACCACGATCAAAATACTTTTTTTGGCAGTTCACATTATAAGGGCGCGCAACAAAGTGTTTATTGGAACGCCATTTATCAATCAAACTTCGGAAGGGAATCAACCTCATACAAAATGGGCTTAAGTTATTATGGTGATCGTTATGATGAACGCTTGAAATTGGCTCAGTCTGCTGAGGAGCAATTTCGTCGTGAAGACCACATCCTAGGAGTTTTTGCAGAACTTCAATACAAGGTGGGTGCGCGATTCTGTAGTACTTTTGGGATGCGCGCCGACCACTCTAAGGATTTCGGCATGTGGTACAGCCCTCGTTTACACTTGCGCTACAACCCTCTTGAAAATGCCGTACTGAGGGCTTCTGTCGGCAGGGCCTATCGTCAAGCGAATGTATTTGCAGAAAACATCTCTTACTTCTTTAGCTCTCGAACCTTAGAAAGGATGGATGCGCGCCTACAAGCTGAAGAGGCTTGGAATTATGGGCTTAACTTTGCGTACAACACTTATGTGTTCGGTAAGGAAACCTCTTTGAATGTCGATTTTTATCAAACAGAGTTCCATGAGCAGGTGATTGTAGATCTGGAAGCACCTAATCGGATAAAAATATATAATTTGAAGGGACGATCACATTCCAATAGTCTTCAGCTAGACGCCAGCATAGAGCCCTATGAGGGCTGGGAGTTGAAGTACGCTCACAAATGGAATGATTCGAAAACGAGCTATAGCTCTGCGCAGGAGTATATTTCCGCTCCTTTTGTTCCCAAATACAGGTCGCTGGCACAAGTATCTTACACCCCATGGCAAAACCAATGGGAGGCGAATTTATCGATCCAAAATGTAGGGCCGAGCCGGGTGCCAGAAGAGCACACCGACACCTATAAAAGGCCTACGTATTGGTCTCCAAAGTTTCAATTGGTCTCCGCGCAATTTACGCGACACTTTAAAAAGCTAGATTGGTATTTGGGGGTAGAAAATGCGTTAAACTATCTTCAAGAGAATCCGATAAGAAATGTCCAAAACCCCTATAGTGAGGGCTTTGACGCCGCAATGATTTGGGGCCCAATACACGGCAGAAAATGGTACACTGGAATTCGTTTCCGAATAAACAAAGAAAAAGAGGAATTATGAGAAAATGGCTTTTACTGGTGGTAATGTTTACAACAACGGCTTCCTTCGCTCAGGTCAAGGCTAAAAAAGTAGTTACAACAGTCATTCAAACAAGCGCGGTCTGCGACATGTGCGAAAACTTGATCGTTAACAAAACCTTAGCCTATGAAAAGGGGGTAAAGTATGCAGAGATGGAAGTGGCGTCTGGAGCACTGACCATCCGTTACAGGCGAGATAAAACCTCTTTAGACCACCTTAGACGGGTCATTAGTGAGCTAGGATATTCTGCGGATTCGGTTAAGGCGGATTCATTGGCTTATGAAAACCTTCACTTTTGCTGTAAAGCACCCCACGACTGATGTGAAATTTGAGAGGAGAGACTAGTTGAAGAGCGTTTGGTATATTTCTTCAATCTTGCCGAACGCTTGGACTTTGATCCCAAACTTTCCGAGCTCAACCTTATTATATCTAGAGATGTATATTTGGTCGTAGCCGAGCTTTTCGGCTTCTAAAATCCGCTGCTCAATTCGTGTCGCTGGTCTTATTTCTCCAGACAAGCCCACTTCCCCCGCAAAACAGATTTTGTCAGAAACCGCCACATCCTCGTTGGAGGATAAAATGGCCACCACGACACATAAGTCAATAGATGGGTCGTCGACTTTAATCCCACCGGTAATGTTTAGGAACACATCTTTAGCGCCCAGGCGAAAGCCACACCTTTTTTCCAACACCGCCAAGAGCATGCTCAATCTACGTAGGTCAAACCCTGTAGCGCTTCGCTGTGGTGTTCCGTAAACCGCAGAGCTCACCAGGGCCTGTACTTCAATAAGCATCGGCCTCATTCCCTCCACGGTGGCAGCAACGGCAGTCCCGCTAAGGGCCTCTTCTTTTTGGGAAATCAGCACTTCTGAGGGGTTGTGAACCTCGCGAAGCCCCGAGCGAACCATTTCATAAATCCCCAATTCAGCTGTGGATCCAAATCGATTTTTTTGTGCGCGGAGAATTCTGTAAATGTGGTTGCGATCGCCCTCAAATTGAAGCACGACATCAACCATGTGCTCTAATATTTTAGGTCCCGCAATATTGCCGTCTTTGGTAATGTGGCCAATGAGAATCACGGGTGTTGAAGTTTCTTTCGCAAAGCGCAATAACTCCGCGGCCGTTTCTCGTATTTGTGAGATCGACCCTGGAGAAGCGTCAATCGACTGACTATGAAGCGTCTGTATAGAGTCGATAACCACCAAGTCAGGGCTTAAGTTTTGGATGTGAGTAAAAATGTTTTGCGTGGCAGTTTCGGTGAGGATATAGCAATCAGAAGCTTCTTCGCCGAGTCGTTCCGCTCGCATTTTAATCTGTTTGTCACTCTCCTCTCCGGAAACGTATAGTGTTTTACAGTTTCTTAAGCTAAGCGCCAGCTGTAGCATCAATGTGGACTTGCCAATACCGGGCTCCCCACCCAAAAGAACAATGGCTCCAGGAACAATCCCACCACCCAGAACACGATCGAACTCTTGGTTGTTTGTGGGTATTCGAGCCTCTTTTTCAAGCGAGATATCTGCAACTTTGAGCGCCTTTACTTTGTGTTTTGACTCTTGTTTTTTCCAGGTGTTTACGGCCTCTTTTTGAACCACCTCTTCAACAATGGTGTTCCACTCTTTGCAAGCACTGCATTGGCCTTGCCACTTAGGGTATTCAGCACCGCAGTTTTGGCAGAAATAAGCCGTTTTTATTTTTGTCTTGGCCATTTATCCTTGATTGATCTTGTCAATAATTCTCGTGCTTGAGTAGCCCTCAACAAATGGTATGGTACACACATTTCCGCCGTTTTTTTGAACGGACTCATGCCCTACAATGTCCTTAATTGCGTAATCTCCTCCCTTTACAAGCACGTCGGGGTTTACCAGGGTAATGAGCCTCATAGGCGTTTCCTCATCAAAGAGAACAACGGCGTCTACAAAGCCCATGGCGGCTAAAATATGCGCCCTGCTAAGCTCGTCTTTAACCGGACGAGAAGGGCCTTTGATGTTTTGCACAGAGCGGTCAGTATTTAGGCCAATCACCAGTCGATCGCCCAGGTCTCGTGCTTTGGCGAGGTAATCAACGTGGCCGAGGTGAAGCAAGTCAAAACAGCCGTTGGTGAACACAATCTTTTCTTGGTTGTTACGCCACTGTTCCGTTTGTGTTATTAACCCTGAAAAGGATAAAATTTTAGACTGAAGGAGCGTCACTTGATTCATGATGGGCTGCTTTTCTTTTAGCGAAAGATAAAACAATTGCCGCAATAATTCCGGTGATGATAATCATTATTGTTTGTGCAGAGTGAATCAGAACGGCCAGTGTGATTCCGGTAGTTTCAGAGAGGCCGATGCTCACGATGCCCAAGGTGACTGCTGCGTGATACGGCCCCAGACCGCCCTGCACAGGAACAACCATTCCCAGGCCTCCCACAACCATAATGTACAAGCCGTCCGTAAGGGTAAGGCCGCTTGTTTCGGAAATGCTGAAGAAGCAAATGTAGGTCATCAGCAAGTACATGACCCAAATCATGATTGTATGAAACACAAACAAGCCTTTTTCTTTCATGTAAAAGGCCGTTTTAAAGCCTTCTTTAACCCCTTCCCACAGAGAAAGCGCCTTCAGGAAAAGCTTACTCTTTCTGAGCGTATTTCTGAAGTAATACAAGGCTAGGGAGATAACAAGGACCAGAGCGACGATCAGTAGGGGGGTCTGCGAAGCCTCATTAGGATCGGCCTCACTACCTAGCGAAGCAAAGAAACTGGAAAGTTCAGAGAACTTCAAAAGAAAACTCAAGGTAACACAAAGAACCAATAGAGCAAGGTCTATGGCGCGCTCTAAAAGGATGGTTCCAAAAAGCTTGTTTACCGGGATGCCCGTGACCTTATAGAGGCTTGTACATCGTACAATCTCTCCCGCCCTGGGGAAAATGGCGTTGGCAAGATACCCTGAAGCAATCGCTTGAGTAGCGTGGTTTGCACTGGTCTTATAGTTCATCGTTTTCAGCAAGAGTAGCCACCGAAGCCCCCTAAAGACATACGCCGCGTATCCGAAAATCATGGACAAGATAAGATAGCCGTATTTTGCGTTGCGCAAATCGTACAACATCTTGTCTACATCTTGATCTCGAAAAACGAAATAGAGGAAAAGCCCGCCAATGCCTAGGAAAAACAGATATTTTAGTAAAGAGAAGATCCGGGCTTTCATGGTTAGTCCAGCTTGTTGGTTGCTTCGTTTGGGAAGATCAAGGTCGGCTTGAATGCTTTCGCTTCTTCAAATTCCATACTCGCATAAGAAATGATGATGACGATATCTCCGGGCTGAACTTTACGTGCGGCAGGGCCGTTCATACAGACTTCGCCTGAGCCTTTAACGCCTTTTATAGCATAGGTTTCAATGCGCTCACCGTTGTTGATGTTTACAATCTGAACCTTCTCCCCTTCGATGATGTTGGAGGCCAGCATAAGGCTTTCATCGATGGTGATGCTGCCGATGTAGTTTAAGTCGGCTTTGGTAATTTTAACCCGGTGAATTTTAGATTTTACGACCTGAATGTTCATGCGTCAAAGGTAGTCAAAATGTTTGTTAGACCTCTCGATTAATTTATTTCGAGAAAAAGGTTGTCTATCAGACGAATAGACCCTGCGTAGCATGCGATGCAGGCTATGTGTTCTTTGTGTTCAGACCAGCTGGAAGACGCTTGTAAATCCGACTGGCTGACAATTTCGAAGTATTCTAAGTTCAACTCATTGTCTTCTTCAAAGGCGCGCTCAACCCATGCTTTTACCTGCGCTACAGATTGCTTTGGCGCAAGCTTCTTCACTTGCAAAAGACGCTTGTAGATTCGGGCTGCAGCGATTCGTGATTTTGGCTGAAGAAGAAGGTTTCTAGAGCTCATAGCTAGGCCATCAGCCTCTCTCAGAATTGGGCAAGCCACAATTTCAAGCTTCAACTGCTCTTGCTTGACCATTGATTTGATGATGGCCAATTGTTGAAAGTCTTTCTCGCCGAAGTAGGCTTTTTGAGGTTTTACAATGTCAAACAGCCTCGAGACAACACCGGCAACACCCTCGAAGTGTCCGGGTCTATTTTCCCCCTCCATCACCTTGTCGAGCAAGCCAAAATCATACTTTTTCGTGGCGTAGTCCTTAGGGTAGATTTCAGCTGTGGTGGGGGTGAAAACAGCGTGACATCCGGCCTTCTCTAAGGCCTTGAGGTCTTCCTGAATTCTGTCGGGATATTGCTCCAGGTCATCGCTGTTATTGAACTGGGTAGGGTTTACAAAAATAGAACACAGGACAAGGTCGTTTTGCTCTAAAGCCTTTTCAATCAGACTTATGTGTCCGGAGTGCAAGGCACCCATCGTAGGCACAAAACCCAAGGATTGCCCCTTGGCGTTTGTCTTTAAAAAAAGACTTAAATCGGATACGGTGGAAATGATTTTCATCGCTTCTTAGCTAAAACAGGGGTTAAAGCTACTGAAAAACTTAATAAACTCGAGATTATTTTGTACTTTTGCGTCTTGAATTAGAATAACAGAATGTACAGTTATGGCCAAGAAAAGAATACTATACGTTTCCCAAGAAATTTCCCCGTACTTACCTGAGAATGATTTATCTAAGACATCTCGCTTTTTACCTCAAGCGATGAACGAGTCAGGTATTGAGGTGCGGTTGTTTATGCCTCGTTTTGGGTGCATCAATGAAAGAAGACATCAACTGCACGAAGTGATTCGTCTTTCGGGAATGAATTTGATCGTAAATGACATTGACCAACCCTTAATCATCAAGGTGGCCTCTATCCCTCAAGCGCGCATGCAGGTATACTTCATAGACAATGAAGAGTACTTTAAGCGAAAGTTTACGACAGAGGATAAAAAAGGAAAGTTTTACGAAGATAACGATGAGCGCGCCTTGTTTTTCTGTAGAGGCGTTATCGAATCTGTGAAAAAATTAGGCTGGTCTCCAGATGTCATTCACTGTAATGGTTGGATGGCTAGCTTCTTGCCGATGTACCTGAAAAAGTTCTACCACGACGACCCAATATTTGAAAACACAAAAATTGTCGTTTCACTATACAATCAGTCTTTCGAAGGCACCCTTAGCGATGATTTGTCGAACAAGTTAAAGTTTGACGGTCACTGTGAAGAGGATTTGGCCGGTTTTGAGAAAGCGGACTTTAAAAAGTTAAGCCAAACGGCCATTCATTATTCCGACGCAGTAGTCAAGGGAAGCATTGACTTGGACAAGGACATTTTGAAGTTGATTGAAGCGTCTAAATTACCTACCTTAGAGTTTTCGGAAGGTGCTTACAAAGAGCAGTACAAGCCTTTTTACGAAACATTGTTTGAAGAATAAGTAAAAAAAAGTCCAAAATTAATCGGTCTAAGGAGAGGGTATGTGTGGAATCGTAGGATATTTGGGTAGCAAGAAAGCGTATCCAATTTTGGTTAAAGGATTAAAAAGACTCGAGTACCGCGGATACGACAGCGCTGGAGTGGCCTTACTGAATGGTAAGGGAATCGAGGTCTTCAAAAAACAGGGAAAAGTGGCTCAGATGGAAGGCTCCGTCCCTGAAGAAACTCCCCAAGCGACTCTCGGCATTGGTCATACCCGATGGGCGACCCATGGCGCACCAAGCGACCGTAATTCTCATCCTCATTTTTCAAACACCAAACGCATAGCCATCATCCACAACGGGATTATTGAGAACTATGCCAGCATCAAAGAAGGCCTATCTAAAAGAGGGTACACCTTTCATAGCGATACAGATACAGAGGTTTTGGTCAACCTGATTGAGGACATCTTGGTCAACGCCAAGGTAAGTCTTGCTGAAGCCGTTCGTGTGGCATTAAATCAGGTGGTTGGCGCTTATGCGATTGCCGTGATTGAAGAAGGGAGTCCGGATCAGGTGGTTGTAGCGAAAAAAGGAAGTCCGCTGGTTATCGGCGTGGGAGATGGGGAGTACTTTATCGCCTCAGATGCAACCCCCTTCATTGAATACACCAAGCAAGCTGTTTATCTTAATGAGGAAGAGGTCGCGTTGATCTCTTTGGAAAATGGATTGGAAATTAGAACCATTGCCAATGAGCTGAAGCGTCCTTACGTTCAAGAGTTGGCCATAGAAATTGAGTCCATTGAAAAAGGTGGTTACGACCACTTCATGCTCAAGGAGATCAATGAGCAACCTAAATCTATTTTTGATACTTTGCGTGGGCGTTTGTTGGTGAATCAAGGAACCATTAAGATGGGGAGCCTTGAAGAGTACGAGCAAAAGTTTTTACATGCAGATCGAATCATCATCGTGGCCTGTGGAACTTCATGGCATGCCGGCCTCGTGGCGGAGTACCTCATTGAAGATTTAACACGCATCCCCGTTGAAGTAGAGTATGCGTCAGAGTTCCGATACAGGAATCCGATCATTACGGAGAAGGACATCGTGATTGCCGTTTCGCAGTCTGGGGAGACCGCCGACACCTTGTCTGCCATTCAATTGGCAAAGGCCAAGGGGGCAACGATTTTCGGTATTTGTAACGTCGTAGGCTCGAGCATTGCAAGAGAGGCACACGTAGGCGCATACACCCATGCAGGGCCAGAAATCGGCGTGGCATCCACAAAAGCCTTTACCGCTCAGGTTACCGTATTCATCATGATGGCTTTGAGCCTAGGGAGAAAACGTGGAACCCTTTCAGAAAAAGACTTTAGAAGATTGATCATGGAGCTGGAGACACTACCTACAAAGGTAGAGGAGACCCTCAAGCTCGATGCGCAGGCCAAAGAAATTGCTTCCGTTTATAAAGACGTGCCGAACTGTCTGTTTTTAGGGCGAGGGATCAATTTCCCCGTGGCTTTGGAAGGGGCATTGAAGCTAAAAGAAATTTCATATATACACGCCGAAGGGTATCCTGCAGCAGAAATGAAGCACGGGCCGATTGCACTCATTGATGAAGACATGCCAACGGTAGTAATCGCTACGAAAACGGAGCACTACGAAAAGGTGGTCAGCAACATCCAAGAAATCAAGGCGCGAGAAGGAAAAATCATTGCGATTGTAAACGAAGGGGATGTCGACGTAACCCGCATTGCGGATCATGTCATTGAAGTTCCTGAAGTTGACGAGCGCTTGAGCCCACTATTGACCACCATACCCCTTCAACT
Source organism: Flavobacteriales bacterium (assembly GCA_022425195.1). GTDB lineage: Bacteria > Bacteroidota > Bacteroidia > Flavobacteriales > UBA7430 > UBA7430. Next base: position 153,449 of record JAKMFX010000019.1, on the reverse strand, counting down.
CATCTCCTACCACATTGCCGTGATGCGCGAATGCGATGTCGATCAACCACGAAACTTGGCTAAGTCGGTGACTGTTGAGTGATTTTGTAATGAAGTATTTGGTTTCTATTACTTCATTTTGATTTTACTTCTTTCTGTATGATTGATTTTTAAAGTAGTATTTCCACTTCTTATATCTTCTATTTTAGTTGAATTGAGTTGTTTTGACATCTCTCGATTGAAGATATTTGAAGGTGTCCGACTAATACATTATCTAGTATATAACCACAATAACACATCGGATTTTTACGTGAGAATCTTCGACTTAATTCACTATCTCGGTTGGGTCAATAAAGTTGTCGATTAGGGGAGTAAATGTTTCAAATCGTAAAATTTAACAAACAAAAAACCCCAACTTGTTAGGTTGAGGTCTAATTTAAATTTTAATTTAATTCAACAAGTTCTCCGTCGTATATCATTGATCGAATCTCATAAGAATAGTGGTAGTCATCAACAGAAGATCCATTTAGGATAGAATACAAATCGTCATACGAACTCCAACACCATGAACCAATGTCATAATTAGTGAATGAGTCACTATTTTTCATAGAACCCCTACCTAGTTTATTTCCTTTTTTGTCCTCAACATTGACTGAAAAACTTAATGAATTAACTCGTTTTTTAATGTTACTTACCATTTTAACTTTCATACACATTTGATCCATGAAATATTGTTCACTTTTGTAAACATCCATTACTGTGATTTGTACTAACTTTTGAAGACTATCTTGTTGTTGTTGGAGATAAACTCGTCTTTTTTCTTCTTCGATTCTTTTTTTCTCATCCTCTATTTTCTGAAGAGAATCTTTTCTTACTTGTTCTTGAAGAAATATTGTCTGAGAAGAAATCATATCTCCATATGTTAGACTTTTTAAATCAACCTTATTAGATTCAGTTACTCCAAACATTCCACTCATTTCATTTATCATAGTTTGTCTAATGACGTAACCTTGAATTAATTCTTTGTCGGAATCACTAAATAACAACAGGTCATCTTTAACATTTTCTTCAGTATAATTTTTGATTTTTGGATCTTGAGAACAAGAAAAAACAAATAAAAGGGATAATAGTGTAATAGATAAGTTTTTCATTTTAATAGTTTTAGGGTATAAAGATATAAAAATCACAATAAGACAGACCACAACCGACATTGTTGTCTGAATTCGATGTTCAGTTTAAGTTATGTATATTCAACAACCAAATATTCATAAATGGGAAGAGAACAAAATATAAAAAACCTTAAAACAGAAAAAGATGGGATTATTATACTAAGATCTCTTCTACAGGGGTTTGACGTTCCGAATAAAGACCAGTTAAAGAGATTATACGATATAGTTGGGGTCGACATTAAAAAATATTCTAGAAGTGTAGATGGGGTATTATTAAGAGTTCCGTCTTTTGATGATGTTAGAACAAAAGAAGATTTTACACTCATTGAAATAAAAACAACTAGTTCAAAGAGTGTTAAAGAACTTCCATATGGTGTGTTTTTTGGGTTTACAAAAAATGAAGAAGATTTATTTAAAAGTATTGATAATTACAGGTTGTGTATTGTTCATACACTATTAAAAGAATACATTCTTCTAAATTATAATGAATACGAATCCTTAATTCAGAACAAAAGAATACAATACCAAGTAAACTTTAAATCAAAATAGAACACACTACATTTAAAATCAAACTTTCATAACTACGACTTAATCGTTCTTCTCTAATCTTACCATTCTTATATATACTATAAACGTAATTGTTTAGAATTGGTTTATTACTTCTTATTGTTCTAAAACCTTTATCATACAGAATATGACTAATTCTTCTATAACCTAATCCTCTTTCATCTTTTAAGAACTTAATTAACCTATATAGTTTCTTTTGGTCGTAATTGTAATGATGTATATTTGATAAAGATGATGATTGTATTAGTAAGGTAAATGATAAGTTTAATTTATAATCATCTAATAACATATCATTTTTATCTACTAAAACTTCATTAGAAAAACAGTCGGTTACTGTTGAGTGATTTTGTAATGAAGTATTTGGTTTCTTTTACTTCATTTTGATTTTACTTCTTTCTGTATGATTGATTTTTAAAGTAGTATTTCCACTTCTTATATCTTCTATTTTAGTTGAATTGAGTTGTTTTGACATCTCTCGATTGAAGATATTTAAGAGGTTCTATTATTACATTATATGGTATGCAGCCACAATAATACATCCTAATTTTACATGAGAATATTCGATTTAATTCAAGGCGAGTCAATGGCTAACTTGTTTTCTAAAGCCGTTTATTAGTAGCCTCGCTGCTGGGCTTGTATCGTAAAGGAACGACCCCGGCGTAGGGCGCATTAGGAATTCAAAATCAAAGCACAGAAGAGTCGAGAAGTCGATCAAGCGCTTCTCCCTTTAGGGCATTGCACCCAACGCTTCTGAGCAGCAAGTCGTACTCGTAAAACTCTTCGATGTACTCAAAGCACCCCAGTACAATTTCTTTTTCTAGGGCGCTGACCTCTTCTTCACAAGAGGGCTCGGCAAGCTTTTCAAGATCATCAACGGGAAGGTAATTCACTGAAACAAGCTCTTCTTTTAAATCACCGCCAAAACTATTTTCGGTAATGCAAAGGGAGAGGTAGTTTCCATTGCTGAGTTTAAAGTTGTGTTGGAACCCACGAGACCATTTACCCTTCTCTTTGAAGGGTTCGTCTTTTGTGATGCCCAGGCTTTTAAATCCGATGACGTGTAAGCTCATTATTGAATGTGGGAATAAGGTTTAGCGACTTTAAAGGGTAAAACAGGTCTATTCACAAATATTGTAATTGGGAACCTCTTCAGTGACTTTTATCAAGTAGCCATAACCGCGTTTTAAGTCACCAATTCCGTTAAAGTTGTATTCGGTTAAGTAGGCATTTCCAAAGCCATTTTTTGCGATGATGAGTTGGTCTTTAATGGCGGAAAAGGCCGTTGCGGCATTTTTATCTGCTCCACAACCGAAGCCAATCATGTTCCAGCCTTGGTTCAGCGTAATGGACACCCCATCAAGGGTCGTGGCGGCAGCAATTTCTACACATTCTGAACAGCATTGGCCACAGACCTCAACCCAGGAGCCGTTGCATTCAACACCCATAGCTTGCGCACAATCAATGATCATCATGGAGAAAGTCCCATCGGCATTGCAATAGCCTGCATCACATGGGTTGGTCGGGTTGAACCAGTCGCCTTCCTGGTATATCTCTACACCAGTATTCGAGGTACACAGCGGTTCTTTTTCCACACATACTGCGCAACATTGGCCAGGGACTTGTACCATATCTCCATCACAAGGAATCCCCATTTCATAGGGACAGTCGTATACAATTTGAGAAAAGGTCCCATCTTCCCCGCAGTATCCAGACTCACAGGGGTTGTCCGGATTTGTCCAATCACCAACCCCATAGATTATGATTCCCGAAGGGGTTTCACAAAGCACCGGAATGGCGGAACAATCCCAGTCTGTTTCGATAATTTCTCCCGCGCCGTCTTCCCAAGAAGTCACCCCTGCGGCTTGAGCCACACAAGCGTTGCCGTACAACTTGTCATCACACCCGATTACGGGGTCATAAACTTCCATACAATTGACTTCGGGATTCACCCAATCGGGATTGATGCAACAAATTTCGGTTTGAGCGTAGCTTGTAAAACTTATGCATATCGCAAAGAGCGTGAGGAGGGTTTTCATACGTAAGTGTTTATTACAATCTAAGATAAGTAATTTAAACGAGAAGGCTGAGCCATTTTTTTAGTTCTCCAGAAAATCGATGTCGACATGAGAAGTATGCTCACTTCCCGTTGAACTCCGTCATGGTTTTTGCGGCACCCACACACACAAAGCTGTGAATCATTTTCAAGACGGTTTCTATGCGTTCCTTTAATTGCTCTTCTTCCTCAGCAGACCATTCGCCAAGCACATAATCCACTTGCTTACCTTTTGAAAAGTCACTGCCCACACCAAATCGGATGCGCGGGAATTGTGAGCTGTTCAAGGTCTCGATGATGTGTTTTAAGCCATTGTGACCACCATCACTGCCTTTTGTTCGCATGCGAAGCGTCCCAAAGGGAAGCGCCAAATCGTCGGTGATGATTAGGGCATTTTCAGGAGCGATCTTTTCGCTTTGCAGATAGTAGTTTAGCGCCTTTCCACTCAGATTCATAAAGGTTGTTGGCTTGACCAGGGTAAGCGACCGACCTTTGATTTTCATCGTTGCGGTATCCGCATAACGGTTGGGCGTAAAACAAGAATTGGAAGCACTTGCGAGTGCTTCCAATACCTTAAATCCTATATTGTGCCGAGTATTGACATACTCAGCTCCAACATTTCCCAATCCTATGATAAGGAATTTTTTCATGCTTATTCTGCGGCAGGAGCTTCAGCAGCAGGTGCATCAGCAGCAGCTTCAGCGCCTTCCTCTTCTTCCTCTTCGTCTTCAACAACGTTACGAGCAGTTTTCACAGCTACAATAACCGCATTGCCTGAAGTCAGAATGTCAAAGCCTGAAGCATCTACATCTCTGACGTAAATTTTCTCTCCAATTCTCATTTTTGAGATGTCAAGCGTAACCGCGTCAGGTAGGTTTTCTGGCGTGGCACGAACGCTAAGTTTACGCAGTGTCTTACGTAATTTACCACCGTTTCTTACTCCGATCGCATTTCCGGTAATCACTACAGGAATTTCTGTGTTTACGCTTTGCCCTGGCACCAACTCGATAAAGTCGATGTGTAGGATTCGATCGGTTACGGGGTGAAATTGAATGTCTTTGATAAGGGCATTAACTGTAGCGCCCTCAATATCAATCGCCACCGCGTATACATTCGGTGTGTAAACAAGGTTATTGAAAGCGATTTCCGTAGCCGAAAAGTGATGTACGGTTTCTCCGCCGTAAACAACGCAAGGTACTTTCCCTGCAGCTCTTAAGGCTTTGGCTTCCTTTTTCCCCAAATCTACACGCTTTTCAGCGCTAATAGATACTGATTTCATTTGGTTTGATTTTTGGTTTATAAACTAATTTAACGAATAAAATTTTTACTGATCGACTCGTTGTTGACCACGTTTTTAATGACGTTGGCAAACAGGGGAGCGATGCTTATGACTTTAATTTTTGGACTCTCTTGACTTGGCAAAGTATCGGTAACGATCAGCTCAAGCATTTTTGAGTTTTCTACGCGCTCGTAGGCTTTGCCCGACAAAACAGGGTGCGTACAAACCGCTCGAACGGACAAGGCTCCATGCTTCAACATCATGTCTGCTGCCGTGGTTAGCGTACCTGCGGTATCTACCATGTCATCCACCAATACGATATTTCTTCCTTCTACCTCTCCAATCACGCGCATGTCACCAATTTCATTGGCTTTCTTGCGGTGTTTGTAACAGATCACCATTTCGCAACCCAAGTGCTTGGCATAAGCATGCGCGCGCTTGGAACCCCCCATATCCGGAGAGGCGATGGTTAAATGCTCTAGGTTTAAAGATTTGATGTGGTCGATAAAAACGGAAGAAGCGTATAGGTGATCCACGGGTACCTCGAGGAACCCTTGAATTTGATCGGCATGCAAGTCACAAGTCATGATGCGCGTTGCCCCGGCTGCGGTAAGCATGTTGGCAACAAGCTTTGCCCCTATAGGCACTCTTGGCTTGTCTTTACGATCTTGGCGTGCCATACCAAAGTAAGGCATCACGGCCACAATTTGCGAGGCTGAGGCTCGCTTGGCAGCATCAATCATCAACAACAACTCCATAAGATTGTCTGATGGAGGTGGAGTGGACTGAATGATGAATACCTTAGAACCTCTTACGGTTTCTTCAAAAGAAGGGATAAACTCACCATCACTAAAGTTGAAAATGATGATATTTCCTAAGGGAACTCCATAGTCTTCGGCAATTTTTTTTGCTAAAGGGAGGGTCGCTCTACCTGAAAATATTTTAATTGTTGAATCCATCGTTTTGCAATCCTTTGATAAATAGATTAATCCGTTCTTCTGTAAGGGCAGCAAATGTAAGAAATTATATTGTAAATGCTCAAGTAAACGGCCGATTATCCTTACGCTTTGTTTGTGGATGGTCAGAGATAAAATAGAGCCGCAGTCGTGTGCGGGCGCTGGAATTGCTCGGATGCGTTTGGTTGAGGGAATTAAAAGCCAAAAAATATTTTGCGGGCGCCAAAGTATTCTTAATTTTGCCCCTCGACCTTTTTCAAGCCTGGGTGGCGGAATTGGTAGACGCGCTGGATTCAAAATCCAGTTCTTTCGAGAGTGCGGGTTCGATTCCCGCCCCAGGTACTTAACGGGAGGTTATCGAAAGATGGTCTCCCGTTTTTGTTTCCTATGCTTTCCAATCCCTTGATGCTACTCGTAATGAGCTCAATTCCTTTATTGAGTTTTGGAGTTCGATACTTTTCCCCATCAAATACGAGTTTTTCTTTGAATATCGAACTCAGTAGTTTTTGTTTTATGGGTAAACTGCCTTTGTCATATAGAGTTCCAAGATGTTTTACCATATAAATTCCAAAGTCGATGTATTCAATTTCATCCTTTTCATACTGATCCAATTGATTTTTATCAAAAACCAAATCATTTATTTGATGCGATAATTCAGAAGATTTTGAATTGTAGGTGTCATTATCAATGTGACCATCTAAATACCTATCCAACAAGATGTCTTTTCTGTTCTTAAGTTTAGTAATCTTATCGTCTATTTTTTTTATTGTTGACTTGTTGGACTTTTCAGAATTTTCATATTGGTTTTTTAAGATGTATTCGAAGAGGTTTATGACCTCTTCTTTGGGTTTCAAACTGTCCAGTGTATCTTGAATTGAGTTGTGAGCTAAAGCGACTTTAAATCGCTCATTACAGCCATTTCTTGGGTTACAATGGTAGTAATAATGCTTCTTCCCTGTTTTGCTCTTAGAACCACTCCCAGTGAGGTTAGAGCCACATTTATTGCAAGATAAATAACCTCTCATAGGTAATAAATCATTTTGTTTAACAGGCTTATGTTTGATGCGTTTTCTTTGACCCAGTTCGTATTGAACTTTTTCAAAAATTTCCTCAGAGATTAAGGGTTCGTGAATGGCATCAACCATCTGCTCTGGCTCATCCTTGTAGGCAGGAACTATAATTTTACCTGAATATAAAGGTTGATTCAAGATTCTACTGATTCCACTTTTTGTTAACTCAAGTGGTTTGAATTTGGGTAATTTTCTCAACTCATTTTGAGAGTAGATTCCGAGGGAAAAGTCTTTGAATAACTCAGAAATTAATGGGGCAATTTTTGGATCGGGTTTCATTAATACCTTTCCTGTCTCATCTCTACCTGGTACATAGCCTTTAGGCTGATTTAACACCCAACGCCCTTCTTTAAGATTACTTCTTGTGCCTTCTATTGTCCTATCTCTTCTGATTCTATTGTCAACTTCTGGCATACTAATATAAAACATATACACAAGGTGTTGATGAGCATCATCGTGATTTACCCATTGATTTATGCTGTTTACCTCAATGTTCATACCTCTAAATAGTTCCACCATATTTACTGATCCAACAGTGCTTCTAGAAAATCGATCCCATTGATATACCAAAAGATAGTCTATTCTGTTTTTGTTTAATGTGGCATATTGTATGAGTTTCGTAAATACGGGTCTGTAGAAATCTTTAGCCGAATAGTCTTCTTGAAAATCTTTAACAATTTCAATAGAATGGCTCGCACAGAATTTATGAAGTTCTGTTTGTTGAGAGTTTAAACTATTTCCGTAATCTTTTTGATCGGTCGTACTTACTCTTCTGTAGAGGATTGCTCTTTTTCCTTTGAGGGATTTCATTTTAGCCCAGTTTTGATTCATAGACGATACCAGCCAATGTTTCGAGAGTGTCTCGAATTATTTTGACTTGTTCCATTGAGTAATGATTTTCATTACAATTTAGTATTTCTTTACATTTCTCTAAAGAAATCATATCAACTTAAGTATGTGAGTAGGGGATACCCCATTAGTATTTGTTTTTTTGACATAGGATGTGTGATGTTCGGGCGATGGTTATTTGTTATAAAACACCAATAGTGTAAACACCCCTATCCACTTGTGTTCATTACAAATATTTGATTAATTAAAACTCATTTCCAAACCGAGGTTTCAAATTGATATTCGAAGTTTCCAACATTTTTTCTGTTGTTACAGACTACTTATTGCTTAAGTTAGTTTTATAATTGTTCATAAATTAAACAACTATATCGTTGATTTTACTTAGATTTAGTCCGAAGAAAATGATTTCTAACACTTTATCAAATTTCTGATATGGAAACAAACAAGCTTTTGCTGTATAATGAAAGAAGAGCTAACAAGTCTAATATTTGGCTTTTGTTTTTATTTTTAGGTTGGTCATACGGAAGTATGGATCAAATTTTCCTACAAATTATCTACTATCTTACCTTAGGAGGCTTAGGTGTTTGGACACTATATCGTTTGTTTACTTTGAACAAGGCCATAAGGAATTACAATAAAAAAATAGCAAAAGACATTGGTATGAATGAGAGTGATATATCTTCATTAGGATTATAATCACTCATAAAAATCATTCTATCTAGAGGTAATTAACTTGTATAACTTAATCGAAGACTAACTACAGAATTATGAAAAAAATTATTTTAACTTTCTTTTTTATTTACTCCTTCGCCTATAGCCAAGAAACTATTAGTCAGTTTAATATTCTTGATAGACAGCTTTCTGTAAAAGCCGTAAAACCAGATGAAAAAGGTGCTTATGATCTATATATTGATGGTTATTCTCTTGATGCTTCACACGAAAAGGTTGGTTTATTAGTTAGATATAAGAAGATTGAAAAATTTAAAGTATCTCTTCAAAATGCAGCAAAAAAGTACGAAGAATGGTATTTAGTGGCAAAAGAAAATCAAGTTAAAGAATTAGACAAAAGCATCGAGGCTTCACAACCAAGAGTTGAAGGTTATTTCTTATACTATGATGAGTGGAAATTTGATTTCTCAGTCAACCTAACATATAGAATGAAAATATCCGAAAACAATGGAACTGTTGACTATGCTTTCATAATAACTACTGGTGAGTTAACTGCGAGCGAAAATCAATTTATGACATTAGATAATATTGCGTTTGTGTTTTATTCTGTTGATGAAATTAACGATTTTATCTCTTTATTGGATCGGCAATTGGTTCTAGATAAATTTAATTCGAAAGATAACAAAGAAGATTTATTTAAAGATTAGTACTTACGAAATTGATATTCATACAATAGGATATTCTATCTCTATGTAGTTTAAGTACTGTAATGTAGTAAGTAAACAATTGGCAAACGCTTATTTACTCACAGTTTATCATCATACATTCAATAAATCCTCTTGTTTTAAGCATTCTTTTAAATCATAGAGCTGTACTAGGTCTTTGTGAAAGAGTTCGAGAACTGAATCGTCTTGTGTACAAAAGCCTTCTCTTTCTGAGGAGGCTTTTTTGTGTGAGATAGGGAAATTAAAATACCAACGCCTTGAAAGTAAATTTTTCTCTTTGCGTAAAAGGGAACTACTAAGGTTTGTTTTTACGCACACACCATTGGTGAATTATCCGTAACTTTGAGAGATGACTGACAACCAAGCAGACCGAAACGAGCGTTTTGAAGAGTTTAAAGAGGATCGTTTCCCAACAACACATGAGGGCGTTAGGACTCTCTTGGCGCAGATAAATCCAGTCAAGTACGCCCAAAGCCGAAACTTTTCTGATGGGGCCGTCTCCAGATTAAGCCCCTACATTTCAAGAGGCTTTTTGTCCACACGTCAGGTGTATAAGCACGTAAAATCACTCGGTCTGAGCTGGTATCAGGCGGAAAAGTTTACCCAAGAACTTGCGTGGAGAGATTATTGGCAGCAGGTTTGGTTGGCCAAGGGTGAGGGCATCCACACCGATCTCAAACGGCCTCAAGAAAAAGTGAATAATAGACAAATGCCTTTAGCAGTAGTGGAGGCAAGTACAGGTGTCGAAGTGGTAGATGTTGCCATAAGAGAACTTTATGAAAGTGGCTATATGCACAACCACATGCGCATGTATGTGGCTTCCATATGTTGCAATGTTGCAAGGTGCCATTGGCTCACTCCCGCGCGGTGGATGTATGCCCACCTTCTGGATGGCGACCTGGCCAGCAATCAACTCAGCTGGCAGTGGGTAGCAGGGGCCTTTTCCAATAAAAAATATTATGCCAATCAAGACAACATCAACAAGTACTTTAAGAGCGCTCAAAAGAATACCTTTTTAGATGTCGGCTACGAGGCCTTCGAAGAATTGGAGATTCCGGAAGCCCTCTTGGAAACGACTACAGAAGCTCTAGAATGTCGTTTACCTATCACGGACGCCCCAAACCTCGATGCAACGAAAAAGACTCTGGTTTACAACTACTACAACCTCGACCCCCTTTGGCACAAAGACGAAGATGTGCAACGAATTTTCCTCTTGGAGCCCTCTGTTTTTCAGAAGCATCCGGTGAGTCAGCGAAGTTTGGACTTTGCCATTGATCTGTCAAAAAACATTTCCAACATCAAGGTGTTCGTCGGAGAATATGAAGAACTGTTGCAGCAGGTGGCGCCCGCACAAATCGCGTACAAAGAGCATCCCTTGAATCTACATTATCAGGGAACGGAAGAACCCCGGGAATGGATGAGTAGCGTTCAAGGTTACTTCCCATCCTTCTTTGGCTTTTGGAAAAAATGTAAAAAAGAACTGCGACAGTGAAAAAGACTCACCTTCCCACAAAAATCTGTCTGACCTGCGGCAAGCCTTATGCTTGGCGAAAGAAGTGGAAAAGAGACTGGGAGCAGGTAAAATATTGCAGCGAACGATGCAAACGAAATAAAAAATATGAAAGCGATTAACCTCATCTTTCCGCATCAGCTCTTTCAGAAGAGCCCACTTCTAGAGAATGACTTCGATATATACCTGGTTGAGGAATACCTCTTCTTCAAACACTACGCCTTTCACCAGCAGAAAATCGCCTTTCACCGAGCTTCCATGAAGGCCTACCAATCCCATTTGGAGGGTTTGAACAAGACCGTGCATTATATAGAATCTTCCGATGTCCTTTCGGACATTCGAGAATTTCATAAAGAAATCGCCGACAAGAAGATTGCTCACATCCACGTCATAGATCCTGTAGACGATTGGTTGGAGCAGCGCTTGCGCGACACGGCAAGGGCCATTCAGCTAACGATGTACGACAGCCCACAGTTTCTCAACAGCAAGAAAGACCTACAACCCTTTTTCCGATCGGATAAGAAATCGTTCTTCCAAACCACCTTCTACAAGCAGCAGCGCAAAAGGCTCGACATATTGCTAGATGCTGAGGGGAATCCTGAAGGAGGAAAGTGGACCTACGATGCGGACAACCGTAAAAAATACCCCAAAGACAAAACGCCACCGGCGGTGTATTTCCCCGAGAAAAATCGGTTTTGGGATGAGGCAGTAACTTATGTAGAAGCGCACTTTTCAGCCTGCCCCGGAAATCTCTCCGAAGACCGGCTGTATCCCATTACCCACGAGGAGTCTGAGGCTTGGCTGGAGCAGTTTTTAACCTATCGGTTTTACGATTTTGGCATTTATGAAGATGCCTTGGTCAAAGAGGCTTCTATACTTAACCATAGTTTGCTGTCGCCACTCATGAACGCAGGCTTAATTTTACCCAAAGACATCGTTGACCGGGCTTTATCTTTTGCAAAAGAGGAAGGGATTCCCATCAATTCTACCGAAGGCTTTGTTCGCCAGATCATCGGATGGCGTGAGTTCATTCGCGGGATGTACGTTTGTAAGGGAAGGTATTCCCGAACGCGAAACTTTTGGGGTTTTAAACGTAAAATACCGGCCAGCTTTTACGACGGGACCACAGGTATTGAACCCATAGACATTACCATTAAGAGAACCCTTGAAACGGGTTATTGCCATCACATTGAACGACTCATGGTGTTGGGGAACTTCATGCTGTTGTGCGAGTTCGACCCCGACGAGGTGCACCGTTGGTTTATGGAACTTTTTATTGATGCCTACGATTGGGTGATGGTGCCCAATGTATATGGGATGTGTCTGTTTGCCGACGGAGGTACTTTTGCGACCAAGCCCTATATCGGCGGCTCCAATTACCTACGAAAGATGAGCAATTACAGCAAGGGAGCGTGGGAAGGCACTTGGGACGGCCTTTTTTGGAGCTTCGTGATGAAGCATCAAGACTTTTTTAAGTCGAATCCTCGAACCTCCATGTTAGCGCATTCGCTGAATCGCATGTCGGAGGAAAAAAAGCAAACCCACATCCGCAATGCCGAGGCATTTATCAAAGAGAGGCTTAGTTGAGACGAATTTATTTCTGCTCTTCAATAGTGTTAGAATAATTTTTTTGCCCTTTAAAGTCGTATCTTTGTAGGGTGATATCTATAAAAAACACCCTAATCTCTGAAGACCTCTTGGATCAAGAGTTTGTCTGCGATTTAAGCGCCTGCAAAGGGGCTTGTTGTGTGGAGGGCACGGGTGGAGCCCCTGTAGAAGACCGCGAAGCAGAGGTGCTTGAAAGCATCTATGAGGAGGTGAAGCCCTTCATGGTTGAGAAAGGCATAAGGGGTGTAGAAGAACAAGGCAAGTGGGTGCTTGGTGAAGATGGAGAAAAGGAAACCCCTCTGGTGCAAGGAAAAGAATGTGTTTACGTCTTTTTTGATGAAAATAAAACGGCAAAATGCGCCATTGAGGCCGCTTATCGAGCTGGCAAAATCGACTTTAAGAAACCCATTTCTTGTGAATTGTACCCCGTTCGTGTGCAAAGTTACCCCGAATTCGAGGCGGTCAATTATCACAAGTGGAACATTTGCGAACCCGCCTGTGAATGCGGCCAAAAATTGAAAGTTCCGGTGTATAAGTTTTTGAAAGAGCCGCTACAGAAAAAATACGGAATGGATTGGTATAAAGCCCTTGAGTTTGCTGCGGAAAAGCACAAAAAATCATGCAGTTCCTAGGGGGATTATCAAGTTTTTATTTGTAGGCGTTTTTTAAATTTTATTTTGTTTTTAACACTGATTAGAATTTTGCAACTCTTTATAAATGCGCACTTTGGGATGGATATCAACGATTTGTTGAAAACTTCAAAAGGCAATTTTAATTCCGCTATTGGATGCGAGAGTTTTTATTAAAATCTTTGTAGTAGCTCAAATCCCAATTGGGCTTTTTTATTCCTCGATACTCAAGTGTTGATTTTCAAACCCATTGGACCTTTTGGTTCAAAAAACATACAATAAGTTATGGCAGCTGTTGAACCTATTTTAGAAGAAAACGAAAACCGATTTGTCCTCTTTCCGATCGTCCATGATGACATCTGGAAATTTTACAAAGAAGAAGAAGCCAGCATCTGGACGGCGGAAGAAATTGACTTGAGTCAGGACACCATCGATTGGGAAACCAAGCTGAACGATGACGAAAGACACTTCATCAAACACGTTCTTGCCTTTTTTGCGGCCTCAGACGGGATTGTTAACGAAAACCTTGCGGAGAACTTCCTTTCAGAAGTACAGTACACAGAGGCGAAGTTTTTCTACGGCTTTCAAATCATGATGGAGAACATCCATTCGGAAACGTACTCCTTGTTGATTGACACCTACATCAAAGACAAAACAGAGGCCGACAAGTTGTTTAATGCCATCGAAAACTTTGACGCCATCAAGAAGAAAGCCGACTGGGCTTTAAAATGGATTGAGTCGCCAAGTTTTGCTGAACGATTGATTGCTTTTGCCGCCGTAGAAGGAATTTTCTTCTCAGGCTCTTTCTGCTCCATCTTCTGGATGAAGAAGAGAGGACTCTTGCCAGGGCTTACCTTCTCGAACGAGTTGATTTCTCGTGATGAGGGACTTCACTGTGACTTTGCCTGCATGCTGCACAACGATCACATTGTAAACAAAGTGCCTAAAGAAAGAATTAAACAAATCATTACCGAAGCTTTAGATATTGAAAGAGAATTTATCATCGAAGCCTTACCGGTTCGACTGATTGGAATGAACTCAGACCTGATGACGCAGTATTTAGAGTTTGTTACGGATCGCTTGTTGGTGGAGTTGCGATGCGATAAAGTCTATAATGTCGAAAACCCATTCGACTTCATGGACATGATTTCGCTTCAAGGAAAGACCAATTTCTTTGAGAAACGCGTATCGGAATACCAAAAAGCAGGTGTCTTAGGAAAAGAAGAAGACGCTGGATTCACCTTTGACGCTGATTTTTAAATCCCACTAACTCCCTATCCCTATGTTCGTATTAAAAAGAGACGGCCGCCAAGAGGCTGTAAAGTTTGACAAAATTACTGCCAGAATACAAAAACTCTGTTATGGTTTAGATGCTTTGGTAGATCCTACTACAGTTGCCATGAAGGTGATTGAAGGAATCTATGAAAATGTAACGACCTTTGAGTTGGATAATTTGGCGGCGGAAGTATCTGCTTCGCTAACGGTTAAGCATCCAGACTATGCACAGTTGGCGGCTCGCATTGCCGTGTCAAACTTACACAAGAAAACGAAAAAATCGTTTTCGGAAACCATGACCGAGCTCTACGAATACGTCAATCCAATTACGAATCAACAGGCACCTCTTTTGGCCGATGATGTATACGAAATCATCCAAGAGCACAAAGAAGTGTTGGACTCGACCATCATATACGACCGGGATTTCGGATATGATTACTTTGGATTTAAAACCTTAGAGCGTTCGTACTTATTGCGTTTGGATGGGCAGATTGCAGAACGACCTCAGCACATGTTGATGCGGGTTTCTATAGGGATTCACAAAGACGATATTGATGCGGCCATCGAGACCTACGAGATGATGTCGAAGAAATACTTCACGCACGCAACACCTACCTTATTCAATGCCGGTACGCCGAAACCACAAATGTCTTCATGCTTCTTATTGACCATGAAAGACGATAGCATCGATGGGATTTATGACACGCTAAAGCAGTGTTCTAAAATATCGCAGTCTGCGGGTGGAATTGGATTAAGCATTCACAACGTTCGTGCCAAAGGATCGTACATACGCGGTACGAATGGGACGTCTAACGGAATTGTTCCTATGCTGCGCGTCTTTAATGATACGGCTCGTTACGTAGACCAAGGTGGAGGAAAAAGAAAAGGATCTTTTGCCATATACCTAGAGCCATGGCATGCAGATGTGTTTGACTTCTTAGACTTGAGAAAAAATCACGGGAAAGAAGAAATGCGTGCGCGTGACCTCTTCTACGCCATGTGGACGCCTGACTTGTTCATGGAGCGTGTAGAGGCCAATGGTGAGTGGACGTTAATGTGTCCGAATGAGTGCCCGGGCTTGGCAGATGCCTACGGTGATAAATTTAGAGCGCTTTACGAACAGTACGAAGCGGAAGGAAAAGGTCGTAAGACGATTAAGGCACGTGAACTTTGGGAGAAAATTGTTGAATCTCAAATTGAAACCGGTACACCTTACATGTTGTATAAGGATGCCTGTAATGAAAAATCAAATCAAAAGAACCTCGGAACCATTCGTTCGTCCAACTTGTGTACTGAGATTATAGAATACACGGCACCAGACGAGGTGGCTGTATGTAACTTAGCATCCATTGCCTTGCCAATGTTTGTGGACAACGGAAAATTTGACCACGACAAATTGTACGAAGTGACCTATAAGGTAACCAAGAACTTAAACGTTGTGATTGACCGGAATTACTATCCAGTACCTGAAGCACGGAATTCAAACATGCGCCACCGTCCGGTAGGACTCGGTGTGCAAGGTTTGGCCGATACCTTCATCCAATTGCGTTTGCCGTTTACCTCTCCAGAGGCGAAGCAGCTCAACAAAGACATTTTCGAGACGATTTACTTTGCGTCTTTGAAAGCTTCCAAAGACCTGGCTAAGGTGGACGGAGCCTACGAGACCTTCGAAGGGTCTCCAATTTCTCAAGGTCAGTTCCAGTTTGATCTATGGGGTGTGGAAGCTAAAGAACTTTCTGGTCGATGGGACTGGGATGAACTTCGTGAAGAAATTAAGGAAAGTGGTGTTCGCAACTCCCTACTACTAGCGCCAATGCCAACGGCATCGACGTCTCAGATTTTAGGTAACAACGAGTGTTTTGAACCCTATACTTCAAACATCTACACGCGACGCGTCCTTTCAGGAGAGTTCATTATTGTGAACAAGCACCTTTTAAAAGACTTGGTCAAGCTAGGCTTGTGGAACGATGAGTTGAAAAACGAAATCCTTCGCACCAATGGATCGATTCAAAACATTGAGATCATCCCGCAAAACATCAAAGACCTATACAAGACGGTTTGGGAATTGAGTATGCGTGACATCATCGACATGGCCGGAGAACGCGGTATGTTCATTGACCAGTCACAATCATTAAACTTGTTTGTGGAAAATGCAAACCTAGGAAAGCTAACATCCATGCATTTTTACGCTTGGAAACAAGGCTTGAAAACAGGGATGTATTACCTGAGAACGAAATCTGCTGTTGATGCGATTAAATTTACGGTACAAAAACAATCCAAAGCCCAAATGGAACCGGTTGTAGCTGCTGAAGAGGTACAAGAGTTTACCCCGGAAGAGCAGTTGGCATGTTCCATTGACAATCCAGACGATTGCGTGGCTTGCGGATCGTGATATCTAGCCCCCCCCAGAATACCATACAGCTAGAATAAAAAAATCCCCTCGAACATCTCGAGGGGATTTTTACATTTATATGTGTGAAGTATCCTAGCAGAACTCGTCAAAGGCAGCCATTAAGTTGGCGGCAATCGCATCAGCGCCACGACCTTCAATATGATGTCTTTCCAACATGTGCACGACTTCTCCACCTTTAAACAAAGCAATGCATGGTGATGATGGAGGAAAAGGAATCATAAATTCACGGGCCTTAGCCACCGCATCTTTGTCAACACCCGCAAAAACGGTAGTGATGTGATCTGGCTTCTTTGCATTTTTCACGGCAGCTTTTGCTCCAGGACGAGCGTTTCCTGCTGCACATCCACATACGGAATTTACAACAACGAGAACCGTTCCCGATGCTGAGCCTAATAGCTTATCTACTTCTTCAGCGCTTCTTAACTCGGTAAAGCCTTCTTGAGCTAGGTCTTGACGCATAGGCGCCACCATTTGTTCTGGGTACATATTTTTTCTTTTATGTGATTCTATTATTTGCAAAATTACAAAACAAATAGGATTGCTCTGTCAATTCCTGACGAATTTATTTACGACCCACAGGCTTGAATTCGACGCTTTTAGTGCCGTTTTTATATGTTGATTAGAGAGAATGCTTAACTTTGCAAAAAAATCAGTCAGCGATGAAGAAAATAGGCTTGTTCTATGGGTCAGACACGGGAAATACCGAGGAGATCGCCCTTAAAATTCGAAGTAAGATCAGTAAGGAGCAGGTCTATTTGATAGATATGTATGACGCCAAAGTGGAGGACTTTGCGGAGTATGATCAAATTATTTTGGGTCTATCTACCTGGCATGACGGTCAACTTCAGAGCGATTGGGATACCTTTTTTGACCAGTTCAAAAAGATAGATTTCAGTGGTAAGACGGTTGCTCTTTTTGGTTTGGGAGACCAATTTGTTTATTGTGATTACTTCATTGATGGTGTGGGAATCATTGGCGAGGTAGTCCTGAAAAATGGAGGGACCATCGTCGGAAAATGGTCTACAGAGGGCTACGAGCATACCGAGTCTAAAGCCGAACTAGATAAGGGAACTTTTTTAGGCTTGGCCATCGACGAAGACAACCAGTTTGATCAAACGGACGACCGTGTGGCGGCTTGGGTGGAACAAATAAAAAAAGAGTTTCCCATAGAGTTGTAGTCCCTTACTCTTCTTCCAACCAACTTGCGTACTTGACATAATTGTTAGAGATGCCCTCGATCAATCGCGCTGTTTGTTCTTCATTTAACTCTTTCACTTTTTTTGCCGGCACTCCCGCATAAATACAGCCCGATGCGACCACCGTATTTTCTAAGACCACAGCCCCTGCAGCGATGATGCTGTTGGAGTGGATCACACAATTGTCCATGAGCGTTGCGCCCATACCCACCAGTACCTGGTCGTGAATGGTACATCCGTGGACCAATGCATTGTGTCCGATAGAGACTTTATTGCCAATGTTTGTGGGGTGTTTTTGATAGGTTCCGTGAACGATGGCCCCGTCTTGAATGTTTACCTGATCGCCCATTTTTATGTAGTGCACATCTCCTCGGAGTACGGCGTTGAACCACACGCTACAGTCTTTTCCCATGACCACATCCCCCACGAGGGTTGCATTTTCTGCCAAGAAACAATTCTTACCCCAAGAAGGACTTTTGCCTTTTATTGATTTCACCAATGCCATATCTCTACTAATTTGTAATTTTGTGTAAAATTAAGGAAGATGAGCGAGAATAAAGTACCTACTTCAGTTTATGCTGAATCTACACCCAATCCGGGGGTAATGAAATTTGTCGTGAACCGTGCCATCCTATTCGGAGACAGCCAAGAGTTCATGAATATAGACGAAGCAAAAAATGCGCCTTTAGCCGCAAAACTCTTTCATTTTCCTTTTGTGAAAGAAGTCTTTATCGCCAAGAACTTTGTGTCTCTAACCAAGTACGACATGATGGAGTGGGACGACATCGTGATGGAAATTCGCGAGTTCATTCGCGAGTACCTAGCGGACGGTGGTGTGGTTGTCGAAGATGACGCAAATGCCACCGAAGTTCAGCAAGAGGTTCTGGGAAATACAGAAGCCACGGATGCGCCCGCAACGGAGCAGTTAGGAGAGATAGAAACACGTATCGTAGAAATCCTCGAGGAATACGTTGCGCCCGCGGTAGAGTCTGACGGAGGAAACATCAAGTTTGTGTCTTTTGAAGACGGAAAGGTGTCGGTATTGCTTCAAGGCGCTTGTAGTGGTTGCCCATCTTCTACAGTTACCCTGAAACAAGGGATAGAAAGCATGCTCAAACAGATGCTTCCCACCTTGGTAAAGGAAGTGATTGCCATCAACGGATAAGCGCACAGCTTCAACAGCATTTTATTTTGATGAGAAACGAAGAATTCATTCAGCAAAGACTGCTTCAAGAAAGTCAGCAATTGTTGCAAGCAGAGTTCTATTTCCCCGTTTTCTTTTTAGTCAGTCAAGGCTTGGAAACTTTGGGTAGTTTCCTCGATAAGAAACCTCTAGGTGCAAAGGCTCAGTCCAAAAAAAGATTTCACCTGGCGGTGAACCAACTGCTCCCCAACACCTATGCCGACCTGATCGATGGCGATTGGCTATACAAGCAACTCCGGTGTACCATGAGCCACATGTGTAGCCCCGGAGGCTTTATCGTTCTGGAACGCAAAACAAAAAGTAAACACAAGCACTTACAGCTTGTGGCCTCGAAAAGAGTTTTCATCATCGAAGACCTTGTGAGCGATTTTCAGCAGGCCTGTCTTCTGGTGATTGAAGGTCTAGAAAGTGGGGCCATCAAGCAAAAAGCCATGGCTTTTAGTGAAATCCAGAATCATAAATTGTAGACATTCAGGAATTCAACGTACTTTTGTAGGTAAATTCATACGCATGACTGTACATCCTTATTCACGACCAAGAAGATTACGCAAGTCGGAGGCCCTTCGCGCTCTGGTGCAAGAAAACCATTTGCAAGCGACCGATTTTATCGTACCCCTATTTTTTATGGAAGGCGAAAATGCGAAAGAAGAAATCCCTTCGATGCCCGGATACTATCGTTACACCATCGATTTGTTGATTGAAGAGGTAGCATCGTGTTTTGATTTAGGCCTTCGAAGTGTGCTTCTTTTTGCGAAAGTGCCGGATGAGCTCAAAGATGCCAAAGGGAGCGAAGCCCTAAACCCGGAAGGCTTGATGCAGCGAGCCATCAAAGCCCTAAAAAAGAATTGTCCCGAGATGTGTGTGATGACGGATGTTGCTTTAGATCCGTATTCTTCTGACGGCCACGACGGCTTGGTGGAAGACGGAGAAATTGTAAATGATGCGAGTGTTGAATTGCTGGGCGAGATGGCCCTTTCTCACGCTCAAGCTGGTGCAGACATCGTTGCGCCCTCAGACATGATGGACGGGAGGATAGGATACATTCGTGAAGTCCTGGAGGAACAAGGATTTCCCAATGTAGGCATCATGTCTTACGCCGTGAAGTACGCCTCTTGTTTTTACGGTCCTTTTCGAGATGCATTGGATTCCGCCCCAGGATTTGGCGACAAGAAAACCTATCAAATGAACCCGGCAAATGCTGAAGAGGGACTTGCAGAGTGTGCTTTAGACCTACAAGAAGGTGCTGATATTTTAATGGTCAAGCCCGGCATGCCCTATTTGGATATGGTCCGCTTGGTGAAAGATAAATTTAAAGTTCCGGTTGCCGCCTATCAGGTATCTGGAGAATTTTCAATGATTCATGCAGCTGCAGACAAAGGTTGGTTGAACCTTGAAGATGCGATGCTGGAGTCCGCCATAGGTTTCAAAAGAGCGGGTGCAGACCTTATTGCCAGTTATTTTGCTAAAGACATAGCGCGCCTTTTGAAATCCTAAGGGAACGGTTGCGCAGCGCCCATACAATTAAAAAGATTAAAATCAGTTTTTGATGACGACAAGCAAAGCGCTCTTTGAAAGAGCACAAATGTATATCCCAGGTGGGGTCAATTCTCCCGTACGAGCTTTTAAATCCGTTGGGGGTACACCCGTTTTCTTTCGAGAAGCCAAAGGCTCTGTTCTGGTAGATGTAGAGGGCAATGAATACGTTGATTATATCGGCTCCTGGGGACCTATGATTTTGGGTCACTGTCATCCACCCGTTCTTGATGCGCTAAAAAAAGCAGCAGATGCCTCGACTTCTTTTGGCGGTCCTACAGCGCTTGAAACAGATATTGCAGCACTCATCTGTGAGATGATGCCCGGCGTTGAAAAAGTACGGATGGTAAATTCAGGAACGGAAGCTTGTATGAGCGCGATACGCGTAGCTCGGGCCTTTACGGATCGAGAGAAGTTTATCAAATTTGAAGGTTGCTATCACGGGCACTCAGACGCCTTTTTGATTAAGGCTGGCTCGGGAGCCATCACCTTGGGGGTTCCCAATTCACCCGGAGTAACCAGCGGAACGGCAAAAGACACCTTGTTGGCACGCTATAACGATTTGGCACATGTAGAGGAGGTCTTAATTAAGAACAAAGGCGAGGTTGCGGCCATCATCATCGAGCCTGTAGCAGGAAATATGGGGTGTATTCCTCCCAAAGAAGGTTTTTTGGAAGGGCTGCGTACTTTGTGTGACGCCCACGGAGCGGTGCTCATATTCGATGAGGTAATGACCGGTTTCCGGCTTTCTGAGGGCGGTGCCCACAAACGATTTAACATACAGCCCGACATGGTTTGTATGGGTAAGATTATCGGTGGAGGTCTCCCGGTTGGGGCTTTTGGAGGCCGCGAAGACATTATGAATATGGTCGCTCCTCTCGGACCGGTATACCAAGCAGGAACCTTGTCTGGGAATCCGCTGGCAATGTCTTGCGGCTACACCTTATTGAAAGAATTGAATGAGCACCCTGCCATTTTTGAGGAGCTGGAAGAGAAAACGGCTTATCTGGAGTCGGGGATGCGAAATGTGTTTGACAAGCACTCGTTGAAGGTGTGCCTAAATCGAGTGGGTTCGATGCTGAGTTTTCACTTTGGCGTGGATGAGGTTTATAATTTTGATGATGCCTGTGCTGCGGACGCCGATTATTTCAAAAAGGTTTTTCACGGCATGCTCAAGCGGGGCATTTATCTGGCTCCATCGGCTTTTGAGTCTTTGTTTATCTCTCGAACTCACAGCAAAGAGTTATTGGATAAAACCCTATTGGCACTCGATGAAACCCTCCAAGAAATTGAAGGGGTCTAGTTTTACCTCAGCCATAAGTCAATGAAAAAAGAGTTTCAATTTATAGAAGGGGAAGTATTGTGCATCAACAAACCTCTTCACTGGACGAGCTTTCAGGTGGTAAACAAGCTGCGCTGGCTGATCAAACGCAAGCTTAAAGTCAAAAAAATTAAGGTGGGCCACGCCGGTACTTTAGACCCTCTGGCGTCGGGGTTAATGATTCTATGTACTGGGAAAAAAACCAAGGAAATAGAGATGTATCAGTCGGCACACAAGGAATACATCGCGACCATAAAGCTGGGCGCAAGCACTCCAAGCTATGATGGCGAGTCGGCAGAAAATCAATTTTATGCCACCCAGCACATAGACATGGATTTAATTAGGCAAACATTGGCGTCCTTTCTCGGTGAGAGTCAACAATACCCGCCCATTTTCTCAGCGATCAAAATAGACGGAAAGAAATTATACGAAAGCGCGCGAAAAGGTAAAGATGTTGAGCTAAGACCTCGATCTATTTCCATTCAAGCCCTAGAGCTTTTGAGTGTAGAAATGCCCTATCTGACCTTCCGAGTGGCCTGTAGCAAAGGAACCTATATTCGGTCGCTTGCTCACGACATAGGCAAGGTGATGAACAGTGGTGCTTGGCTGACCAAGCTACAGCGAACAAAAATTGGCGACTACGAATTAAAAAATGCGCTTGATATTCAAGACTTTGAGCTTTTGATGAAGTCTTAATAAATCGCAAAAAATTTATTTTATTTCCTATATTTGCAAGCCTAAAATACAGATGCTATGATTACCAAAATGAAACTTTCTCACTTCAACTATGAATTGCCGGATGAGCTGTTGTCGAAAAGACCAACGCAAAACCGAGACGAGTCTAGATTGATGGTGGTTCATCGCGATACAGGTAAAATTGAACATAAACACTTCAAAGATCTGATAGATTACTTTGATGATCAAGATGTTATGATTTTGAACAACACCAAAGTTTTTCCAGCACGTATGTTTGGAAATAAGGAAAAGACGGGAGCTAGGATTGAGGTGTTTTTGTTGCGCGAGCTGAACAAAGAAAATCGTCTTTGGGATGTTTTGGTTGATCCGGCTCGAAAAATTAGAATCGGGAACAAACTGTATTTTGGTAAGGATGGCTCTTTGGTAGCTGAGGTTATTGACAACACAACGTCAAGAGGGCGTACATTGCGTTTTCTTTTTGACGGGTCTTACGAGGCATTCAGAGAAAAGCTAGATGAATTAGGGCAAACACCGCTTCCCAAGTACATCGATCGTGAGCCTGATCCCGAAGATGATGAGCGCTACCAAACGGTATACGCCAAAGAACATGGAGCTGTAGCCGCTCCAACTGCGGGAATGCATTTCAGCAAACATCTTTTGAAGCGATTGGAAATAAAAGGCGTGAACTTCGCTGAAGTAACACTCCATGTGGGCTTGGGAACATTCCGACCGGTAGAGGTAGAGGATTTATCGAAGCACAAGATGGAGTCTGAACAAGCCATCATTAAAGAGGAAGCCTGCAATACGGTAAATAAAGCCCTTAAAGAGAACCGTAGAGTATGCGCTGTCGGAACCACGAGCCTTCGCGCTATCGAGAGTTCAGTATCCACCTCAGGGTCACTGAATGCGTTTGACGGATGGACCAACAAGTTCATTTTCCCTCCTTATGATTTCAGAATTCCGAATTGTATGATCACGAATCTACACACGCCCAAGTCTACTTTGATGATGCATGCCGCCGCCTTTTGTGGTTTTGAGTTACTCAAAGAGGCATATGCAGAAGCGATTAAAGAGAAATACAATTTCTTCACCTACGGAGATGCCATGTTGATTTTATAAACAAAGAAAATACAGATACACAAAAAGCTAATAGGTCTCGATCTTTTAGCTTTTTTTGTTTTGAGCGGTAAAATTTTGAAGAGTCAAACTTACGCCGTACTTTTCAATAATCACCCAAAATAAAAATGAAGAGATATGCCATCATAGTCGCCGGCGGAAGTGGGCAAAGAATGAAAAGTTCGATCCCGAAGCAGTTTATGGAATTGCTGGGCAGGCCTGTTTTGATGCATACGATAGAGAAATTTTATAGCGCCAACGCTTCCATTGAGCAGATTGTTGTGTTGCCCTCTTCTCATCACAGTACCTGGGCGACACTTTGCCGAAAACATCAATTTCAGATACCCCATCAAATTGCCTCTGGAGGGAAATCTAGGTTTGAATCGGTAAAAAACGGTTTGGAACATTGTACCGATGCATCAATCATAGCCGTTCACGATGGTGTTCGCCCCCTGATAAGTTCAGACCTGATCACTAAGATTTATGCCCTGGCGGAGCAGAACAATGCCGTCATTCCAGCCTGTCCTGTTTCAGAATCCATACGGAGGGTAAGCGACGATTCGAGCAAGTCGCTTGATAGAAGTCAGTACTATTTGGTACAAACGCCTCAGTGTTTTTCATCCGAGCTGATACAAGCAGCCTACGAACAAGAAGAAAGAGATGCATTTACTGATGATGCTTCTGTGGTGGAGGCCTTGGGAGCGAAAGTATGCCTTTGTGAGGGAGAGACCACAAACATCAAATTAACCAGCCCTGAAGATTTATCCTTGGCAGAGGTTCTGATGACTCGTTAATGCGCCAACACTCTTACCTTAGATTCAGGGGTTAATTGCAAGCCATCTACTTTTTCAATTAAAATGACTCCGGGTTTGTTACCCGCTTTAAAGCTTCCTAGGGTTTTGTAATCAAAAAAGTCAGCACCATTTTTACATGCCCAAGAGAGTAGTTCATCGGTTGGAATGTTGGGGTATTGCTTTTGAATCAGTTTCATCTCATCCAAAATGCTTAAGGTGTCGTTTGAAGCCAAAGAGTCGGTGCCTAGGGTTATTTTCAATCCTTTTTCACGCCATAGATGGTAGTCCGGCAAACGACGTTCAATATACCAGTTTGCCTTCGGGCAAGTACACCAGTAGGCGGCTTCGAAATGTTTCATCACACGGTCTATGTCCTTGGCCGTTGAATAAGTATTGTGGACCAGAAGGATTTTTTGATGGGCAGGCAAATAAGAGATGAGGCTGAAATCACTGGAGTTCTTTCCACAATTCAGATGTGCGCTGAGGTCAAGCTCTTTTTTGAGCAATACATCTGCCAAATCTCCTTTACCCTTCATGAAAAGTTCGTTTTCAGAGCGCGTTTCTTGATGGTGAATACTCAGTAAGGAGCCCTTGCTATGGTTATAAATACCTCCGAGTAAGCTCGGGGAAACAGAGTAGGGTGCGTGGGGCACAAGCGATGCAGACAAATCAGCCGTTTCGAATTTTTTTACTTTTTTTTCTCCCTCTTCTTGCAGCTGTGAGGCTTCACTTTTGTTCAAGCCAAAAAGCTCAACAAAGGAATGGTAGCGAATAGTGCTTTCGCTTTTTACGGGAATACTCACGTCTGAATTGGAGATGTCTCCAACGGCAACGATGCCCGCTTCATGCATTTCACAATCGACACGTTTCATGACCGCAACCAGGTCATCTGTGCTTTTTTGCCTTTGTTTTGGGATTTGATCTATAAAAGAAGGCAGCCCAGAATCCTCAGGTATCATTCCTTTCATATGCGAAAGTTCTAAATGGCAATGGGTGTTTACAAATCCTGGACATAGGATGCCCTCAAAGACTTCTACCTCGAATTGATCGGTAATCGGAGCTTCTTGGCCCATGTGGATGATGGTTCCATCGTCTTCTATGTACAAGTAACCCTTTGCAATGGGAGCTGCATTTAGTGGGATGATATAAGAAGCCTGAAGGATGCGCATCAATAAAATTTTAACAAAGGTAAGAATCCCTATCTTTGCAGCGATGAAAAAGCAGGAGAAACAAGACATTAGAGCTCTATCGAAAGAAAAACTCAAAGAATATTTCGTGGCGAAAGGCGACAAAGCTTTTCGTGCCAAGCAGGTATATGAGTGGTTGTGGAAAAAGTCAGCGACCGATTTTGATCAGATGACCAACCTCTCCTTGTCAACGCGACAAATGCTGAAAGAGGGCTTTACCATCAACGCAGTTCAAGTAGATGACTCGCAATACAGTACCGATGGGACGATAAAAAATGCGTTTCGTTTGTACGACGACCGAATATGTGAGGGAGTACTCATCCCTGCAGACAGTCGAATGACGGCTTGTATCTCTTCTCAAGTAGGATGTAGCTTGGCCTGTGAGTTCTGTGCCACAGGACGCCTAAAGCGCATGCGTAACATCCATGCCGATGAGATTTATGACCAGGTAAGAATCATTAGAGACCAGGCCATGGAACGAAACGGTCAGCCACTTTCTAACATCGTTTATATGGGAATGGGAGAGCCTTTGTTGAACTACAATCACGTTCTTGAATCCATAGAAAAAATCACTTCTGAAGAAGGTTTAGGCATGTCGCCTAAGCGAATTACGGTATCTACTGCTGGTGTTGCCAAAATGATTGAAAAGCTAGCAGATGATGATGTCAAATTTAATTTGGCCCTATCCCTTCATGCGGCAAACGATGAAAAGCGCGATAAAATTATGGGCATTAACGAGACCAATAATTTATCGGTTTTGGCCAAGGCACTCAAATATTTCTATGCGAAAACACAATCTCGGGTCACTTACGAATACATCATCTTCGATAACTTTAACGATGAATTACAGGATGCGCATGAACTTTACGAGTTTTGTAAACACATCCCTTGTAAAGTCAACATCATTGAATACAACCCGATTGATGGGGGTGAGTTCAAGCAGGCTAAAGTTGAAAAGGTGGACGCTTTTATGGAGTATTTAGAAGCACGAGGCGTGGTGGTAAATATTCGTAGAAGTCGAGGTAAAGACATCGACGCGGCATGTGGCCAGCTTGCCAATAAAAAGTAAACCCGGAAAGGATGCCTAATCAGGGTTGACAAATTTATAGTTTAGAATTTCCTCCCGCGCACTATTTTTCACCTTCAGAATATAGGCGCCTGGTATGAGATGGTCCAATGGAAGTTTATTTTCAACTCCTTTTAGCGCACCCTTACTCACGATATTTCCAAGTATATCGAACAAATCATAGTCTAGAGGCCCCCCTTCTTTGTATTTGCCTTCGTCTGTAAGTGTTATCATAACGGTCTCTGAATTAAGCTTAGCTTTTATAAATGATTTCGGTCCCTTTGATGCGAGCCTTAGGCCTTCTATACAGTCCCCTTCGTCGTCGTTAAACTTCGGGCAATTGAAATAAAAGCCCCAAGTTCCGTCATCACAATAGCCATCTCCGATCCAATCTTCATACCCCGCGTAATCCATGCCATGGCAATCTACTGTTCCACAATCATCTCCGTCATTATTGTGACAGCTTAAATCAGCATCGTATTTTTGATCAGCGCCATCGCAAAAGCCATCGCCAATCCAATTCTGAGGGAAACATTCTTGACTTCCGTCGCAATCCATTACTTCTCCAGATGCACAAGCTGGTAGCTCAGTAACATTCATATCACAATCAGGCTCTCCAACAGAGAAATACTCTGTGCCAACGCCCCCTTCAATCATGAGAACTTCGTTTGAGGACTCATTTAATTGTATGCTCCATGAAATCTCTTCTGGGTAATTGCCCCCTTCAACGATCATTGTGTAACACCCATCAGCCATTAATAAGTTATTTGTTCCCTGATGCCCTGAGGACAATCCACCAAAAGCTATACTTGCACCCGATGCGTCAATTATTTGATAGGTAGCACCATTCCAGCCATCTCCGTAGGCGTCATACATATTTAGGATTCGGTGATGGGTATTGTGGTTGTTTGTGATTGGTATGGTTGGGTAATCTAAACAGACTTCGTCTGTATCGTAGTAATTTGAGGACTCGTAAATCTCATCTATGAGATGATTGTATGGATGTTCTGATGAGTTGCTGATTAAAAGTTCATGAAAGTACATGTCAGCATTGGTAATGTTATTTTGGTAAAAATCGCCCTCAATCGTATTTATTTCTGGTTCAGAATCTAGGGTGCTTATTGAGTTAATATCATCGTCATCCAGGAGAATAAAAGCATAACCCTGTAAATTACTCAACGATGCATGACTATGAATATAATCTGAGTTAAATAAAGAGATCATTCGCACGCGATATAGATTGTATGGGTTTAGGTTTAGATGACCAATGGTATTTTCTGCAATGTCATAGGACACAGGCTGGCTTGAACCGTCTAGGCAAAGGTATGTTTCATTAGCGAATGGTGTGAACCCATTGATGTTTAACTCTTTTAAAGCATCTTTTACCTGATGCATCAGGCCATGGCTCGGAATATAGTTTTTTTGTTTAAAACCCTCTACTTCCAATCCTGCGATGAAATCGTCCTGAAAATTTATCACTACAGCTTTACCGTTATCAATTCCACAATAGACGCCTACATTTTCTAGTTCACCTAAAACTTCTTTTTTTACAATATCACCAATTTCTTGACCAAGACACCAATTGGTGTTACATACAAACAAAATAGCTGTGACAAGCGCCCGAGTAGAACTCAATTTTCTCATAATTCATTTTTAATGAACACAAAAATACTATATATAGATATATGTGCATTAATCGTTAACAAAAGTTTTTCTATGATATTTACAGAGCAGGCAATTCTCATTAAAAATTTACTGTATATTTTCCCAAAGTCATTATTGGGGGGTTTTCCGCAACAGAAGAACAATTATTAGTAAATTTGCGCTGCATGTCGATCATCGATCAAATAAAGGCACCCATTAAAGATGAAATGGATTCTTTCGAGTCTAAGTTCAAAATCTCTATGGCCAGTAAAGTTCCCTTGCTGGACAAGGTTACCAATTATATCGTAAAGCGTAAAGGGAAGCAAATGCGGCCAATGTTTGTTTTTCTCTCGGCCAAATTATGCGGAAGTGTTAATGATAGCACCTATCGAGGCGCATCGATGATAGAGTTGCTTCATACGGCAACCTTGGTTCACGACGATGTGGTTGACGATGCGAATATGCGTCGTGGATTCTTTTCAGTGAATGCTTTGTGGAAAAATAAGATTGCCGTTCTTGTGGGCGACTTTCTCCTTTCAAAGGGCTTGTTGTTGGCGGTGAAAAATGACGATTTCCACCTATTGAAATTGACCTCTCGTGCTGTTGAGGAAATGAGTGAAGGGGAGTTGTTGCAAATAGAAAAAGCACGTCGCCTTGACATTGTGGAAGCGGTGTATTACGAAATCATTCGAAAGAAAACGGCCTCTTTGATTGCTGCCTGTTGTGCCGTGGGTTGTTCTTCCGTATCCAAAGACGAAGACCTCGTCAAGAAAATGTGGGCTTTTGGTGAAGCCATCGGTATTGCTTTTCAGATCAAAGACGATCTTTTTGATTATCACAAACAAGGACTTATTGGCAAGCCGGTAGGTATCGATATCAAGGAGCAAAAAATGACCTTACCCCTTATTTTTGCTCTACAGCAGTGTAGCTCTTCCAAGCGAAGAGAGATCATTACGATGATTAAAAGGCACCACAAAAACCCGAAAAAAGTTAAGGAAGTCATTGATTTCGTCCGGCAAAGTGGGGGATTGAAATATGCTGAGGGAAAGATGTATGCTTATCAAGCTCAGGCTTTAGAAATCATCTCAGACATGCCCGATTGCGAGGCTAAAACTTCTTTACACGCACTTATAAAATACGTTATCGACAGAAAAAAGTAATTTTTCTCTGTTGACCCACCCTACCCCAGAGTTTCTTTTAACCCTGTGCCTGGTGTTAATCCATGAACTTCGCTGAACACTTCTCGGTCATATCATACTATTTATTACTTTTGCAGCTATGGCAAATCAACAAGACATTTTCAAGAAAGTTATAGCGCACTCCAAGGAGTACGGATACGTTTTTCAATCAAGTGAATTATACGACGGCTTGGCAGCAGTATACGACTACGGATCTAACGGGTCAGAGCTCAAGAAAAACATCAAAGAATATTGGTGGGCATCGATGGTAAAGATGAATGAAAACATTGTCGGTATTGACTCTGCAATTTTCATGCATCCGACCATATGGAAAGCCTCTGGTCACGTAGATGCGTTTAACGATCCTTTAATTGATAACAAGGATTCTAAGAAGCGCTACAGAGCAGATGTTTTGGTAGAGGACTTTATCGCCAAGATTGAAGGTAAAATTGCCAAAGAGGTTAAGAAGGCGGCCAAGCGTTTTGGCGATGCTTTTGATCAAGCGCAGTTTTTGGAAACAAACCCAAGAGTTTTGGGTTATAAGGAAAAGATGGCAGACATTTCGAAGCGTTTGAATGGAAGCTTAGAGAAAGAGGACCTTGCTGATGTGAAAGCGCTCATCGAGGAATTAGAAATCAAATGCCCGATATCAGGAACTTCCAATTGGACCGATGTACGTCAGTTTAATTTGATGTTTGGAACTAAAATGGGAGCGACGGCTGACGCTTCAAGTGATTTGTGGTTGCGACCAGAAACCGCTCAGGGAATTTTCGTGAACTTTTTGAATGTCCAGAAAACGGCGCGAATGAAAGTGCCTTTCGGAATCGCCCAGATAGGTAAAGCTTTCCGTAATGAGATTGTAGCTCGACAGTTTATCTTCCGAATGCGTGAGTTTGAGCAGATGGAAATGCAATTTTTTGTTCGTCCAGGAGAAGAAATGAAATGGTATGAGCATTGGAAAGAGGCACGCCATAAGTGGCACTTATCTTTAGGTGTTGAGGCAGAGAAATACCGTTTTCACGATCATGAAAAATTGGCACATTACGCAAATGCTGCTGCCGATATAGAATATCAATTCCCATTTGGGTTTAAAGAGGTAGAAGGGATTCACTCGCGCACCGATTTTGACCTCAAAGCACATCAGGAATACTCCGGAAGGAAAGTTCAGTATTTCGATCCAGAAATCAATGAGAGCTATACGCCTTATGTGGTTGAAACGTCTATAGGTGTGGATCGAATGTTCTTATTGACCATGTGTAATGCATATCGCGAGGAACAAGTAGGTGATAATGACACACGAGTTGTTCTTGCTTTACCTCCAGTCTTGGCTCCGGTAAAAGCGGCTATTTTACCGCTAACCAAAAAGGACGGTCTTCCTGAGCTCGCAAGAAAATTATACGATGAATTGAAATTAGAGTTCAATTGCGTAATAGAAGAAAAAGATTCGATAGGACGCCGTTATCGTCGGCAAGATGCCAATGGAACTCCTTTCTGTATTACGGTGGATAACGATTCGGCAAATGACAATTGTGTGACCATTCGTCACAGAGATAGTATGGAGCAAGAACGAGTATCTATCGATGCCGTTCGAGATATTATTGACCAATCTGTAAGCATACGCCACAATTTAGCGAAGTGTTAAGCTCATTTTTTAAGGTGATAGATTCAATCCCTTTTCCATTTCGGAAAAGGGATTTTTTTCATCCTTTATGTACCTGTAAAATTTCTAAAGTTTAGGCAGCCCAAAATCCAAAGAATCGTATCTTTGCGCGGGGCAAGTCTTAGACAAGTCGCTCCCCTCAAATTCCCCCAGGGCGGGAACGCAGCAAGGGTAGAGGGTTGAGCACTGTGATTTAAGTAGCTTGCCCTTTTTTTGTTTTCTATATTTTGCTTTTGTTAGTGATGTATGACGACGGGATGCTTCAGGTATTCGGGTTTGCCTTTAGAAGACCATAATTCAACAACAATCATGTAAATGCCGATGGGTAGCTCGAGCTTTTCTTCGCTCAAGCCATCCCAAATCCATTGGGTTTTCCGAGTGATCAATTCCGATTGACAAAGCTCACGAATGACCCTCCCCTTTTTATTGTATATGTGGATGTTTATCTTCACTGGATTTTTAGGAACGAGTGTAATGTTTGTAAAATCTTCCCTACCGTCCAGATTAGGCGTAAACACTTCGGGCAGGATTTCTAGCTTAGCTTTGCTCGGTGCTTCGTAAGTGAATTGAGAGTTTTTCCTTCCTGGAGTTCCATAATTTTCCATTGATGAAGCGGAGAACCATTTTGTTGAGGTAGGATGCAACCTTTCAAGAGCCACCCCTTTTGGGGATCCTAAACGCGAGAAATGCTGGTTTTCATGATAGCTGTAATTGTCCAGTACTTCAAAGGCCAGATTGCTCAATGCGAGGCTTCCTTTTTGACGCGGGAGATTAGGAAGCCGATGGACCTCAAGAAATTTAACGGAAACGTCGGTTTTATAGTTCGACGCCATCCAACCTTTGTTTTCACACAATGCCAGATACGTCTTAGGGGGGAAATTCACTGGGTCTGTGGTGATCCTTTCTGTATTTGTAATGGTGTTGAATAGACTGTCATAGTTTCCCAGGTAAAGTTTGGAAAGATCTATATATTCTTCGGAAGTATTATAAAGCTCTACATAGTCATAACCTCCCGTCGGAGGGTTAAATAGCAATTCATTCAGATAAATAGCTCCTGTTTCTGGCCATAGCCCTTTTCTAAATTCATGATGGGCCTTTTGGATCTCATGATGATAACAGTCTTTCAGAGCTGGGGTTTCAAATAAATAGCTTTCGCCTTCTTTTAAATCCTCGGCAAATTGAACCCAAGTTTTGTTTTGTATGTGGCGGATGTTGCGAACGTCAATCGCGGGGTAAAAGGAGGTGGAGTTGATTGTGAAAAGCGTCGAATCGTAGAGGTTTTCCGACCAGTGAATTTGTATTTCATTTTGTTCAACAGCTACGATGTCTTGAATATGAAGGTTGCTACTTTCGTCTTTATCTTCTCTTATGCTATTGGGGAAGCCCGGTGTACCGCCGATGTCATTCTTGCAAACTCCCCAATTGATTTTTCCGCTACAATAGTGCTCTGGGTCCATCATTTCTAGGGCCCACCCACCCCGTTCTTTATTTGAGTTTTGAACCCATGATTTGTGGTACTCCACCTCGTGGATGATGTTTCCTTCTTCGTCCATCAGGCCGATGTAACTTTCAGTATTGCCTAGGCTTACCCATGGACTTAGGGCTGCTTTGAATGGTGCGTTAAATGGATGTAAATCTTCTGGATTTGTAAGTAAGAGGTGATCTTGTGCTGGGATGGTTACTTCTGGGATTTCACGAATGCTATGATTTATTTTGACTTTCCACCCTCTTATGGTTAGCGGATATTCGGTTCGGTTGAAGAGCTCTATATACTCTGTCTTTGGGAGTTGCACTTTAGGCACTGGATTCATCATGATTTCATTTATGACGAGGTCGAATGGTAGGTGAGATTGTCTGTAAAATTCAATAAGTGTATCTGCCATTAGATTGCCTGTGGAATCCGACAAGCCTTTTATCTCGAGATGAAAGTGTGTATTGCTGGGAAGATCATTTTCAAAGATGAGGGTTATTTTACTTCCGGTTTGCAAAACTTGTCTGGGTCTTATCGTTTGTGGGTTGAGGGTATAGTGATTCAAGGAGGGAGGAGCAAGGTCTTCAGCATCAAATTGCAATTGGAGGGTGTTTTCGTTTCCGACCGAAGATGTAATGAGCTTAGGCGGAATACTGTCTATGAATAGGCTTCCGTTGAGGATAAAATCATCGAAATAAAATCGATTACTGCGCGTGGAGGTATATACACAATGAATACCAGTATATTTGGTCTCACGAACTTCCTGGTCCATCACCTCCCCCTCCAAAACCCAGTCCTTTCCCTCCATTACATCTATCCATAAACGCCATAGGCCGTTTAGAGATTGTGAGATTTTAAGATGCAGTTGTACAGGATTACTGTCAGTACGCTTGTCCAAGCCGTCAATGATTTTAACTTCATCTCCGTTGATTTTTTTATATAGAGAAATGTCGTCGGTAGTCCCTCCAACTCTTACAAAGTAGGCTTTTGAAGAACGATTCAATACCGAATCATTTGCCATTAAATACCAGTCTAAATAGTTGGACGAAGAGGGGTTGAAATCTAACTTCAGAGACATTTGCCAAGAGCTGTTTTCGAGCAACTGAGTGGGGGTAGATAGGTAGGAAACACCACTTTCTCTGGGGGCGTTCAGGCGCAAGCCCTTTTCATCATTGATCTCAAAGTGTGCTTCTGTTCCTTGCCATGTAGGGTGCTCCTTAAAATCACCATCGGAAAAGTCATCGAAAAATTGGGCGTTTAAAGGACTTATAAACACCAGTGCTAGCCAAAAATATTTCATCTCAAACAAATTATATCATGGTCTAAATATAAAAAATAATATAGAGCTATCTACATGATTTGATTTATTTAACTCTCTATGATGACGTAGGTTATAGCGGTGAATTTGAGGGAAACATTTGTTGTATTGGAGGAGTTGCGAACGCAATTAGTTTTAAAATAAATAAAAGATTGCTTGTTTTGTAATTGATTATGGTCGTATATTTACAAAAAGTTTTTAACAATACTTTACAGACCCTAAAAGTGATGAAGAAAATTACTTTTTTAGCCCTATCCAACGATCTTACTAGATCTGCTCGTGTATCCACACAGGCAACTTGCTGTTGTTGCTAAGATGAACCATCATTTAAGCACACTCACAATTACCCTATATAAACAACAGCATGAAAAATTCAAATACATACACTAACCTAGACAACGCAATGATGAATTGTTGTGCCTGTTATGTAATGTGTTGTTGTACACAAAACGAAAGGTTAGATATATGCTAATGACAAACAAGAAATCATAGATATACAAAGCCTTTCCTCCTAGAAAGGTTTTTTTTATACCCAAAACACTAAACCCCAAATCGCATGCAAAGTTTTAGAACCGAAATTGAAAATCCTGTAGTAGAAAAGGATATTATTGAGTTGGAAAGAAAGATCCACCTTTTTAAAGATGGTAAGTTAGATGAAGACAAGTTCAGAAGTCTTCGTTTGGCAAGAGGGGTTTATGGACAGCGTCAATCTGGAGTGCAAATGATACGTATTAAGCTCCCATACGGTAAGACAAAATTGAATCAGTTGCTCAGAATTGCCGATGTTGCCGATGAATACTCAACAGGAAAATTACACATTACCACACGTCAGGACATTCAAATTCACTATGTGAGTTTAGATAGAACGCCTCAACTATGGGCAGATCTTGAAAAAGACGATGTAACGCTTAGGGAGGCTTGTGGAAATACGGTAAGAAACATTACTGCATCTGCTTTGGCAGGAGTTGACAAAAATGAGCCGTTTGATGTGAGTCCATATGCACATGCAATGTTTGAATTCTTTTTGAGAAACCCTATTTCTCAAGAGATGGGTCGTAAGGTGAAAATTGCTTTTTCCTCAGATGAGGAAGACAGCGCTTATACGTTTATTCACGATATTGGGTTTATCGCAAAAACAAGAATTGTTAACGGCGAAGAGCAGCGTGGTTTTAAAGTCGTGATCGCAGGTGGTTTGGGTGCCCAGCCTTACTTGGCGCAGTCGGTTTACGACTTCCTTCCGGAAGACGCAATCATTCCTTACAGCGAAGCCTTGGTACGTGTATTTGATAAGCACGGAGAAAGAGCCCGAAGAAACAAAGCTCGTTTAAAGTATTTGGTGAAAAAGATTGGTGTAGAAGAATTTCAAAGATTGGTTGAGTTAGAGCGTAAAGCATTAAAACACCAAACGTTTCATATTGATCCAGACACCTACGAAGAAAGCAAAAGACCTCAGCCTTTAACTGAAACCGTTAATGTAGATGTTGATGCAGAAGCTTATGACAAATGGTTTAAGAGTAATGTGATCGCTCAAAAGCAAGAGGGGTACTATGCCGTGAACGTAAGACTTCTGACAGGGGACTTCACAACGACTCAAGCACGTGCGCTTGCCAAGATTGTTGAGAGATTGGCTTCCGATGAAATTCGATTTACCATCGGTCAGGGCTTTGTCATTAAGTTCGTTCCTGAAGCGAATCTAAAAGTGCTTTACAGCGAGTTAGACGGTTTAGGTTTTGCGGTGCCAGGTGCAGACAGCACTCATGATGTTACCGCTTGTCCGGGTACCGACACGTGTAACTTGGGTATTGCCAACAGTACAGGAGTTGCTGGGGCCTTGGAAGATGTTTTAAAGCAAGATTATCCAGACTACATCTACAACAAAAATTTAAAGATTAAAATCAGTGGGTGTATGAACTCATGTGGGCAACACTCGATGGCTGCCATTGGATTCCATTGCAATTAAAGTAAAGAAGGGGATATTACCTGCAACCCAAATCCTTCTCGGAGGAGGGGTTATTGGTGATGGTGCCGGACGTGTTTCGGATAAGATTGTTAAGATCCCAAGCAAGAGAGCACCATTAGCTTTAAAAACGATTTTGAATGATTATGAAGCTCACGCTAATGAAGGGGAGTATCATATTGATTATTACCAAAGACAAGGGAAGCCATACTTCTATGAGTTATTGAAAAGCTTGGCATCTACAGATAATTTGGTGGATAGTGATTTCATAGACTGGGGTCATGATGAGACTTTCAAAACCGAAATTGGAGTTGGTGAATGTGCTGGGGTTACAATTGATCTTGTTTCCACTTTGCTTTTGGAGTCGGAAGAGCGTTTGGCGTCTGGAACGGAAGCTTTCGAAGCAGATGCATACTCAGATTCGATTTACCATTCTTATTCAGCATTGGTAAATACAGCAAAAGCATTGTTGGTTTCTGAAGGATTGAAAACCAACACTCAGGCAGGAATCATCAAAGACTTTGATGAGAAGTATCCTCAAGCTGCACACTTTAATTTAGAAAATAGCTTTCAGGAAACGGTTTATGCCATGAATGAAAATGCACCAACTAAAGATTTTGCTCAAAGTTACTTAACACTTGCTGTAAAGTTTGTGAAAGATGCTTTTGCATTAAGAGAAAAGAACAATGATTAAGCAAACGACAAAGGGTAAGTTAATGATTCTTGGAGCAGGACCAGGTGATCCAGAGTTGATCACGTGGAAGGGCTTCCGAGCCATTAGAGATGCCAAAGTCATCTTGTATGATGCATTGGTGAACCCAGAGTTGCTTGAGGCAGCAAATGATGCTGCACTTAAGATTTCTGTCGGAAAAAGAGCTGGCGAGCCTTCTTTTTCTCAAGATGCAATCAATGAGCTCATTGTAAAATACGTTGAAGAAGCGGGAAGCGTGATACGCTTAAAAGGTGGAGATCCATATGTTTTTGGAAGAGGGTATGAAGAAAAAGAGTACGCAGAACTTCACGGCATAGAAACCGAATATATACCGGGAATTTCAAGCTCGATTGCTTTAACAGGTTTACAGGGCATTCCCTTAACGAAAAGAGGAATAAACGACGGATTCTGGGTGATTACGGGAACGAAGAGCAATGGGAAGCTTTCGAAAGATGTTTCTCTGGCTGTTCAGTCTGATGCCACGGTAGTCATATTAATGGGCTTGCGAAAAATAGAAGAAATAGCGGCCATATATTCTGAGGAAGGAAGATCTAATTACCCCATTGCAGTCATATTCAACGGCTCCCTACCCAATGAGAAGATCTTTGTAGGGAAGATGTCGAACATCGTTGATAAACTAAAATCAGAACCTCAAGAAGGTCCTGGAGTTATTGTGATTGGGGAAGTTGTGAAACTTCATCCCGAATACGTTTATAATTTTGTGAACGAAAATCTTGCGCATCAAGTGCCTCATTAAGGCTAAAAAAGATGAGAACAAAAAGTATATGGAACTGATAAAAGAAAATAGAGTGGAAGACAAAAGCTTAATTGAAGGATTAGAGCAATTGGAAAAGTTCATAGGTAACACTCCGCTGTATCCTTTTAACAGGCTTTTTCAAAAGAAAGGGGTGAAAATATACGCCAAGTTAGAATGGCAACAATTTGGGGCCAGCGTGAAGAGTCGACCTGCCTTTGAAATTGTTAAAAACGCTATTTTTGCAGGCGAATTAGATCGAAACAAAACATTGTTGGACGCTTCGAGTGGAAATACGGGTATTGCATATGCTTCTATTTGTGGCGCCTTAGGCATTCCTGTAGCACTTTGTATCCCCGCGAATGCATCCATAGAGCGAATTAGAAATTTAAAATCTCTAGGTGCTGAACTGATATTGACATCTCAGTATGAATCTACAGATGGAGCCCAAAACAAAGCGAAAGAGATGTTTGCCGCTCATCCGGAGAAGTATTTTTACGCCGACCAATACGGTAACGATAGCAACTGGGAAGCACATTATAAAACAACAGGCCCTGAGATTGTTGAGCAGCTGGGTGATGAAAAGATCACACATTTCATGGCGGGTCTTGGGACTACCGGTACGATGAGAGGTACGGGAACGTACCTAAAAGAGCAAGACCCCAACACTCAAGTGATTGCCCTTCATCCTGATTCAGCCATGCATGCCATTGAGGGATGGAAGCATATGGAGACGGCTTTGGTACCTAAGATATACAACGCTGAGCAAGCCGATGACAATCAAGAAATCTCTACAGAAGAAAGTTTTGCTCTGTTGAAAGACATTTCACAAAAAGAAGGCCTATTGATAGGACCCTCAGGCGCTGCAAACCTAGTTGGAGCGATTCGACTCGCAAATCAACTGGAGGAGGGAGTTATCGTAACCATTATACCTGATAGTGCTGACAAGTACAGCGAGGTTTATGAACAACTTTTTAAATAAAAGAAGATGAAAGAAGTAAAGTTTACAGACACTGCACTGAAAGAAATGCATGCGCATTTGGTTGCGTGCTATCCGCACGAAGGATGTGGCTTCTTTTACGGAAAGATTAACGAGATTAAAGAAGTTACTGAGATCAGAGATGTGGTCAATCAAAACAAAACCAATCCGGAGCGAATCTTTGAAATTGCTCCTATTGATTATGTAAAAGCAGAACGCTACGCGATAGAAAATGATCTGGATTTAATTGGAGTTTATCACTCTCATCCAGACCACCCGGCAGTGCCTTCGCCTACAGATTTGAAATTTGCTCAGCCTAATTTCTCATATGTGATTGTGTCTATTGTAAAAAGTGAAGTGGCAGCAACCTCATCATGGACGCTTAACGATGCGCAAAAATTCATTCAAGAACCCGTTTTCGATAACGAAGAAAAAAAGTAAAAAACGTTTAAAATTAAGATCATGGCAAAAGTAATTATCCCAACACCCCTAAGAAAATTTACAGACAATCAAGCGGCCTTTGAAGCAGATGCTGCAAATGTATACGAAGCGATTGAAGCACTTGCAAGTGCATTCCCGACGGTTCATAAGCACCTTTTTGATGACAAAAATCAAATTAGAAGCTTTCTAAGAATTTACTTAGGTGATGAAGATATTAATGTCCTAGACAAAGAAAAAACAGCCCTTAAAGCTGATGATGTACTTAGCATCATCCCAGCGATTGCAGGAGGAATAAACTAATTTACCATGGCAGAAGAAACATTTAGCAAAGAAGAATTATCCCGATACAGTCGGCACTTAATTATCCCTGAATTCAATATTGAAGGACAACGGAAGTTAAAAGCAGCCAAAGTGTTGGTCGTGGGGACTGGAGGTTTGGGCGCACCCCTTCTTCAGTATCTAGCAGCTGCCGGGGTGGGTACGATTGGTGTACTTGATTTCGACGTGGTTGAAGATTCAAACTTACAACGTCAAGTACTATTCTCTACCGATGACATTGGCAAGCCAAAAGTTTTAGCCGCCAAAGAACGGTTGGAAGGTTTAAACCCTTACATTAAGATTGTCACTCATAATGTCCTATTGAGTTCTCAAAATGCTCTAGATATTGTTAAGGATTATGACTTAGTAGCTGATGGGACAGATAATTTCCCAACCCGTTACTTAGTAAATGATGCATGTGTCCTATTGGGTAAAACGAATGTGTATGCATCGATTTATCGATTCGACGGTCAAGTATCTGTTTTCAATTACATCAATAATGAAGGCGTAGTAGGACCAAACTACAGAGACTTATTCCCATCGCCACCACCTCCTGGATTGGTTCCAAGTTGTGCTGAAGGTGGTGTTTTAGGTGTGCTACCTGGCATTGTAGGTTCGCTACAAGCCAATGAGGTAATCAAGGTAATTACGGGAGTGGGAGAGCCTTTGGTAGGCCGCCTGTTCCTTTTTGATGCCATGAACTTTGAAACTAGAACGGTAAAAGTGCACCGTGACGATGAAAATCCGTTGAACGGAAAAAACCCATCGATTACAGAATTAATAGATTATCAAGAATTTTGTGGCTTTAGTTCAAACAAAGAGGAGGACGTGAAGAGCCTTTCTGTTGCTGAATTTTTGGATTTGCAAAATAGTGATGAGCCTTTTCAGTTGATCGATGTGCGTGAGGACTTTGAATATGAGATTTCTAATCTTGATGGCGTTCACATCCCTCTTGCAGACGTAGAGGAAGAGGTAGATCAAATTGTATCGGACAAAAAAGTTGTGGTACACTGTAAAGCCGGTGCCAGAAGTAAAAAAGCCATACAACTGCTTGAAAAAGAGTTTGGATTTTCAAATTTATACAACCTTTCAGGGGGTATAGATGCATACTTTGAAGAGGTAGACGCGAATTAAGAGAATGATGATAGAAGCGAAGAACAAAAAATATATTTCACTTAGCCTCGAGGAACGGCTGAGTGCTTTATACGAAGAGTATTCGACCGACGAGGTCTTGGTAACTTCTTCATTTGGAGCTTCTTCTGCGTATTTACTGGGTCTAATCGCAAAGGTAAACCCCGAACAAAAGATTCATTTTATTGATACAACGTATTCATTTCCTGAAACCATCAGCTACAAGAAAAAGCTGGCTAAAAAATTAGGATTACAGGTGGTTGATGTAAAACCAGATCCGCAGGAAAATGAGTTCACTCTGAAAGATGAAACTTGGTCAAAAAATCCCGACTTTTGCTGTTCTCTAAACAAGGTAAACCCTTTACAGAAATTAAAGACAGGATTCAAAATTTGGGTTTCGGGATTGATGGCCCATCAAAACAGCGCTCGTTCTGAGAAACAAATTTTTGAACTCAAAGACGACGTTATAAAGTTTTACCCTCTGATAGATTCCAGTGATGAAGATCAGAAGGAGTTTATTGTAAAAAATAATTTACCTGCTCACCCGCTTCAATTATGT
Organism: Flavobacteriales bacterium; assembly: GCA_022425195.1. Taxonomy (GTDB): domain Bacteria; phylum Bacteroidota; class Bacteroidia; order Flavobacteriales; family UBA7430; genus UBA7430. Next base: position 112,463 of record JAKMFX010000019.1, on the reverse strand, counting down.
GGTTATAATTCTATCGGATGTTTTCATTGTACCAAGAAAGGTCAAGGTAGAGAAGGTAGATGGGCAGATGCTCAAAAAACGGAATGTGGATTGCATTAAGCAAATAAAATGACATTGGAAAAAGAAAACACACAAGTTAAAAACGTACTAGACAAAGTAACCATTCTTTATGCTGGAGACTCTGGTGATGGGATACAACTTATTGGAAATCAATTCACCAATAATACGGCTTTGTATGGAAATGATTTGAGTACCTTTCCTGACTTCCCCGCAGAAATTAGGGCTCCTTTGGGAACCTTAGCAGGCGTTTCAGGTTTTCAAATTAATTTTGGTAACTCAGCTGTTTTTACCCCGGGAGATTTATGTGATGTATTGGTGGCGATGAATGCAGCATCGTTAAAAAAGAATCTTTCCAGACTTAAGGAAAGAGGAACCATCATCATCAACTCGGCAGGCTTTGATAAAAAGAACTTTAGGTTAGCAGGCATAGACCCTGAGGACAATCCATTGACCAACTCCAGTTTAGAAGGTTACAAGGTTCATCAGATAGATATCACCAAGTTAACCCGAGAAAACCTGAAAGAATCCTCTCTGGGGTCTAAAGAAAGAGATCGATGTAAAAACATGTTTGTTCTCGGTTTTATTTATTGGATTTACAACCGTTCTTTGGATTCAACCATTGATTTCCTCCAAAGAAAATTTAAATCTAAGGAAGAAGTTCTTGAGGCCAACTTGAAAGTTTTAAAGTCTGGTTATCACTATGCGGAAACCAGTGAAACGTTTTCAAACCGTTTTGAGATCAAACCGGCAGAAATGGAGCCTGGTGTTTACAGAAACGTCATTGGAAATCAGGCAACATCTTTAGGGCTAATTGCTGCAGCTCATACCTCAGGAATGAATTTATTCTACGGAGGTTATCCGATTACTCCAGCATCAGACATCCTTCATGAATTAGCAAAACACAAAAACTTTGGCATTAAAACCTTCCAAGCAGAAGATGAAATCGCGGGAATTTGTTCTGCTATAGGCGCCTCGTTTGGTGGTGATCTAGCCACTACAGCTTCTTCGGGCCCTGGGATTGCTCTTAAGGGCGAAGCTATAGGTTTGGCTGTTATGATGGAACTCCCTTTGGTCATCATTAATGTACAACGTGGTGGACCATCAACAGGTTTGCCGACAAAAACTGAGCAGTCGGATTTATTGCAGGCGATGTACGGTAGAAATGGAGAAGCACCCTTACCTATTGTAGCGGCTCAGTCTCCTTCTGATTGCTTTGAGATGGCTTATGAAGCATGCCGAATTGCCGTAGAGCACATGACTCCAGTATTTTTATTAACCGATGGATACATAGCAAATGGTGCAGAGCCATGGAAATACCCCACGGCTGAAGAGCTAAAACCCATTGCTCTTAAAGTTCGCGAAGCCAGAAAAGAAGACGATGAACCTTACTTACCTTACAAACGTAATGAAGATTTAGTCAGAGAATGGGCCATTCCAGGAACGCCAGGTGTAGAACACCGCTTGGGTGGCTTGGAAAAGGATAAGGAGTCAGGAAATGTTTCTTATGATCCCGACAACCATCAAGAAATGGTGAACCTTAGAGCAGCTAAAGTAAATCAAATCGCAAAGCATGTTCCCCAGCAGGAACTGGATAGTGGATCGATGAGCTCTAAATTATTGATTTTAGGTTGGGGATCCACGTATGGAGCCATCAAAACAGCTGCTCAAGAGCTTAGCAATGAAGGAATTGATGTTGCTCATGCACAAATACGATACATTCACCCATTCCCTGAAAACTTGGGCGAACTGCTGTCGAATTTTGATCGGATTGTCATTCCAGAACTTAATGATGGACAATTGGTTAAGTTGATTCGCGACAAATACTTGGTCGATGCCAAGCGTTTAAGCAAAGTAAAAGGTCAACCTTTCCATGCTCAAGAGATTAAAAACGAAGTTTTAAACCAATTAAAGTAAATTTCATGCTTGATGTTTTAAAAGATAGCAATCAACAAAAATTGACTGCAAAAGATTTTTCTAGCGACCAAGACATTAGATGGTGCCCAGGTTGTGGAGATTATTCCATCCTGAAACAGGTGCAAAGTGTGATGCCTGAATTGGGAATTCCTAAGGAAGACATCGTCTTTATATCTGGTATCGGGTGTTCTTCAAGGTTTCCTTACTATATGAATACTTACGGAATGCATTCCATTCATGGTCGGGCTACAGCTGTTGCTAGTGGTTTAAAGGCTTCTCGCCCTGACTTAAGCGTATGGATTATCACTGGAGATGGTGACTCACTAGCGATTGGAGGGAATCACTTTATCCACCTTTTGAGAAGAAACTTCAATGTGAATATTCTGCTTTTCAACAACCAGATTTATGGTTTAACCAAAGGTCAGTACTCACCAACTTCTGAATTGGGAAAAAAGACAAAGTCGACTCCTGTGGGATCTTTGGATCACCCATTTAATCCTTTGGCTTTGAGCTTGGGTGCAGATGCGACTTTCATTGCCCGATCGATCGACCGAGAGCCAAAACACTTGAAAGAAATTTTGCTTCGTGCTGAGCGTCATCAGGGAACTTCTTTGGTAGAAATTTATCAGAACTGTAACATCTTTAATGATGGTGCCTTTTCCACATTTACAGACAAGACCAATAAGAAAGAGAACAGTGTCTACCTAGAGCACGGAAAACCACTTGTATTTGGAGCTGAGCTAGATAAGGGGATTGTTCTTGATGGTTTTCAAGCCAAAATTGTCTCGCTTAATGACGACAACGTCAGCATGGATGATTTGTGGATTCATGATGAAACAGATCGTAACAAAGCCAATATTCTAGTCCGGTTTTTTGAAGACAATGCGACCGACGCAGATGCACGCCCTCGCCCTTTTGGTATTTTCTATCAAGAAGAAAGAGGAACTTACGAAGAAAGCCTTAGTCAACAATTACAACAGGAGATTGAGGTGAAAGGAGCACCAGACCTCAATAAATTATTGGCGGGTGGAAATACTTGGGAAAAGTAGTTCCGCTTGATCTTTGATGGAAGGCCTGAGCGTTATAAAGATGCTTTTAGCGATAAAACAAGCCTCAAACCTCAGATGACAACATAAATAAATATGCAAATGCTTGGATTTTAATCGATTCTAGCTGTATATTTGCAAAACGTTTAACAAAACGAGTAAACTTATTCAGAAAGGTGGAGGGACAGGCCCAATGAAACCTTAGCAACCCGTCGAAAGACAAGGTGCTAAATCCTACCTCGAGAGAGGGAAAATAAGGACGACGAGAAGCAAATGCTTTGCAAACCAATCTCTTCTGACTTATCGGGAGAGATTTTTTTATCCCCTGATAGTTCTTATTATCTGAATCAGTTTCTCTTTTCAAAAAGACTAAAAGTCATGAAAAAAGATGCTTTTTTATTTTCACTAAAGTCTGTTTTTAATCGACTCGAATCAATCCATTTAAGATGGGTGTTTTTTTCTATGCCCTGCTGTAGCCTTACCTTAAAAAGTAAATACTAAAGTAGAAAACTACATCAACCAGAACTTTTATCATGAATCATAAAACTTTCACATACGAACAAGAATTCCCATTGCAGTTCGGGGGATTACTACCTCAACTGGAATTGAGTTATTCGACTTTGGGAACGTTGAATGCCCATCGCGATAATGTGATATGGGTCTGCCATGCCCTCACCGCAAACTCCGATGTTTCCGACTGGTGGAGTGGGCTTGTAGGCAAAGGAAAGCTATACGATCCGGAAAAACATTTTATCATCTCAGTGAACGTCTTAGGTTCCCATTATGGCTCTACCGGGCCTCTATCGGTAAATCCTAAGACGGGAAAACCTTATTACGGAAGTTTCCCAAAAACCTCCATACGAGACATTGCCCGCTCTTTAATCCTGTTAAGAAAAGAATTAGGGATCGAGAAAATAAACACCCTAATCGGGGGGTCTATTGGAGGTCAACAAGCTTTGGAATGGTCTATCATAGAACCAGAAATTGTTGAGAATTTGGTGGTCATTGCATCCAATGCAAAGCATTCTCCTTGGGGAATTGCTTTCAATGAGACCCAGCGTTTGGCCATTGCCACTGATCATACCTGGGGGCAAGAAGATGCTGAAGCAGGTATTCAGGGAATGAAAACAGCGAGAGCGATCGCTCTTTTGAGTTATAGAAACTACAAAACCTATCAAGCCACACAAGAAGGAAGGTCCGAATCAGGCGCGTTGAAAGCTTCAGCTTATCAGCAGTATCAAGGAGAAAAGTTAGCCAAGCGATTTAACGCCTACTCCTACTGGACGCTTTCTGTAGCTATGGATAATCATGATGTCTCTGAAGGGCGAGAAAGCCTGCAGGATGCTTTAGGAAGCATCAAGGCTAAGGCTCTAGTTGTGGGCTTGAGCTCAGACATTTTGTTTCCTGTTGAAGAGTCAAAGTTTGTTGCCAGCCACATAAATGAAGGCACTTACGTCGAAATAGATTCACTTTACGGGCACGATGGATTTTTAATTGAAACACCCGCCCTAACTGAAGTCATAAGTAAGCATTTTAATCAATGAAACTATGAATGTAGAACTCGTAAGAAAGAATAAGGCTTTTCATTTTGAAGCCTCAGATGCTTACCATCATAAAGTTCAAATTGATGCCAGCCCAAAAGTGGGTGGAGATGATAAAGGGACTCGACCGATGGATCTTTTACTTATGGCCCTAGGGGGTTGTAGCAGCATTGACATAGGTTTGATTTTAGAAAAACAGAAACAAAAACTGGACGACTTTAAGGTGCAAATCACTGCCGAGCGCGAAGACGCTGTTCCTTCTGTGTTTAAAAAAATCAATCTTCACTTCATTTTATGGGGCGATTTAAAAGAAAAAAGAGTCATTAAAAGCATCGAACTATCTCTTGACAAATACTGCTCGGTGTCAAAGATTTTACAGCCTACTGCAGAGATATCGTATAGCTTCGAAATTAGAAACAACTAAGAAGATGAGCACTCAAAAATTTGAAACACTAGCCATAAAAACCCAAACAGAGCGTTCTCAGTTCAATGAGCACTCAACACCTCTTCATCTAACATCAAGTTTTGTTTTTGATGATGCTGAGCAAATGCGAGCTATGTTTTCTGACGAAGAGGATGGGAATATCTATTCAAGATTTTCAAATCCAACAACCACAGAATTTATAGACAAGGTAGCTTTGATGGAAGGAGCGGAAGCAGGTTGGGCAACAGCTACTGGAATGGCTGCTGTATTTACGACGCTTGCAAGTCTACTTCAAAGTGGGGACCATGTGGTTTCTTGTCGCTCTATATTTGGGTCTTCTCATGTTTTATTTACCAAGGTTTTCCCTAAATGGAACATCAATCACACCTACGTAGATGCGAACAAACAAGAGGACTGGGAGTCTGCAATACAAGAAAATACAAAAATATTATTCGTAGAAACGCCTTCTAACCCTGGGATTGACATTATTGACCTTGAGCATTTAGGGAAATTGGCAAAGAAACATAATGTATTATTGGTTGTGGACAATTGTTTTGCTACGTCTTACATTCAAAGGCCTATAGAGTTCGGAGCGCACATCGTGGTGCATTCAGCAACCAAATACATGGATGGTCAAGGCCGTGTTTTAGGAGGCGTCATCTTGGGCTCGAAAGAAATCATTGAAGAAGTGAAAGCTTTTGCCAGACATTCTGGTCCTTCATTATCTCCTTTTAATGCATGGCTGCTTACCAAGAGTCTAGAAACACTAGCATTGAGAATGGATCGACACAGTGACAATGCGTTAAAGTTGTCACAATTTTTGGAAACCCATCCAAGTGTTGACTCGGTGAGGTATCCTTTTTTACCCTCACATCCGCAATATGACATTGCGCGAAAACAAATGAGCCAGGGTGGCGGTATTTTAAGCTTCATCGTAAAGGGTGGAATAGAAGCCGGGAAAAGGTTTCTAAATGCCGTACAGTTGGCCTCACTAACGGCCAACTTGGGGGATAGCAGAACGATTGTTACCCACCCAGCATCAACAACCCACGCACGTCTTACTGAAGAAGAACGACTAGAGGTTGGAATTAAACAGGGGCTTATCCGAATCTCTGTGGGCTTAGAGCATATCGATGACATCATTAAGGATATTGATGGAGCCTTGAATAATTCACAAGAAAAATAAACGTCAATAATGACAAGACCTTGTTAGAAGAAATTATACATAAACGCATTCTCGTTTTGGACGGGGGTATGGGCACCATGATTCAAGGCTACGGACTTGAAGAAGAGGATTACAGAGCCGGATGGTTTGATGAACACCCGAGTCCGCTGAAAGGAAACAATGATTTACTGTCTTTAACTCGACCGGAAATCATCAAAGAAATTCATGCCGAATATTTGGAAGCAGGAGCTGATATCATTGAAACAAATACCTTCAGTGGAACGAGCATTGCGCAAGCCGATTATTCGCTTGAATCCTCAGTTTACGACATTAACTACCACTCCGCAAAAATTGCCAAGGAGGTCACAACTCGTTTTACTCAGTCAAACCCAGACAAGCCCAGATTTGTTGCAGGAGCCATAGGCCCTACCAACCGAACGGCATCTTTATCTCCTGACGTCAATAGGCCCGGATATCGAGCCATTACTTTTAACGACCTGGTAGAAGCCTATTCAGAGCAATCTCGTGCCTTAATAGCTGGTGGTGTTGACCTTCTTATGGTTGAAACCATCTTTGATACTTTAAATGCCAAGGCTGCCTTGTTTGCGATACAGCGTGTTTTTGATGAATTGGAAGTAACACTTCCGATTATGATTTCGGGCACCATTACCGATGCCAGTGGACGAACCTTATCGGGTCAAACGGTTGAAGCCTTTTACATATCACTTTCTCATCTTCCCTTTTATAGCATTGGCTTGAATTGTGCCTTGGGAGCTGAGCAACTCCTGCCTCACATTAGAAGTCTTTCTGCCATAAGCGATTCTCCTATCAGTGTGTATCCGAATGCAGGTTTACCGAATGCTTTTGGTGAGTACGATGAAAGCCCTGAGATGATGTGTGCGTATTTAAAACCGTTTTTAGATCAAGGATTACTAAATATTGTAGGTGGCTGTTGCGGAACAACACCCGAACATATAAAGGCAATAGCAGATTTGGCAGCGACGTACCAACCCAGAAAGAAAAGTGTAACTCAGGAACTATGAGCACAAAGCATTTAACACTAAGTGGTTTAGAACCACTGATCGTCAACGATGCCCTCAACTTTGTAAATGTTGGGGAGCGAACGAATGTGGCGGGTTCAAAAAAGTTTTTGCGACTGATCAAAGAGGAAAAGTTTGAAGAGGCTATAGCCATTGCCAGAGATCAGGTAGAGGGTGGCGCACAGATTTTGGATGTGAACATGGACGATGCCCTTCTTGAAGCCAAAGAATGCATGGTTAACTTTTTGAATCTCATCGCTTCAGAACCAGACATTTCACGTATTCCAATTATGGTGGACAGTTCTAAGTGGGAAGTGATAGAGGCCGGCCTTCAGTGTCTTCAAGGGAAAGGGGTAGTCAACTCAATCAGCTTGAAAGATGGAGAGGCTTCTTTTATCGATAAGGCCAAAAAAATCAAACGCTATGGAGCGGCAGCTATTATTATGGCCTTTGATGAAAAGGGACAAGCAGACACCTATGAGCGAAGAATTCAGATCTGCCAGCGTGCTTATACCCTATTGGTTGAGCATGTAAAATTTGCGCCCTCAGATATTATTTTCGATCCAAATATATTTCCTGTAGCGACCGGGATCCCAGAACATAACAATTATGCATTAGACTTTTTTAAGGCCACAAAATGGATCAGAGAAAACCTTCCTGGAGCAAATATTTGCGGGGGCGTTAGTAATGTTTCTTTTTCTTTTAGAGGAAACAATCCGGTTCGTGAAGCCATGCATGCCTCTTTTCTGTATCACGCGACCAAAAACGGAATGCGTTTGGGGATTGTAAATCCTAATTTGATAGAAATATACGAGGATATTGACCCCAAATTATTGCAACATGTTGAAGATGTTTTATTCAATAGGCGCGAAGATGCTACCGAGCGTTTGGTCGATTTGGCTGAAGCATATGTAGGGCAGGGGAAGGATAAGAAGAAAGATGAGGTTCTATGGCGAAATGAGCCTTTGGGAAAGCGTATTGAACACGCTTTGGTCAGGGGGATCACAGACTTTATTGTTGAGGATGCCGAGGAAGCGAGGTTGGCCTTAGACAAGCCCTTAGACGTGATTGAAGGACCACTTATGGATGGTATGGGTGTTGTTGGGAAATTATTTGAGAGCGGTAAAATGTTTTTACCTCAGGTCGTAAAAAGTGCACGAGTGATGAAGAAGGCAGTGGCCTATCTACAGCCTTTTATCGAAGAGGGAAAAGATGAAAAGCAGAAAAAGGTGGGAAAAATCCTCTTGGCCACGGTTAAGGGAGACGTTCATGACATAGGTAAGAATATCGTAGGGGTCGTTCTGGCTTGTAATAATTATGAGGTGGTTGACTTGGGTGTGATGGTTCCTATGGAACAAATACTAGAACGGGCAAAAGAAGAAGAGGCAGACATCATAGGACTTAGTGGGCTGATCACTCCATCGCTAGATGAAATGGTAAATATCGCCAATGAAATGGAACGACAAGACTTGTCGACACCACTATTGATTGGAGGTGCCACGACCTCTAGAGTTCATACAGCGGTGAAAATAGCGCCCAAATATCAAAAAGGAGTTTTCCATGTAGGCGACGCATCCTTAAGTATTCCTCTGGTAAGCAAACTGTTGAATCCTGATTTTTCACAGCAGGTAATTAGCGAAACGAAAGATGAATATGGTGAGTTAAAAACTCGATTCGAAGCCAACTCGAAAACAAAGAAGTTTGCAGATATTGAAACTGCCCGTGCCAACAAAGCCATATTGGACTGGGATGAAAACCCTGTGTTTGTGCCCAAAACGATAGGCACAAAAACCCTTCATAAGATCGACTTGGAGCGTTTAAAAAACTACATCGATTGGACCCCATTTTTCCAAACTTGGGATTTACATGGAAGGTTTCCAAAAATTTTAGAAGATGACCTTGTGGGTCATCAAGCACAAGAATTGTACAAGGATGCGCTTGCACTGTTGGAAGAAATCATAGCCAGTGATGGCTTAGAATCCAAGGCTGTTCTTGGTGTTTTTCCAGCCAATCAAGTCGCTGATGACGACATTGAAGTTTATACGGATGAAAGCAGAAGTATAGTCGCTGATACGATTGTCGGTTTGAGACAGCAAAGTAAAAAGAGTAAAAAGGCAGCTAATGTTTGTTTGGCAGATTACATTCAAGCGAAGGGTTCTGGGGCAGATTATATCGGAGCTTTTGCCGTGACTGCAGGTTTAGGAATTGAAAAGTGGATTGAACGTTTCGAAAAAGAACAAGACGACTACCAGAGCATTATGGTAAAGGCTTTGGCCGACCGATTGGCAGAAGCCACTGCGGAATACCTTCATGAATACCTACGAAAAGAATTCTGGGGGTATGCTACTGAAGAACAACTAACGAACGATGATTTAATTCGAGAATCGTACAAAGGCATTCGTCCGGCACCGGGATATCCCGCATGTCCTGATCACTACCAAAAAGAAGTGATTTGGAATCTTTTGAACGTTGAGGAAGAGGTTGGGATTTCACTTACAGAATCTTTGGCGATGTATCCTGCGGCATCGGTGTCGGGACTTTATTTTGCCCATCCACAAGCAAAATATTTTGGCCTAGGAAGAATACAAAAAGATCAGGTAGCAGATTATGCGGAAAGATCAAAAATTAACCAAGCGGAAGCTGAACGAAGACTTCAGCCAAACTTAGCGTACTAAAAGAGGAAGATGAAAATAACAGATCATATTAAACAAGCGGATAAAACGCTTTTGTCTTTAGAGATTTTACCTCCAAGAAAGGGACAAAAAATAGAAGACCTTTTTTCGGTTTTAGACCCTCTAATGGAATACAAGCCATCTTTCGTTAATGTCACTTACCATCGAGAGGAAAACAAATACATCCCCCAAGCAAATGGCTTGTTGAGAAAGCAAAAAGTAAGAAAGCGACCAGGAACTGTTGGGATTGCTGCAGGGATTACCAACCGATACAATGTAGACACCGTGCCACACATTATTTGTGGGGGCTTCAGCAAAGAAGAAACTGAAAATGCACTGATTGATTTAGATTATTTGGGCGTAAACAACCTCTTGGTTCTTCGGGGTGACCCAATGAAGTCTGAAGGTGTTTTTGTGCCTGAGCCTGAAGGACATGAATATGCGAGTGAACTTCTGGAACAAGTGGTCAATCTAAATAAAGGGATTTATCTAGATGATGAGTTGCAAAATATTGCCAAAACCAATTTTTGTATCGGCGTGGCGGCATATCCAGAAAAGCATTTTGAATCACCGAATAAGAAAACCGACCTCCAATACTTAAAACAAAAAGTTGACAAAGGAGCTGATTACATTGTCACACAAATGTTTTTTGACAATCAGGTATATTTTGATTTTGTTAAGAAATGTCGTGAGATGGACATCAACGTTCCTATCATCCCGGGGCTTAAGCCATTGGCGACTAAAAAACAATTGCAAAGGATACCTCAGTTTTTTCATATCAATTATCCTGAAGTCCTTGTAGACGAAGTTCTAAAGTGCAAAACAAACGAGGCGGTATATGAATTGGGTATCGAGTGGGCCGTTCAGCAATCCAAAGAGCTGATGGCGTTCGGCGCTCCCTGCCTTCATTATTATACGATGGGTAGAGGAAACAACATTCTTAAGGTTGTTGAGCAAGTTTATTAAGCTAAATCAAGCATAATGCGTATCTTTGTGCCGTTTTTTAGGTGAAAACCACATAAAAACAACTTTATTACCCTACACAATAAAAAAAGAAAAAATGAAAGTAGCTGTTGTTGGTGCCACTGGAATGGTGGGAAACGTTATGTTAAAGGTGTTGGCGGAACGTCAATTTCCTATCACTGAATTGATACCTGTTGCTTCCGAGAGATCTGTCGGAAAGCTGATTTCATACCAAGGTAAAGAATATAAGGTGCGCAGCCTAGAACAAGCCGTATCCGAAAAACCGGATTTAGCATTATTTTCTGCTGGAGGTTCAACTTCTTTAGAGTGGGCTCCAAAGTTTGCTGAAGTTGGCACTACGGTTGTGGACAATTCTTCAGCTTGGAGAATGAGTCCTGACCACAAACTTATCGTTCCTGAAATCAATGCGGATGAATTGACCGCTGAGGATAAAATTATTGCCAACCCAAACTGTTCTACCATACAACTTGTTTTGGCTTTAGCGCCTCTTCACGAACTTTATGGCCTGGAACGCGTCATCATTTCAACCTATCAATCCATCACAGGAACAGGGGTTAAGGCGATGCAACAGTTGGTGAACGAGGAAGAAGGTGTTGAAGGAGAAATGGCGTATCCATACCCAATCTACAGAAATTGTTTACCGCATTGTGATGACTTTTTAGAGTCGGGTTACACCAAAGAAGAAATGAAGTTGGTGAATGAAACGCGAAAAATTTTAGGTGATGATTCCATAGGCGTTACGGCTACCGCAGTTCGTGTCCCTGTGATGGGTGGTCACTCTGAGAGCGTAAATGTTACCTTTAAAAACGACTATGATATGGCGGTCGTTCGAAAAGCAATCAGTGAAACGGAAGGATTAGTGCTCCAAGACAATACCGATACAAACACATATCCGATGCCAAAATATGCGGAGTCGAAGAATGAAGTTTTTGTGGGTAGACTTCGTAGAGATGATTCCCAAGCAAACACATTAAACATGTGGATTGTTGCGGATAATTTACGCAAAGGTGCTGCAACAAATGCCGTTCAAGTTGCTGAGAAACTTATCGAGCAATCGCTTTTGTAGATCCCCTTTAAATTTATGGGCCTTTTCAAAAAAGATCCTTTTGGACATTTTATATTTTTAAAGCGCTGGTTGATTCAGCTCTTGGGGGTTCTCTCCCACAGACGCTACCATAGCTTTAACAGTCTTAAAATTGAAGGTTCTGAAATCATCAGAGACCTAGAAGATAAACACGTCCTGTTTGTTTCAAATCATCAAACCTATTTTGCTGATGTTGCGGCGATGTATCACGTTTTTAATGCATCCCTAAAGGGGCGTATTGATAGCATCAAGAATGTGGGTTATTTATGGTCGCCCAAAACCAACCTTTATTATGTAGCTGCTGCGGAAACCATGAAATCGGGATTTTTACCTAAGGTAATGTCATACGTGGGAGCGGTTACCATCACCAGAACTTGGCGTGCAGCAGGTGAGTCGGTCAATCGACAGGTTGACATGAAGGACATTAGTAATATTGGAACGGCACTAGACGATGGCTGGGTGATTACTTTTCCTCAAGGTACCACAAAGGCTTTCAATCCCATACGAAAAGGAACGGCTCACATCATAAAAAAATACAAACCTCTTGTAGTTCCCATAGTGATAGACGGCTTTAGAAGATCTTTTGACAAGAGAGGCTTGTTCATCAAGAAAAAGGGAATACTACAATCTATGGTCATCAAAGCGCCATTGGAAATTGATTATGACAACGATTCAATTGACAAAATTGTAGAGCAGTTAGAGTATGCTATAGAGCAGCATGCTTCTTTCCTCAAAGTGCCTACTGAAGAGTATGTGAAGTTGAAGAAAGAGCGCAATAAAAAGCGTGAATTCTGGAATTAATTTCTTTACTGAAACCTTCATGCCTCTCATTTACTTTTAGAAGTACCTTCAACTCGCTCAAAAAGTATCAAGTTGACTACGAATCCATCGTACTTTCCTTACATTTGAGTAATGCCCGCTGTTAAAGAACATATTGCTCAGTTTTTAAAGACGCTTCCCTCGGGACCTGGTGTTTATCAATTCTTTGATAAGCAGGATACAATACTGTATGTAGGGAAAGCAAAAAAGCTAAAACGACGCGTCTCATCCTACTTTCACAAAGACCATACCGACTATGCCAAAACTCGAGTACTGGTAAAAAAGATTGAGCGTATTGAATATATTTTGGTTGAGAGTGAAGTAGATGCATTATTGCTGGAAAACAACCTCATCAAAAAGCTGCAACCTAGGTACAACGTTTTGCTAAAGGATGATAAGACCTACCCTTGGATTTGCATCAAAAAAGAAAGATTCCCTCGTGTATTTTCAACGCGAAAAGTCATCAAAGATGGTTCCGAATATTTTGGACCCTACGTTTCGTCAAAGGCAATAAAAGTGCTTTTGGAATTAATCAACCAACTGTATCAGCTGCGTTCTTGTACCTTTAATTTGAGCAAGCAAAATATAGAAAATCAGAAGTTTAAGGTATGTCTAGATTATCATATTAAAAAGTGTTTAGGCCCCTGTGAGGACCATCAAAATGAGGAAGACTACATGCAAACCATTTCCGAGATACGCAGTATTTTAAAGGGGAATACCCGAAGTATCCTACAACCCTTAAAGGAAAAAATGCAAGTACATGCTACAGCCCTTGAATTTGAAAAAGCGCAGGAAATCAAAGAGAAGTTGGAGGCGTTGGAGCAGTATCAATCCAAATCTACCGTTGTAAGTCCTACCATAGAGCACGTGGATGTCATTACGATATTCTCTGACACCGACTCGGCATATATCAACTACTTTAAAGTTGTCAAAGGAGCCATTATACAGTCTCACAATTTGGAGATCAAGAAAAAGCTCGATGAAACAGATGAAGATTTATTGACGCTATCGTTGATGGATATTCGCGCAAAATTTCAATCCACCGCCAAAGAGGTCTTACTCAATAAATCAATTATTAGCCCATGGAAAGATGAGGTGAAATTACATCTTCCTCAGCGGGGAGAGAAAAAGGCGTTAATTGACTTGTCGCTTCGGAATGCAAAGTATATGCGGCAGGAAAAATTAAAAACGCTTAATATTATAGATCCGGAGCGTCATAGTAAAAGAATTTTAGAACAGGTAAAAAAAGATTTACGACTGTCAGAATTACCCGTTCAAATAGAATGTTTTGATAACTCCAATATACAGGGAACCAATCCTGCATCGGCTTGTGTGGTATTCAAAAATGCCAAACCCAGTAAAAAGGATTACCGACATTTTAACATCAAAACCGTTGATGGCCCCGATGACTTTGCCTCTATGGAGGAGGCCGTTTACCGAAGATACAAACGATTAAAAGAACAAAAGGAACCCTTTCCTCAGCTCATCATTATTGATGGTGGGAAGGGGCAACTCAGCTCCTCCTTGAAAGCGCTTGACAAGTTAGAACTAAGAGGACAGATTGCGATTGTAGGGATAGCGAAACGCTTAGAAGAGATTTATTTTCCAGGAGACTCAGTTCCCCTTTACATCGATAAGCGTTCGGAATCCTTAAAGCTGATTCAGCATTTGCGTAATGAGGCACACCGGTTTAGTCTTGCCCATCACAGAAACAAAAGAAGTAAGTCCAGTTTACATTCCGCATTAGACGACATCCCGGGTATTGGTCCTAAGTCAAAAGCTGACTTATTGATGAAATTCAAGTCGATTAAGCGGATTAAAGAAGCTAAGCTTAGCGAACTTACAGAGGTTCTAGGAAAGAGCAAAGCACAAAAGTTGAATAGCTATTTTAAAGATGGAGAAAACAAGAATTGATAAATGGCTTTGGACGGTTCGAATCTTTAAATCCAGAAGTAGAGCCACACAAGCGTGTAAATCTGGAAAGATAAAGGTGGACGGGTCGAAATGTAAACCTGCTCGATCAGTGTCAGGTGGAGAACAAATATCGGTAGATAAAAATGGCTTGAAGCTGCAGTTTAAAATTATAGAAATTCTAAAAAGCCGTGTGGCCTATTCCATTGCCAAAGATTGCTATGAGGATTTAACACCTCTTGAGGAAAGAGAAAAATTCAGAGCTTTTCACCACAGAAGACTTTTGGGTGAAGATCGAGATCGTGGTTTGGGAAGACCTACCAAACGCGACCGAAGAGAAATTGAGAATTTCAAACAAATTGACGCTTGGTTGGAAGAAGAGCTCCCCTATGATTTTGGGGATGAAGATTGAAGCAATAATAATGATGTATAACAGTTTATGAAGTATATAGTCGTTTTAGTTTTTACATTGATTACTGGTTTCTTTGATTCCAACAAATTGGACGAAAGCCTTAACGGTCACTGGACTTTAATTTGCTTTGAAAATCTTGAGAGCCATCAAAAGGATTGTAGGCCTCAAGGAGAGTGCCATAATGGACGCCTGACCTTTGAATTCACCGACGATGGAAGGGATGGAGAGATCAAGGGGAGAACAACGACAAATAGTGTCCTTGGGAACTACGAACTTGGTGAAAATCAGGCGATCGAGGTAAAGAAATTTGGAGGTACCAGAGTTTTAGAGCGAGGCTGGGGTAAGGATCTATCGAGAACAATAAAACAGGCCTCATCCTATAAATATTTCAGTGATACGCTTCGGCTTTATTACGATTCAAATAAGTGCATGGTTTTTGTTCCCTACCAATCGGTCAAGGAAGGGGGAATCACAAAATGATTTCCATTTGTGGGATGTCAAATGTATGCCCACATTTTCTTTTCTTTGTTATTCTTATGTAGTATTAAATAAAAAATATTTAAATGTTTAAGAGAATTTTAGTTGTTACCCTAGCCATATTTATGGCAAGCCCTACGATTGTTAAAGCGGATGAGGGCATGTGGTTGCCCATGTTCATCAAGCGGTTGAATGAGGTAGATATGCAAGCAGCAGGCCTACAATTAACCGCGGAGGAGCTCTATAGCATCAACCAGTCTAGCTTGAAGGATGCCATTGTAGTTTTTGGAGGCTTTTGTACTGGAGAAGTCATTTCTGAAGAGGGCTTATTGTTAACAAATCATCACTGTGCTTACAATGCAATTCAAAGCCATTCCTCAGTAGAAAATGATTATTTAACCGATGGATTTTGGGCCATGAATCGATCAGATGAGTTGGCGAACCCCGACCTGTATGTCGACTTCTTAATCCGTATGGAGGATGTGTCCGATAGAGTATTGGAAGAAGTTAGCGACGACTTGTCTGAAGCAGAAAGAGAAAAGGCGATCCAGAAGGCCATAAAAGCGATCAAAGAAGAAGTGAGTAAAGACAATGACTACATTGTAAATATCAAGTCTTTTTATGAGGGGAACGAGTTTTATATGTTTCTCTATGAACGATTTCAAGACATTCGATTGGTGGGTGCACCCCCGTCCTCTGTTGGGAAATACGGTGGAGATACAGACAACTGGATGTGGCCTCGGCATACGGGAGATTTCACACTGTTGCGAATTTATAGTGCTCCTGACGGAACGCCTGCTTCTTTTGCAGCCGAGAACGTTCCTTTGACGAAGGAACTCAGAGAGAAAAACGATGCTTTTTACCACCATTTACCTGTTTCTTTGGAAGGGGTGTCTAATGAGGATTTTACCATGATATGGGGCTACCCAGGCTCAACAGATCGATACCTGACCTCATGGGGTGTTCGTCAATTATTAGACATCAAAGCGCCTACCATTGTAGACATTCGTGATTTGAAGTTAGACATCATGAACAAACACATGGATGCCGACCCGAAAGTACGTATTCAATATGCATCCAAACACGCTCGAACGGCAAACTATTGGAAATATTTTATCGGACAGTCCAAGGGACTGAAGCGTTTAGGAGTTTATGAGAAAAAGCAAGAAATAGAAAAAGATTTTCAGGTGTTTGCAAATGCATCGAAGGCAAATCAATCAAAATACGGAGCGGCACTAGGTCTTATTGAAGAGGCTTATGGCAAGACCAATGAAACAGAAAGGGGCGCTACATTCCTCGCCGAAGTAGGTATCAGAGGGACTGATGCAGTTTTGTTTACCTATCGGGCACATCGTATGATGAAGAAGTGGATGGACACGGAAGACCCTGAGTCAAAATCTGTTGCATTGGAAGAGCTAAATAGTTTTGCAGAAGCGCATTTTAAGAATTACAATGCTGCTCTTGACCAGGAACAATTTGCTCAATTGTTTACTAAATACCAAGCTGAGGTTAGCCCAGATCAACACCCTAGTTTCTTTGCCTATGTAGATAAAAAGTTCAAGGGTAGTTTTGATAAGTATGCGGCAAAAATGTATACCAAGTCTTATTTTACCGACGAGGGGCGCTTTTATGCATTTATAGCCTCCCCCAATGCCAAGAAATTAGCAAAAGATTTGGCTTATGTTGCCTCCAGCTCTGTTTTGCAAAGCTATTTCGGTTTGGGCTCTTTGAATGCAGAAGCCAATGAAAAGTTAGGCAAAGGGAATCGGCTTTTTATAGATGGATTGCGCAAGATGAATCCGGATAAGACCTTTTATCCCAATGCGAACTTTTCTATGAGAACCACCTTCGGTTCTGTGGGAGATTATGTTCCCGCAGATGCTGTCCACTACGACTGTGTGACTACTTTAGACGGTGTGATGGAGAAATATGTACCTGGTGATCACGAGTTTGATCTACCACAAAGGATGATTGATTTACACAAGGCAAAAGATTATGGTCCCTATGCTGATGAGAATGGAGATTTGATTGTTAATTTTATTCATAACACTGACATTACAGGAGGAAATTCCGGTTCACCCGTTATCAATGCTAAAGGACACTTAGTTGGAACTGCTTTTGATGGTAATTGGGAGGCCATGAGTGGCGATATTGCTTTTGAGCCTGAGTTGCAGAGAACCATATCCTGCGATATCCGTTATGTATTATTTATCATTGACAAATATGCAGGAGCGACCCATCTCATCGAAGAAATGGATTTGGTGTATTGATCTCACTTTTGAAGAAGATAAAAAAGCCCTCACATTGTGAGGGCTTTTTTTATTCATTGTAAACGACGTGCATCACCGTTTGGCCAACCACTTTGAGTGTTTTTTTATCAATATGCTCTAATTTATCTTCGTGGGTGTGCCAATGTTTGTAAAACTTATTTTTGGAGTTCTGGTCGTGTTCAATGATATCGATTGTAGGAACTCTTCCTTGCGTTAAAATGTTGATGTAGAGGTGGTCATCGGTAATCGGGTGTGTTTTATCATAGGAGAATTGGTTCCCATAACCCAGTTCAGATGCCGTGTTCCAAACTTTTTTGAGCACTTGCGGCGCATATGCTACCGATACCTGCTCTTGAGTGAAAACGGCGTCTTTTCCGCCTACCATATCGAGCAAAATACCGTATTTCGCAAAGTAGTTGGGCCGGTGTAAGTTTTGTGCCCAATATTGAGAGCCCAGACAATAGGAATGTTCCATTCTTGGATATTCGCTTTCATCAGGTTGTCCATAATCCTCTGCATCAAAAAGAATGATGTCAACACCCACATCGGGTTTTTTAATGGAGAACTGTCTGGCGATTTCTAACAATACGCCAACACCGCTACCCCCGTCATTTGCACCGTCAATGGGTTTGTTTTTATCTTTTTCATCTTGATCTGCAAAAGGGCGTGTATCCCAGTGAGCACATAGCATGACGCGTTTTGCCCGTTCGGGCTTAAAAGAAGCGATGATGTTTTTGGCTTTTAATACATTTCCATCGAATGCCGTTAACTCGGCTTCTTGGACGATGAGCGTGTCAGAGAAACCTCTTAAAGCATCAATTAAATAAAAGCCACAGGCTTCATGTGCCATCGAATTCGGTACTCTAGGTCCAAAAGCCACTTGCTCGGCAATGTAACTGTAGGCCGAATCTTCATTAAAAGAAGGCACTTCAATTATCCTTTTAGGTACTTCGACTTCTTTGTTTACTTTAGATTCGTTTCCACAACTCCAAAACAAAATGATTAAGGCGATTGTCAATAGCTTTCTCATGTGAATGGTAGTTATTTTTTAGACCAAGTAGCTCCATCTTTGGAGTCCGTTACGGTAATGTCTAGTTTAGCCAATTCATCTCGAATCAAGTCTGCCGCGGTCCAATCTTTATTTTCTTTTGCCAATTTCCGGAGGCCTAAAACGACTTCCATGACTTCGTCAGTCATGCCATTTTGTGATGCGACTTCTATCTTTTTTAAGCCCAAAATATCAAAACAAAAGTCAGACATTAATTGCATCAAGTCTTTTTTTGTGGTCTCAGTCAAACTCCCTTTACCAGATGCTATTGTGTTGATTTGCTTCACCACATCAAACAGATGAGCAATTAAAATAGGGGTGTTAAAATCATCATTGATGGCCTCATAGAATTTTGTTCGGAACTCCTCTACGTCTATGCTTGAATCTTTTGAAGGCTTAATGCTTTCTAGTGTTTCAATTGCATTCATCAATTTGGTCATCCCTTTTTCAGCCCCTTTAAGAGCTTCATTTGAGAAGTCTACAGTAGACCGGTAGTGCGCTTGAAGAATAAAGAAGCGAATCGTCATGGGATTGTAGGCTTGCTCTAAACTTTTGTGAGAACCGTCAAAAAACTCACTCAATGTAATGAAGTTACCCAGCGACTTCCCCATTTTCTGACCGTTGATGGTAATCATATTATTATGCATCCAGTAGTTCACCGCATCCTCGCCATCACTTGCACATGATTGTGCGATTTCAGCTTCGTGGTGCGGAAATACGAGGTCCATACCCCCTCCGTGAATGTCAAATCGTTTTCCTAGATACTTGGTGCTCATTGCCGAACATTCTAAGTGCCAACCAGGGAATCCATCAGACCAAGGTGAAGGCCATCTCATAATGTGCTCTGGCTTCGCTTTTTTCCAAAGTGCAAAATCTACGGGATTTCTTTTTTCTGACTGCCCATCGAGTTCACGAGTGTTCGAGATCATGTCTTCGATATTTCTGCCGGAGAGTTTTCCGTAGGTATGGTCTTTATCGTATTTAACCACATCGAAGTATACATTACCTTCTACTTCATAAGCATATCCATTGTCAAGTATCTTTTCAATCATTTGAATTTGTTCAATGATGTGCCCTGTAGCGGTGGGCTCAATACTCGGGGGTAAGGTGTTTAGTGCATGCATATCTCGGTGATAGTTGCGGGTATAATGTGCAACAACCTCCATGGGCTCTAACTCTTCCAGTCGCGCTTTTTTTGCAATTTTATCTTCACCTGCATCTGCATCATTGACCAAATGCCCTACGTCGGTGATGTTTCGTACATACCGAGTTTTATAACCTAGATATTGAAAGTATCTAAATACCAAATCAAATGTAATTCCTGGGCGTGCATGTCCTAGGTGTGCATCTCCATATACGGTGGGACCACAGACATACATTCCAACTCTATCTTTTATGATGGGTTTAAAAACCTCTTTCTTTCTGGTTAAGGAATTATATAGCTTTAACTGTTGCATGGTTGGGGGATCTCTTTATTAATTGTATTTATTTTTTAAGTTGAGTAACATGTCTTTTGTCAAGGCGTCTAGGTCGAAATGATGTTTCCATCCCCAGTCTTTTTGAGCTTCGGAATCGTCTATAGATTTCGGCCAAGTATTCGCAATTGCTTGACGTTCATCAGTGTTGTAAGTTATTTTAAATTTTGGGATATAAGCTTTTATGGCTTCAGAAATTTCTTTGGGATTGAAACTTATTCCTGCGACATTATACGAGGAGCGAATTTTTAAGTTTTCAGAGGGAGCCTCCATCAGTTCAATGGTGGCTCGAACCGCATCGGGCATATACATCATGGGCAGCGTGGTGTCTTCAGTGAGAAAAGATTCATATTCTCCATCCTTTAAGGCTTGGTGAAAGATCTGAACGGCATAGTCGGTGGTTCCTCCTCCAGGATGTGTTTTCCAACTGATGAGTCCCGGGTATCGCAGGCTACGTACATCGATATTAAATTTCTGATGGTAATATTCACACCATCGTTCTCCAGCTTGTTTGGTAATCCCATAAACGGTATTGGGCTCCATGATGGTGTGTTGTGAGGTGTTGATTTGTGGAGTTGTCGAACCAAATACAGCAATAGAACTGGGCCAGTAAACCTTTTTAACGTTTCCAAAACGAGCTTGATCTAAAACATGAGATAGAGAACGCATATTCAAAGCCCATCCGAGCTCCATATTTTTCTCTGCAGTAGCAGACAATAGAGCTGCAAGCAGATATATCTGCGTAATTCCGTGCCTCTTGACAACTTCGTGTAAACGAGACTCATTCATAACATCGAGCACCTCATACGGTCCAGATTTCATCACCTCATCAGATGCATTTTTAACATCAGATGCTATTACATTTATATTTCCATACATGGATCTTAATTTTATGACCAATTCGGTCCCAATTTGTCCAGAAGCTCCTATGATTAGAATCTTGTCTTTTGTCATTTATTACATTAAATTATTATATCTATCCTACAAATATACAAATTTGGCTTACTTGTAATAGGGCTGTTCAGTGGTCTTATCGCTTATTTAGATTTTTCCAAATATTTCGAATTCATGCTTTAAATTCGATAGGAAAGTACGTAGTTATCATCTCGTTGAAATGCCTTATATTTGAGTTGAATACTCAGCCCCTTAGGATTGCATAAAACATGAATTATGCCATTCTATTCTAAATTGGGACTTATTCCCCACAAACGACACACGATTTTTAAGAGAGAGGACGGTGGATACCATTACGAGCAATTATTTGGCACGGAGGGTTTCTCAGGATTGTCCTCTTTGTTGTATCATGTCAATCGCCCTACTCAAATTAAAGAGGCTCTGGAATCTATTGATGTTACTCCGGAAATCATTCAGGAGAAGAGTATAAAATCTCAACGATTTAAGGGTTTTGAACTGCCCGAAGTAGACGATTATTTAGAGAGTAGAACTCCTTTATTATTCAATACTGATTGTTGCCTTTCCTTGGCGGCACCCAAAAGATCGCTGGTCTCGTACTTCTATAAAAACTCAGCTGCTGACGAAGTTATTTTCGTTCACAAGGGTCATGGAAAACTGCGCACGATGCTGGGAAATGTGAGTTTTTCAAGCGGAGATTACCTGGTCATCCCCAGAGGTATTATTTATCAAATTGATTTTGAAACAGAGCACAATCGTTTATTGCTTATAGAGTCAACGGAACCCGTATATACTCCAAATCGATATAGAAATACCTTTGGGCAACTTATGGAGCATGCTCCCTTTTGCGAGAGAGACATCAGGGGACCAAACCATCTGGAATGCTACGATGAAAAAGGCGATTTTTTGATAAAGGTAAAAGCGCAACATACGATTCACCAATTCATCTATGCCACGCACCCTTTCAATGTGGTGGGATGGGATGGTTATAATTTCCCCTACGCTTTTTCAATTCAAGACTTTGAACCCATTACAGGTCGTGTTCATATGCCTCCACCGATTCATCAAACGTTTCAATCTAAGGGTTTTGTCATCTGTTCTTTTTGTCCTCGGCTATACGATTATCACCCCGAAGCAGTGCCATCACCCTATCACCATAGCAATCTACAGTCAGACGAAGTATTGTATTATGTCGCTGGAGATTTCATGAGTAGAAATCACATCCAACAAGGAGACATTACCCTACACCCTGCAGGTATTCCTCACGGACCTCATCCGGGAGTTATGGAGCGGAGTATTGGTCAAAAAGAAACGCATGAATTGGCCGTTATGATTGATGCTTTTAAGCCATTAAAGTGCACTCGTGCAGCCATAGATATGAGCGATAAAGACTACTTCAAGTCGTGGCTTGAATAAAAACAGTAAATAATTTAATTATAGATGATAAATATGAGTAGTGAAATGAAAAAAGTCGTTTCCCATGCTGAAGATTTCCTTCCTTTGCTAGGGACCGACTACATAGAGATGTACGTAGGCAATGCGAAGCAGGCTGTAATTTATTATAAGAATTGTTTTGGGTTTCAAAGCGTCGCTTATAAAGGATTAGAAACAGGTGTTAGAGACCGAACTTCCTATGTGCTTCAGCAGGGTAAGATACGTTTGGTTTTGACAAGCCCTATGACTCCTGAAGGAGAAATATCATTGCATATCAAACAACATGGAGATGGCGTAAAGGTCATCGCGCTATGGGTAGATGATGCGACAAAGTCTTTTGAAGAAACGACCAAAAGAGGAGCAAAGCCTTATTTAGAACCCACTATCGAAAAGGATGCATTCGGAGAGGTGGTTCGTTCTGGAATCCACGCTTATGGCGATACGGTGCATGTTTTTGTGGAGCGCAAAAATTACCATGGGGCCTTTCTTCCGGGTTTTGAAGCCCAGACCTCTGCATTCAATCCCGATGCTATTGGTTTAAAGCATATCGACCATATGGTGGCAAACGTCGGCTGGGAAGAAATGAATGTATGGGCAGAATTTTATCGCAAAACGATGGGCTTTGCCAACTTAATCACCTTTGATGATAAGGACATTTCAACCCACTATACCGCTTTGATGAGTAAGGTCATGAGCAATGGGAATGGTCGTGTAAAATTTCCGATTAACGAGCCTGCTCATGGTGCCAAACGCTCTCAAATTGAAGAATATCTCGATTTCCACAAGGGCGCCGGTTGTCAGCACATAGCTGTGGCTACGGATGATATTATAGAGACGGTAAGTCAGATGAGGGCTCGTGGTGTTGAGTTTCTTCAGGTTCCAGGGAGCTATTACGACAGTGTATTGGAGCGGTGTGGAGAGATTGACGAAAATCTATTGATCTTAAAGGAGTTGAGAATTTTGGTAGATCGAGATGAGGAAGGCTATCTATTACAGATTTTTACCAAGCCTGTTTTAGATCGACCAACGCTGTTCTTTGAGATCATCCAGCGCAAAGGGGCACAATCTTTTGGAAAGGGTAATTTCAAAGCTTTGTTTGAGTCTATTGAAGCTGAGCAAGCTCTCAGAGGAACCTTGTGAAGGTAGTTTCTATCGCAAGATTTAGACCGGATTAGCTTTTGAAGGTCTTCTCAATTTTATCTGCCAATACAGATGAGAGTTTCTCATAGGACTCGTGGGTCCATCCAGCCACATGTGGGCTCAAAAGAACTTTTGGGGAATTAATAAGGTGGTTAAAGTCTTCGGGCATTTCCTTTTCAAAGAGGTTTTCGAAACTCGATTTTTCATACTCGAATACGTCCAAACAGGCGCCGAGTATTTTATTTGACTTCAATCCTTCAACTAAGGCCTTTGTTTTAACCACTTTGCCTCGAGCGGTATTGATCACATAGAAAGGATGCCTCATTTTTTGAACGAAGGATTCATCCAAATAATGATGCGTGCTATCATCATAAGGGGTATGGAAGCTGATGATCTGAGCTTTATCCTGAATGTCCTCTAGAGAGGATTCTATGGCGTAATCATCCGAGATGTCAGATTCTAAGCTGTAGGCCAAGACTTCACAGTCGAATCCAGAAAGGCACTGAGCAAAGGCTTTCCCCATGTTTCCGTAACCAATGATTCCAATGGTTTTCCCAGAGAGCTCTAACCCTCTGTTTGCTTCTCTTTGCCATTTTCCGGAGCGGATTTCTTCATCGGCAAGGGATAATCTATTGAAAAGCGAAAGAAGCATTCCTAGCGCATGTTCGCCTACTGCTTGTCGATTTCCCTCTGGAGCTGAAAACAAATGAATGCCTCTTTTTTTTGCTGCATCAAGATCAATATTTTCGAGCCCTGCTCCTGATCGAGCGATAAATTTTAAGTGTTTTGCAGCTGCTAAGAACTGTTCATCGACCTTTGTTCTTGATCGAATGACAATGCCCTCAAAGTCGGGAAGCTTTTCAATGATACGTGCTCTATCTGAGGTATAGTCGTGCTCGCAGGTAAAACCTATTCTTTTGAGACGTTTCTCTAGAATAGGGTGAACACTATCAATAAATAATACCTTCATACTTCGTTTTTTTACTTCCTTTTTAGCTAATCATATTGGACTTATATGGCCCTAGAGATCCAAAAATAATTTACCAATCATGAAGTAGATAAATAGGCCTAAGACATCATTTACGGTGGTGATGAATGGCCCAGTAGCTAATGCAGGGTCAATTTTATATCGGTCTAGAATAAGGGGAACAAAAGTCCCAAAGAGCGCTGCAAAAATAATGACGGCCATCATTGAGATGCTTACTGTGAGAGAAATAGAGCTAGAATAACCGATGAGGAATGTAATGAGCATGATGAGCCCAGAACAAATGATTCCATTTAAGAGAGCCACCCCCAACTCTTTCAATAATCGTTGGCTGATGGTGTCCATGCCCAAGCTATTACTCGCCAAACCTTGAACGATGATGGCTGCAGATTGCACACCTACATTACCCCCCATGGCGGCGATTAAAGGAATGAAGAAAGCCAATTCAATATGGTTTTTGATGTCAAAAATACCCATCACTTGAGCACCCAAAATACCGCCTACAAGTCCAATGAGTAGCCAAGGTAAGCGAGCCCGTGTGAGCGTTGCAATATTATCGGATGAATCTACTTGTTCTGTGATCCCCGAAGCCTTGTTGTAATCTTCCATGGCTTCCTCTTTCATCACATCCACGACGTCGTCAATCGTAATTCTTCCAATGAGTCGATTGAGGTCGTCTACTACAGGAAGAACGACCAAGTCATATTTGTCCATGATGTTAACCACTTCCTCATCGTCGTAATTGGCTTTTACAGAAATCACTTTTTCATTGTAAACCTTCTTGATGAGGGTTTTTTCTGGAGTCAAGAGTAATTTTTTGAGTGACAAGGTCCCGAGTAAAACATCGTGGTCATCCACCACATAAATGGCATAGACTTTATCAACTTCTTCAGCTTGTTTTCGCATTTCACGAACGCATCGCAGAACGGACCATTTTTCATTCACTCGAATCAGCTCTTTGGCCATTAGACCCCCTGCTGTATTTTCAGGATAGGCCAAAAGATCAACAATATCACTTGCATGATCAATGTCTTCGATGTGTGAAAGAACTTCTACTTTTTTCTTAGAGGGTAAGTCGGCAATAATATCAGCAGCATCATCTGAATCTAAGTTTTCGATGAGGTCTTCTGCAATCTCCTGAGAGGACAGATCTTCTAAGACCGTCTCACGACTTTCGTCGTCGAGTTCAACAAGTATCTCTGCCGAGTCTTCGTCCTCAAAAAGTTCAAATAAAATCTTCCCATAGTCATCATCGAGTTCATCAATCAACTCGGCGATGTCTACATTGTGTAATTCTGAGAGCTCTTTTTTTACCTGTTTATATTCTTGGCGGTTGAGCTTTTCGGTGATTTCACGGAGAAACTCTTTGGTTAAATCAAACTTCATGGCTGTATGCTTTCAAGCTGATTGGTAAGATACACAAAATCTTCTACTGATAACCGTTCAGCACGAAGGGTAAGAAGAGGATCCTGGAAACCGCTTTTTCCAATCAGGGGTTTGAGAGAATTTCTGAGTGTTTTTCTTCGTTGGCTGAAAGATTGTTTGACGACTTGCTTAAAGAATTTCTCGTTACAATCAAGTTGTTTTTTCGTATTTCTTCTCAATCTAATGACGCCCGATTTCACTTTTGGGGGAGGGTCAAAGACATCTTCATGAACGGTAAATAGATATTCAATATCATAGTAAGCTTGAAGTAAAACTGAGATGATTCCGTATTTTTTATTTCCAGGACCACTGGCCACACGTTCTGCAACTTCTTTTTGGAACATGCCCACCACTTCAGGAATTTGATCTTTACATTCGAGCGCCTTGAAAAGTATTTGTGAGGATATGTTATAAGGGAAGTTCCCGATGAGGGCAAAACGCTCATGGGTTATAGTTTTAAGGTCAAGGTGTAAAAAATCCGCAGCGTATATTCTTGGGCTTAACTCAGGGTACTGGACTTGCAGGTACAATACGGATTCATGATCGAGTTCAATCACGTGGGTTGTATAGTCTTTGGGTAAAAGATATTGGGTCAATACGCCCATACCAGGACCTACTTCGATTACATTTTCATAGCCCACTCCACTAAGTCCATCGGCAATTGCTCTGGCTATGGAAAGGTCTTTCAGAAAATGCTGACCTAAGTGTTTTTTTGCACGTACTTTTTTCATTTAAAATTCTTGTATGACTTCCAACAAGGTTCTAAAAGCAACATATTTCCCTCGATACTTTTTTTCGTATTCACTTTTTAATTCCGGAGCGTATATTTTTTGGTATTCATCGAGCTTGGCTATGCTCTCACAGGTGTATTGCACGGAATAAGTAACGCCGCCCATTTCTTCTTTCACCAGAACTTTGGTCATTTTTGCAGAAACAAACATATGGGTTTTCATCACCTCAGGGATGTGGGTCTCTTTCATCCAATTGAGCCATTCTTGCTCAATAGACTCTTCGATGTTTGATGTAACGTTGTAGATAATCATGGTTATTCTCCTCTTAAAATTCGATAGCGTTTTCGTGATTCTGATACGTAAAAACTATCTGGGTGCTTGCTTATAATCTCTTGATAGAGCTCAGAAGCTTGTTCTTGATTTTCAAAATGAATTTCTTGCAATTGCGCTTGGGCAAATTTAGCATCATCAGCTAATATATCGAAGGAGTAGAAGGTAATTATCTGATCTAACAATTCACTTGCATCTTTATACGCTCCTTGTTGGCTTTTGATTTCGTATTGTCGAAATATAGCTTCATCGACTAGGCTATGGCCCTGGTAATCTATTACGATGGTATCAAGTGTGCTGTAGGCTTCATCCAGTTTGTTCTGGTAGATCAACAGATCAGCTCTTGAGAAAATCTCCATGGTGGTGGTGGTGGTGTCCAGGTTCAAATTGTCTTGAATTAAAAGCGACAACTCCATTGCATTGTTAGCGATTAATTTCGCCGTTGATTTTTTGAGAACATCCAACTGAGCTTGTGCCCAATCAAAATCACCTTGGTAGTATGAAATTTTTGCTCTTCGGTATTTTGCCTCGTGGCCTAGCACATCATTTTTGTAGGCTTTGATGACTTGAGAATAAGACAAGATCGAATCCCATATTTCATTTTTCAGCAACTGAATATCTGCCTGCAGTAATTTGCATCGGGCTAAATCTTCTGCCGCCGCCGTGGGGAAGTTTTGAATCGTTTCTATGGTTTTAGAAGCTTGTTCAGTATTGTGCAGTCTGAATGCTTGAATCTCTGCCATATCTCGAACAAGAAGAACGGTCTGACTTCGAATTCCTATTTTATTCAAAAGTTTGTCATAGCTTTCTTCTAATTCTTGCCAATCTTCTTTGGTCGTATATACAGCATTTTCTAGCAGTTCTTTTTTGACTGTGATGGCCGCCAATTGAGCATCTAAATAGTAGGCAGAATCAGACCCTATTTCTATGATGTATTGATAGCAGTCGAGGGCAACTCCAAAGGCTTTATTTTTTCGGCAGATGGAAGCCAATTCAAAAATCTTCTTTTGCCCCAGATTAAACCTTTGATCCATTGATTTTTCTTGGTCAAAGGCCGCTTCAAAGTTCTTCTCTTGAACAAACAACCAAATAAGTAAATCCCCTATACTGGCGTCATTAGATTTCTGTGTTTTTTGAATGAGAATACCCTTTAGGAGCTGATTATTTTCATCGTCAGCATCTTTACTGATGGTTCTTCCGATAATATTTTTTACGTTTTGGAGATATACTTTGTTGTTGATGACCAGGTCAAGATATGTTTCGTACATCATCTCAAGGTCATTCAATTGGCTGTATAGTCTAGCTAAAGAGAATCTATATGTGTTTTTAGAAGGGTTTTTCAGACCAATTTCATAGGCTACAATAGCTTCTTCTAAATATCCATACTTGGTAAGTTTTTTAGCTACGACACTCACATATTGCGGGTTTGAGTTTAACCTTTCAAAAACCTCATCGAACTTTTTCTTTGCTTTTTTTTCTTCTCCAAGGAGAAAGAAAAGATGTGCATAATCGATTTTTACGGTAATGTTATTGGTGTATTTTTTACTGTGTTTTTTTATCAGCTTTTCGGCCAGCTTCATTTCGTCGATCGCAAAATAGCAGTCGAGCAGTTTATGGTAATAATTAGCTGATTTGTATTTGCTGTAAAGTTTTGCGTATATCTGGCTGGACTTCTGATAGTTTCCAGAACTGAACAATTGGTTAGCCAATTGGACATCGCTATTTGTTTGTGCAATCAGGGTCGACATGAGACCCATGCACCAAAACAGAAGGAGGAGTTTAATTTTTAGTAGATTCTTCATCGCGACTGTCTATAGCATCTAATTGAGTGAGGACACCCTGCAGTTTGAATTCTAAAGAATCAAGCTTATGTTGGTGTTTGGTAAAGGATTTGTTCAAGTTGTCTGATTGCTCTTTCAGTTCTGCAAGTATTTTTTGCTCATCGGTGAAGTACCCTTTAAAGTCTTCCTTATTAAGGTGCCTGTGCAACAGATCTTCTTTTAAAGCCTGAATTTGCTGTTTCGAATATTCATAAGCTAGGTGTGTAGAATCTATTTTTTCATGTATTCTTTTTAGTGATAAATAGATTTCCTCGTAGGCTAATTTGTCATGGTGCAACCATTGTTTTTGAAAAGGGTTCAAGTTTTCACTTTCAAACAAATAAACCCTTCTGCTTGCTTTTTCTATGTATGACAAGAGTTTGGTGCTGTCTATAGCCCTCATCTCAGTTTGTTGAAGAACAAGAAGAGAATCGAGAATGACAGTGTTTTTTAACTCATTATTAATGTTGATCTCTCGGCATGAAGAAATGAAGATTGTGATGACAGCTATGTGAAAAATATATTTGATCATGATCAGGCGCCCAAGAGTTTTCTCACGTTAAGTTATTCGATTTTATCGAAACCGCAATACGGAATTAGCACTTCTGGAATGCGAATTCCATCTGCATCTTGATAATTTTCAATTATGGCTGCCAGTACTCTAGGAAGCGCCAAAGAAGACCCATTTAAACTGTGGCAAAGTTTGGTTTTTTTGTCGTCGTCTCGATAGCGTAATTTCAATCTATTGGTTTGGTAGCTTTCGAAATTTGAAACAGAACTTACCTCTAACCATTTTTCTTGAGCAGCAGAATAAACCTCAAAATCATATGTTAATGAGGAGGTAAAACTTATGTCTCCTCCACACAATTGAAGTATTCGGAAGGGGAGTTTAAGTTCGCGTAAAATGGCAGCAACATGTTGAACCATTTCGTCTAGGGTTTTGTAGGATTCGTCAGGGTGTTGAATCTGTACAATTTCAATTTTGTCAAATTGATGTAACCTATTTAAACCTCTGACGTCCTTCCCATAAGAACCAGCTTCTCTACGAAAACAGGGCGTGTAGGCCGTGCATTTAACGGGTAGATCTTCTTTTTTTAGGATTACATTTCTAAAGATGTTTGTGACAGGGACTTCAGCGGTAGGAATTAGATACAAGTTGTCTTCTGTGACGTGATACATCTGACCTTCCTTATCAGGCAACTGGCCTGTTCCAAAGCCTGAAGCTTCGTTAACCATGTGTGGCGGCATAACTTCTTCATAGCCTGCATCAATGTTTTTATCAAGGAAGTAGTTTATCAGGGCGCGTTGAAGCTTCGCGCCTTTCCCTCTGTATACAGGAAATCCAGCTCCTGTAATTTTCACGCCCAATTCAAAGTCTATGATATTTTTTTCAGCAACGAGTTCCCAATGGGGTTTGGCTTTGTCACCTAGGTCTGGAATCGCCCCTTCTTGGCTGATGACTTTGTTGTCCTCTTCTGAGTTTCCTGCAGGAACAGATTCATGAGGTATGTTTGGAATCTGAACAAGTTTCTCGTTCAAAGAGTCTTGTGTGTTGGACAGCAATTGACTCAATTGTTTTGACTTTTCTTTTAACTCAGCAGTCAGTGCTTTTTTTGTGTTGGCCTCCTCAATTTTTCCAGTTTTGTACAACAGTCCGATTTCTTTCGAAAGTTTATTCGACTCCGCCAGGGTATTGTCATGCTCAGCTTGTGTATGACGTCTTTTTTCATCCAAAGAGATTAACTCTTCTATGATGCTAGCGGCATCAAAGTTTTTCACAGCTAATCTAGCAATGACTTCTTCTTTATGTTCTCTGAGGTAAGCAACTTGTAACATGATGTAGGCTTTAGGAAAACAAAAGTAAGATATTACATGCAAATAGGGTTGTAAGCTACCTTGAAACTTTAGCGATTAAAAGTCGGCTCAGTTTGTATTCGCTTGTAAAACAATTTGCCATTCCAAAATAGAGCGAAAGAGAAATAGACAATTTCAAATACACCATAACTGGGGAAGGGCAATAACAAAAGAGAACTCAGCAACATACAGGAGCCAATAATCATTGAGAACATTCCTTTCCGAATGTATTTTTTTGATCGAAGAAATCCAAAACAAAAAACAAACAAATTATAGCTTAAAAAGAAGCCTGTGGCTGATATTCTGTGGATTAAAGTCTTGTCCATAGGGAATAGTGCGGTAATGAGAAGGCTAATAAACGACAGCATCAAAAGCAGGTCTAATAATTGTTTTCCCGATGAAGGTTTGAAGTGATTTCGAATGGATTTTTTGGCATTTAAGTAGAGGGCAACAGAAATGACAATCAGAGATGCATTCCAGTACCAGGCCGTTAATTCTGAAACACCAAAATAGGATAGGGGCTTGGTAATTGGATTGAACTCAGGAATCAAATACCAGCAGACCCATGGAGAAATCACCCCAAGGGCGAGTGAAAACATCAAATAAGCTCTCCTCCAAAATCGTGCTTTTCTCATACTCAAATCGGATAAGATTCATTATTTATAATATAATCAAAAAAAGAGAAAGGCTAAAACTTCAAACGATAAAAAAATGGATAAAATACTTAACCTTAACTCTTAACATTCAATTTAAAGCCTACGCCTCGGATATTTTCAAGATGAATGTTTTCGTCTTTTTTGAGATATTTACGAAGCCTGGAAATAAACACATCTAAACTTCGCCCCAAGAAGTAGTCATTTTTACCCCATAAATTGAGCAAGATATTTTCCCGTTTGATGATTGTATTTTCTTTCAGGGACAGCAGTGACAATAGTTTTGTTTCCTTTAAAGTCAATTGTCTTTGATCCTTTCCAATGCTCAGTTTCTGTTCCTTTACATCCAGTTGGTATGAACCGATGGCATAAAAGTCTTTGCCTTCTTTTTGAACTTCTTTTCGCTTTAAAAAAACTTCAATCTTTAGACGGAGCTCCTCAATGTTGAAAGGCTTGGTCATGTAGTCGTCGCCACCCAATTTTAAGCCTTCTAGTTTGTCCTCTTGCATAGATCTTGCGGTGAGGAAGATAATGGGTATTTGTTTGTTTTCAAGTCGTATTTTTTTTGCCAACTCGAAACCATCCATTACGGGAAGCATAACGTCGAAAATACAGATATCGAAAAGATGGGCTTGAAAAGCTTCAAGGGCCTTTATGCCCGTGTCACAAAACAGGACATCATATCCTCTTTTTTCAAGTTGATCGCGAGTTACAAAGCTTAAGCTTAGATCATCTTCTACGTATAAGATTTTAGCCATTTTCACTTCTTTATTTTGAATGTAATACTTGTACCTTTTCCTATTTTGCTTTTAATTTCCCATTGCCAATCGTGTGCTTTACAGACTTGATTTACGTAATACAGACCCAAACCGAATCCTTTAACATTGTGAACTTTTCCTGTGGGGACTCTATAAAATTTACGACTAACATTAGCAATGTGTTCTTCAGCAATTCCGATTCCATTGTCCGTGATTGTCAACTGCAAAAATCTTTCCAATTGTTTCGTTTCTATATTGATTTTTGTTTTTTTATTGGAATATTTCAGCGCATTATCAATAACGTTATAGATGATATTGGTCAGGTGAAGTTTATCACAGCGAATTAAATCGTCTTCAGCGGCTAAATTTGTCATCAGCTCTCCTTGTTGTTTAGACAGTTTAATTTCAACACTGCTGGTGATTGATTTTATAGATTCATGCAGCCTGATGCTCTCTTTTTTTAGTTCAATATCGGCACGTTCCATTTCTGTAATTTGCAGCACCTTTTCAACTTGCCGATTCAGCCTTTCGTTTTGTTCTTTGATGATCTGAGAGTAATTAGATAAGTCCTTTTTGTTTTTTATGACCTCATCCTCAAGCAATGCGTCAGAAGCGATAAGAATTGTTGAGATAGGTGTTTTGAACTCATGGGTCATATTGTTGATAAACTCTTTTTGGAGTTCTGACAATCGTTTTTGCTTGAGGATGATATTTAGCGCATAGACAAAGAAGATGACCGTTAAAAAGAGCAAGCCGGAAAAGAAAATCCAGAGGCGGTTGCCCGCTATTAAGTAGGAGGTGCGCTTGGGGAAGTTCACCCCAAAATAGTAGATGAACTCATCGTATTTTGGGAGATCGCCCGGCCTAATTTTTGTTTCTTTTTCTTCGAATGAAATGTAGGCTCCGTACACCATTTTTTCACTGGCACAATCATAAATCGCATATTCATAATCGGTTTGAATATTCATTTTATCAAATTCATCGCATAAGTACAATTCTAAAATGTTTGCATCTATAGCTTCTCTGATATTTACGATGTAGTAGTCAGAGGAGATTTGCTTGACCGTTTTTATTGCGGGGGAATCCATTTGATTATATTCAGAAATTCGCTCAGCGACTCTTTTTAAAGAAATGAAGACCCCTTCTTGAAACTGTTTTTGCTGTAAATTTAACGCTTGATTGATCCAATAAATTTGGACGCTAATCACTCCCGCAATTGCGAGGCTGCCTAAAATGGCGATGTTGCGAATGGTTCGGTTTTTCAAGGGCTGATTTTAGTAAGCGTCATGTGGTATTAAAACGATGCTCGTCTTTTTTTTATTGTTCGGATTATTTGAAAGCGTTCAGACCTGTAATGTCAAGGCCAGTAATTAATAGGTGAATATCGTGGGTCCCCTCATAGGTAACCACGGACTCTAGGTTCATCATATGACGCATGATTGGATATTCTCCCGTAATTCCCATTGCCCCTAGTACCTGTCGTGCATCTCTTGCAATCGTCATGGCCATATCTACATTATTTCGTTTTGCCATAGAGATTTGTGCTGATGTCGCCTCATTTTTATTTCGAAGTTGCCCCAAACGATACGTTAATAATTGTGCTTTTGTGATTTCAGTAATCATTTCTGCAAGTTTTTTTTGTTGCATTTGGAACGCGCCAATAGGTTTGTCAAATTGTATGCGTTCTTTCGCATAACGCAAGGCAGTGTCATAGCAATCCATTGCAGCTCCTATGGCTCCCCATGCAATCCCAAAACGCGCAGAATCCAGACAGCCCAGTGGCGCTCCCAACCCACTTTTATTGGGTAGAAGGTTTTCTTTTGGCACCTTCACATTGTCAAAGACCAATTCGCCTGTAGCAGATGCTCTGAGAGACCATTTGTTATGTGTTTCGGGGGTGCTAAATCCTTCCATGCCCCGTTCCACAATTAATCCATGTATTCGACCGGCTTCATTTTTGGCCCAGACAACTGCAATATCAGCGAAGGGTGCGTTGGAAATCCACATTTTTGACCCGTTCAAAAGAAGGTGATCATCCATTTCTTTGAATTGTGTTTCCATGCCATTTGGATTTGATCCGTAATTGGCCTCTGTCAGTCCGAAACAGCCAACAAGCTCCCCCTTGGCAAGTTTGGGAAGGTATTTTTTTCGTTGTATTTCGTTGCCGTATTTGTAGATCGGATACATCACCAGTGAAGATTGAACTGATGCCGTAGATCGAATTCCCGAGTCTCCTCTTTCTAGTTCTTGCATGATGAGCCCATAGGAGATTTGATCCAAACCAGCCCCTCCAAATTTTGTTGGAATGTAGGAGCCGAATGCACCAATATCTCCAAGCTCCGGAATGATTTCTTCCGGGAACCTACCTTTTTGACAGCATTCCTCAATGATGGGAGAGATAGAGCGCTTTACCCACTCACGTGCTGCATTTCTAACCATGACGTGCTCTTCAGTGAGCAAGTCATCTAAACGGTAATAGTCGGGTGCTTGAAACAAATCGGTCATGATAGGCTCTTGTTTGATTGTTAAATTGTAATGATTAATTATAAATTGATACTAATTTAGTGATTTGATTTTTCGTTAACACAAACTCATTCAATAATTGGTCCATAATTCTCCATGAGTTTCTGAATTAAAGTAGACGCTTTAATAATCACAAATAGATTAAGTTTTTTTACCCTCTTTTTATAGATTTGTTGAAAATGATAGAATTGATCCGAGAACCATACCAGTCCAATTGGGTGCTACTCCTTTTTTTTGGAGCGATCTTCATATATGTCTTTTTGCACAACAGCGACTCTAGGCGTTTTGTTTATTTCTTTCGGTCTATTTACAACAAGCAATACCAGATTAATTACGGCCGACACACCAAAATTTCAGACCTATTTAATGTTCTGTTTTCATTTGCCTCAATACTTTCTGCGTCCTTTTTACTTAGTTCATTTATGAAGCATTGCTCAACAGCGCCCTATTTTGATTATTTGTATTTAGATGCTTTGGTAATTCTTCTATTTTTTATAGGAATGAAGTGGTTGGCCATATTTCTATTTTCTTTTCTTTTTAAGCAACAAAAAATATTTATTGAGTTTAGCTCACTTTCTTTACGTTACACCAATTTAGTCTTTACGCCGATTTCTATAGTCTCTATGTATCTCTATCTTATTGATTGGTTCAGCCATAGCCACTTAAGTATTTTATTGTCAGTTACTTTAGCTTTTTTAGTCGCAGCCAAAATAAAAGTGCTGGTTCGTATTACAGCCGTTAATTCTTTTGAATTTTCCCATATTATTTTATACCTTTGCACTTTCGAAATAGCGCCATTTTTATGGTTGCTTATCGCTTTAAATTGTTGATTAGCAGACCCCAGTTTAGCTGCTATATTTTGTAAAAAACACTAAACGATAGAAGATTTGAAAGTTAAAACGATTCTTGTCTCGCAGCCAGAACCTAAAAGTGATGCCTCGCCGTATCATGATTTGGCAAAAAAGCAAAAGGTGAATGTAGATTTCCGACCTTTTATTCATGTAGAAGGTGTTTCTGCTGCCGATGTTAGACAGCAGAAAGTTTCTTTTACAGAACATACTGCGGTTATATTAACCAGTAGAAATGCTGTTGATCACTACTTTAGAGTTTGCGAAGAAATGCGGTTTGAGGTGCCGACTTCCATGAAGTATTTTTGCATGTCAGAGGCGATTGCCTTTTATTTACAGAAATACATCACGTATAGAAAAAGGAAGATTTATTTCGGAAAACAGCGTTTTGTAGATCTTATTGATACAATCAAAAAACACAAAGCAGAGAATTTTTTATTGCCATCCTCAGATCTTCTGAAGCCTGTGATTCCTCAACTTTTAGAGGACAACAAGATTAATTATACCAGAGCCATTTTGTACAAAACCGTTTGTAGTGATCTTTCAGATCTTGAGGATGTTTTTTATGATATTTTAGTATTCTTCAGCCCTTCTGGCATTAAGTCTTTATTCCAGAACTTCCCGAATTTTGTTCAGAACAACACGCGAATAGCGGCCTTTGGACAAACAACCGTTAAAGCGGTTGCAGAAGCGGGATTAAAAGTGAATATAGAAGCACCATCTGTAAAGGCTCCTTCGATGACGATGGCACTTGAGCAGTACATCAAGGATGTGAATAAAAAATAGTTTCTACAACATAACATTCAAAGGGCGATTTTATCGCCCTTTTTTATTGAATTTTTCTACATTTACAAAGCGATGCGTCAAACCTTTCATAAGAACGAAAGATTAAGGAGTAAAGTTGTCTTGGAGGAATTGGTTAACCGAGGCAATTCTGTAAAAAAACACCCTTTTGTTTTGGTCTGGAAGAAGCTTGATGAAAAGCAAAAATCTCCGATAAGAATTGCTTTTTCTGTTTCTAAAAAAAGGTTTCCTTTAGCAGTGGACCGCAATGAAATGAAGCGGAGAATTACAGAGGTATATCGGGTCAATAAAGCAGGTTGGTATGATGAGCTATCTGGAAATTATGCACTATTACTTATTTATACCTCAAACAAAAAAATGAAAACGGTCGATCTAGAGTCTAAACTAATGTCGATTTTTAAACGTTTTATAGTCGATGCTGATGAAAATCCTTAAACAAGCCCTTATTTTAATGATCAAAGGATATCAAAAGGCCATATCACCCTGGACGCCGGCAGCATGTAGATATGTTCCAACTTGTTCTGCATATGCTATTGAGGCCTTTCAAAAGCACGGTTTACTGAAAGGTTTTGGGCTTGCAATTAGAAGAATCAGCTCCTGTCACCCATGGGGTGGTAGTGGGTATGACCCCGTTCCCTAAATATTTTGAAGAATGAAGAAAGTAGTTAAAAAGTTAGTTTTTTGGTTTGGTGTTGGATTGATATCGATCTCTTCATTTGCCTTTGTTTCAGGTTATTTCGAAGTGAGTAAGAATCTAGATATTTTCACTTCTTTGTTCAGAGAAGTAAATATTTATTATGTAGACGAAACAAAACCCGGAGAGATGATTGAAAAGGCAATCGACTCCATGCTTAAAGACTTAGACCCTTACACAACATATATCCCAGAATCAGAAATTGAAGATTTTCGTTTTCAGACAACAGGTCAATACGGAGGTATTGGATCAACGATTCGAAAACGAGAGGACTATGTGATTATTTCTGAGCCCTACAAAGGTTTTCCTGCTGATAAAGCCGGTTTAAAAGCGGGGGATAAGTTGATTGAAATTGATGGTAAATCGGTGAAAGGAAAGTCGACTCAAGATGTGAGTTCTGTACTTAAAGGACAACCAGGCGTTGAGGTAAATCTTCTTATCGAAAGACCAGGGACTGAAGGCTATATTAATAAAACGTTCACCCGAGAAGAGGTAAAAGTAAAATCGATACCCTATAAAGGTATGGTTGCGGATGGGATTGGTTACGTTCGTTTGAGAAGTTTTACCAGAAATTGTTCCAATGAAGTCAAAGAAGCCATTATGGAACTCAAAGATGAAAATGAGTTGAAAGGACTGGTTCTAGATCTTCGTAGTAATCCTGGAGGGTTGTTGAACGAATCCGTAAACCTATGTAATTTGTTCATAGACAAAGGGCAAGAAGTGGTTTCTACAAAGGGGAAAATTAAGGATTGGGAAAAATCATACAAAACCTCAAAAGACCCTTTGGATAGAGATTTACCTTTAGTGGTTCTCATCAACCAGAGTTCCGCTTCCGCCTCAGAAATTGTGTCTGGGACGATGCAAGATTTAGATCGCGGAGTTGTCATTGGGAAAAAGAGCTTTGGAAAAGGTCTTGTTCAACAAACGCGCAAGCTAAGTTACAACTCACAGGTAAAGGTTACCGTTGCTAAATATTATACCCCAAGCGGAAGGTGTATTCAGGCCCTGGACTATGCGCATAGAAATGAGGATGGCAGCGTAGGGAAAGTGCCAGACTCTCTTAAGACAGCTTTCCAAACTAAAAATGGACGACTGGTATATGATGGTGGCGGAGTAGATCCAGACATTAGTGTTGACAAAGCACCATATGCAGAAATTTTAGGTAGCTTGGTTTCAAAGCAATTGATATTTGATTACGCCACACAATTTGTCCTTGACAATGATACCATAGGAGCACCTGGAGCTTACAAAATAGATGATCTTTTGTATGAGGATTTTGTGTCTTTTTTGTCTGATAAAGACTATGAATATGAGACCAGTACTGAGAAAGAGCTGGCCGAACTGATTGAATTGGCCGATGGTGAGTATTCCGATTTTAAAGATGACTTGGTCGTCTTACAGAAAAAGTTACTCAGCTATAAAGAAGATGACATTCACAAGTACCAGTCGGAGATTTCCGAGTTGTTATTGAGTGAGTTGATGACCCGCTACCACTATCAAGAAGGAAGGGTAATCGCATCTTTGGCGAATGATCCTGTTCTGGAGGAAGCGATTATAGTATTAAATGACAAGAGTCGTTACGATGCTATTTTGTCAGGCGATAAAAAAAGTGAATAAACAAATGGACACCTCCAAATATTACTTTTTTGCCTGTATCAGTATTGTCATTGGGCTGCTTACTCAAGACTTTTTCAAGATTCCCTTAACGGGAGGCATGATTGCGATAGGATTGACTTGGATTTTTAGCTTTTCCTTCAGGGATAAGCTAAAGAACTTGATTCGTAACCCTCTGCCCTTATCTCTCATGCTCTTTTATCTGCTGCACTTGTTGAGCATGATTTATACTGAAAACACCTCGGTAGGTTGGAATGACCTCCTTTTGAAGAGTTCTATTTTTTTATTGCCGCTTTTTATGATGAGTACCTCTTTTATTTCTCGTCAAAAAAGTTTTCAGATATTGAAGGTTTTTGCACTGTTAATGATGGTGATGGCTGCCTCTGATCTCGTTTTATCTTTTTTAGACTATCGTGAAAGAGGAAACTCAGATGCTTTTTTTTATGTTGGACTGACCCACTTTATACCTGGTCAACCCCATTACGTTTCTTGGTATTACTCCATGGCATTATTCATTTCTTTGTATCATATCCTTAATGGCTATAATAAGAAGTTCTTGTGGGGCCTTGGCTCTTTATTACTCATAATTTCACTCGTGCTCTTAACAAGTAGAGCTTTCTATATTGCTTTTTCAGTTGTTTTCTTAGCAAGTGTCATAAAAGCTTTTAAGTCTTCTTTTTTATCAAAACAGAACTTAGGACTCATCTTTCTAGGTTTGGGTTTATTTGTGATAGGGATAATTTCTATACCCAATACAAGTAAACGGATTAATGATACTAAAAATGAGGTGAAAAGTCTAATGGGAACCTCAACGAAGTATACGAATCCAAGAATTTATTTGTGGAAACATGCTGCTGAAATAATAGCTGAAGAACCTCTGCTGGGTTATGGTGTGGGTGATGCAAAAAAGGCTTTAATAAATACGTTTAAAGTAAAAAACATTCCTTTTTCTGGTAATAAATGGAATTTCCACAATCAATACCTTCAGTCCTGGACTGAGGTGGGAATACTGGGCGTTTTACTTTTGATGTTTATGTTGCTTCGACCTTTTTTCGAAAAAGGTCAACATCCTTTATTTTTAATTTTTTTAGGATTGACCCTAATAGGATTTATAACAGAGAGCATGCTTGAAAGACAGGCCGGAGTCGTTTTTTTTGCCTTTATGTACCCTTTGTTGTCTGGTTTGAGGGGAAAAGAGGTGGAGTAACTCGATTTATTGTGGATAAAAGCAGACTTATTCTTGCAAAAAGACCCGTTTAACCCTTTGAGACACATGGGTGAGTATTTCATAGGGAATGGTGTTGAGTGCATTTGCCATCTCATAAATGTGGGTTTGTGTATTCCAGATGATGACTTCATCACCTTCTTTAGCATCCACACGACTCAGGTCAATCATGCACATGTCCATACATACATTTCCTATAATCCCTGCTTTTTTTCCTTGTATAAAAACGTGCCCCCTACCATTGCTCAGCCCTCTATTTAGGCCATCTGCATAACCGATGGGAATGATCCCAATCCGAATATTTTTGTCAGTGTAGTAAGCTCTATTGTAGCCAATACTTTCCCCTTTAGGCACTTCTTTAATTTGCGAGATGACAGATTTTAATGCGCTGCAGTTTTTCAGTTTTTCAGAGCCAATTCCATAGAGTCCAATACCTAAGCGCACCATGTCGAATTGAGCTTCTGGATAATTTCTAATTCCTGATGAGTTTAAAATGTGCTTTAGGAAAGGGGTTTTTATGAACGATTCGATTTCCTCACACATGGATGAAAACTTTTCAATTTGAGTGTTCGTATAGCCTCTGTCACTTTTACTCTCGCTACTTGCCAGGTGGCTGAATACAGAGGCAAGAGCGAGCTCTTTCTGACCGATGCACCAGCTGCAGAGGGCTTTAATGTCTGATTTCTGAAACCCCAATCTCCACATCCCAGTATCTAACTTTAGGTGTACAGGATAGTTTTTTAGGTTTCTTTTTTCCAATTCACCTTGCAATAATTTTAGTTGTTTGAAACCGTATATTTCAGGCTCTAAGCAATGTTCAATAAGCTGCGAAAACTGAGAGCTGTCTGGGTTGAGAACCATAATACGAGTTCGAATCCCCTTTTTCCTTAGGGCTATGCCCTCATCTACATAGGCAACGGCTAAATAATCTGCATTGTGGTACTCCAAATGATGTGCGATCTCATAGGTTCCATTTCCGTAGGAAAAAGCCTTTACCATCACCATGACTTTGGTTTCTTTTTTAAGTAGGCCTTTGAAATAGTGGTAGTT
Source organism: Flavobacteriales bacterium (assembly GCA_022425195.1). GTDB lineage: Bacteria > Bacteroidota > Bacteroidia > Flavobacteriales > UBA7430 > UBA7430. Next base: position 71,321 of record JAKMFX010000019.1, on the reverse strand, counting down.
GTCGGATAGAGCATTTAAGTTAACCTCTAAAACCGTTTCATGATTTTTCTGCTCTAAAGTTTTGGCAATCTCTTCAAATTTAAATCGTCGGGCTCCTTTGAGTAGGATGGCTGATTTTTCGAGGTTTAAGTTGGGGATGCTTGCGATAAAGTCTTCTGTACTCTTGTAGCAGATGCAGTTTGTGAAAAGCTTAGAAAACTCTAAAAAATGATTTCCCACACCGATGAGCTGTTCAATTTTGTAGCTCTCTAACAGTTTTGCTAATTTGGTAAATAGCTCTGGATTAGACATCCCAGTTTCGTCTAAATCAGAAAGAATGGCAATTCTTTTCGCATTACCGCTTTGTTGTTGCAAGAAGTCGAGGGCAATGGTCAGTGAATCTAGATCGGAACTGTAGGCATCATTAATCAATAGGCTATTGCCTATAGCTTCTTTGAGTTCAAGACGCATTGCCAAAGGTTGAAGCCTCATGAGCGCATTTTGTATTTCTTCTTCTTGCAGATTTAAGACGAAAAGCACACAAATAAGATGCAGGCCGTTTTCAATGGAAGCCTCATCATGGAATGGAATGGAAAAGTTTTTTTCAGCCCCTTCATGAATGATCTTAATGATGGATTGATCTCCATTTTGTATGACGCTTTTGACGAATAGTGATGCCGAAGGATCGTTTCTGGACCAAGTCATCTGCTTAGGAACATTTCCTGTGGATATGACTTCGTGAATCACGTCGTGGTCCATACAATAAATTAGAGTTTCAGTTTCAGAAAAAAGCTTCATTTTTTCTCTCACCTTTTCTTCTAGAGAGGAGAAGTTTTCTGAATGTGCTTGTCCAATATTGGTGAAGATTCCAAGGCTTGGCTGAATGATCTTTTGAAGATTTCCCATTTCTCCACTTTGAGAAATCCCTGCTTCAAAAAGCCCGATTTCGTCTCCATTTGTAAGCCCCAGAACTGATAGGCATACGCCTACTTGAGAGTTATAACTTTTTGGGTTTTTACAAACTTTATACCGGTCTTGAAGACTACTGTAAATCCATTCTTTGACGATTGTTTTCCCATTACTCCCCGTAATTCCTATGGTGGGAATTTGAAAACTTAATCGATGATTTTGACTGATGTTTTGGAAGGCTCTGAGGGTATCATCAACCACTAAGAAATTCCCCTCTGGAAAATCAGAAGTTTTAAACCCAGTACGGATTAAAAAGTTTCGAAAACCTTTTTGATAGAGCTCTTCAATAAACTGATGACCATCGTGATGAGGCCCATTAAGCGCTACAAAAAGATGATGATTGTGATGTTTTACTTTTCTGCTGTCAATAACCAACTGAAGAATATTTTCATCAGCGTCAAGCCCTTTAAATTGCGCATGGCAAAAATGGGCCAATTGTTTTATTGTGTAGGAAAAACCTGTCATGAACGATCAATTCTTCTTTAAAAAGCAAGCTCTACATAGGGCTTCATACTCTTCTTGCTCCCCTAAATGTACTAAATCTTTTGAAGCGGCAATTCGGTTTGAATGAATGGCCAAATCACCACAATCAACGCAAATTGCATGAATCTTAGATACGTATTCTGCTGTTGCCATTAAATGGGGTATTGGGCCAAACGGCTTGCCAAGATAATCCATGTCAAGTCCAGCGACAATGACTCGGATACCCCTGTTGGCGAGCGTTGAGCAAACAGCAGGAAGCTCATCATCAAAAAATTGAGCCTCATCGATACCAACAACATCTACATCATTAGCCAAAAGTAAAATGTTGGCTGATGAAGGAATTGGAGTGGAGTTAACTTCGTTCGCATCGTGAGAGATCACTTTTTCATCATCATAGCGAATGTCTATAGTGGGTTTAAAGATTTCTACCTTCTGCTTGGCGTATTGCGCTCTTTTTAATCGACGTATGAGCTCTTCTGTTTTACCCGAAAACATAGAACCGCAAATGACTTCAACCCAGCCTTTACTTTGTTTATTACTGTCGGGAGTTTCCAGAAACATTTTGTAGTTTTTGTTTAAACAAATCTAACAAAATCAATGCGTTCCACGCTATTTTTACTTAATTTGTTTAGGTAAAGCAAAGGCCATGTCAAAACTGTATTTGGTTCCAACCCCGATTGGGAACCTAGAAGATATTACACTGCGAGCGATTCGTATTCTCGAGGAATCAGACTTAATTCTTGCCGAAGATACGCGTACTTCAGGGAAGTTATTAAAGCATCTCAAGGTAGGTACACATATGCAGTCTTTTCATATGCATAACGAACATAAGGTACTCGATAAAATCATTGAAAAGCTGAAGATGGGAAGTCAAATAGCCCTGATTTCAGATGCTGGGACGCCCGGCATCTCTGACCCTGGTTTTTTATTGGTCAGAGCTTGTGTAAAGGAGGGAATAGAAACTGAGTGTTTGCCCGGAGCTACTGCTTTAATTCCTGCACTAGTTCAGTCGGGATTCCCTACAGATCGATTTATTTTTGAAGGTTTTTTACCTCCCAAAAAGGGCAGACAAACACGATTAAAGCTTTGGGCAGAGGAGACGAAAACGATTGTATTCTATGAGTCACCTCATAAAATAGTCAAGACCTTATGCCAACTTCAGGAGTTTGTTGGTGGGGAGAGGAGAATCTCAATAAGCCGAGAGTTGTCTAAGAAGTTTGAAGAAACACAAAGAGGTACAATCAATGAATTAATTGACCACTTTGAGAATAAGCCTCCTAAAGGGGAGTTTGTCGTTGTGTTAGAAGGAAAGAGCTAAAATTTAACAATCGTATTCAGTTTAAGATGAGGAATGCAAAAATATGGAAGCTCAAGCCTAAGGAAGACGCTCAAAAAGTTTTTCATCTCAGCAAAGCATTGGGGGTATCGAAAGTTATTTGTTCTCTTTTGGTGCGAAGAGGTATCGAGACCTTCGAACATGCTAAAACTTTTTTTCGTCCGCAATTAACGATGCTTCATGATCCTTTTTTGATGAAGGATATGGATAAGGCGGTAACAAGACTCATCTCTGCCATTTCCTCAAACGAACACATACGTGTTTATGGTGACTATGATGTTGATGGCACAACCTCCGTAAGTATGATGTTTCGTTTTCTCAAGAGCCAGTCGGCAAAATGCGATTATTACATTCCCGATAGAGATCAGGAAGGCTATGGGCTATCCTATGAAGGAATTGATTCCGCTTTGGAAAAAGGAATTACCTTGATGATCACCCTTGATTGTGGGATTAAAGCCATAGAAAAAATTGCTTATGCCCAATCAAAGGGTCTTGATGTAATTGTTTGTGACCATCACCTTCCGGGAAAAATTTTACCGGTAGCACATGCAGTTTTAGATCCTAAAAGAAAGGATTGTAACTATCCGTTCAATGAGTTGTGTGGATGTGGAGTGGGTTTTAAATTGATACAGGCTTATTTGCATCGCAGTAATCTCGATGACAAGATTGCCTATGCATATTTGGATTTGGTCGCTGTTGCCATTGGCGCAGATATTGTCCCAATGGTTGGAGAAAATAGAGTCTTGGCTTTTTATGGCTTGAAGCTTTTGAACGAAAATCCTCGCATAGGAATGAAAGCTTTGATGAGGGAACATAAACGATTTGGTACCATGACAATTACCGACGTAGTGTTCACCATTGCCCCTCGTATAAATGCTGCCGGTAGGATGAAACACGCTCACAATGCTGTTCGTTTGTTGATAGAGGAAGACGAATCCCAAGCCATCAAAACAGCGAATGAAATTGAAGCGTTCAATACGGAACGAAGAGGTCATGATCAACGAATCGCACAGGAGGCGCTTTCTCAAATTCAAACCTTACAAGAGGAAGGTCGAGCGTCGACAGTTGTTTATGACCCAGAATGGCATAAGGGGGTGATTGGGATTGTCGCTTCAAGGTTGATAGAAACCTATTATCGTCCTACGGTTGTTTTTACTAAAAGTAAAGGAAAGTTGACGGCTTCAGTTAGATCTGTAAAGGGTTTTGATGTCTATAGTGCTTTGGAAGCCTGTCAGGAGCATATTGAACAGTTTGGAGGGCATAAATATGCTGCAGGGTTGACCATCAAGGAAGAGCATTACGAAAACTTCAAAAAGGCTTTTGAGAATGTGGTCACAGAAACGCTATCTGAGGAATGTAAAACAGAAGTATTGGAGGTAGATGAAGAGCTTCAATTTTCGGACATCACGCTGAATTTCTACAATATTTTAAAACAATTTGAACCCTTTGGACCTGAAAATAGCGCGCCTTTATTTGTGACAAGAAGAGTGATAGACCGTGGTAACTCAAAGACAGTTGGCGCCGAAAATGACCACCTTAAATTACATGTAAGCACAGAAAAAGAAAGGGGTTCAGAAATGAACGGGATCGCATTTAATATGGGAACTTATGCCGAATATGTTAGTAAAGGACTCTCCTTTGATATTTGTTATTCCATTGCAGAAAACGAGTGGAAAGGCAATTTGAGTATTCAGTTGAGTGTAAAAGACATCAAGACTTTGTAGCCTTCGGTTCTCTGCCAAATGGGCTACATAAGGCATTGAAATTCATTTTTTCATCAATAATTTCTATGCTTAGCAAACGCTCCTGTACTTGATTGATGATTTCAGTCTCTACCTTCCCATTATAGGTCCATACAGTTTCCTCAAACCAAATGGCTACATCTTCTTTTTTCAATTCGTAGCGCTTTGCAATCTCATCAATAGAGCTTTGACTCGCCTTTACCTCTTTGCAAGCTTCGTTGACGATATTCAGAACTTTTTCAACGTCTTCAGAATGGGAGATGAGAACATCTTCACGAACCGCAACGACAAAGCTAGGCCATGGTGATGGGCACTCTCCAATGATTCGAAACTCTCCATTGTCAACAAAAGGCTTGGTGGTGAATTTTTCCCATAAAAAGTAGTCCGATTTTCTATCAGCTAGAGACTCTCGGCCTCCGTGGAGAGTTTTTACAACTTCAAATTTTTGCTTGTTTAAATCCCAATTGTGATTGTCTGCGTTGACATAGGCCATCAGGTGCGAACCTGATCCATATCTTGAGATGGCTGCTCGAGTATTTTCAAGATCTTCTAGTGTCTTAAAAGGGGAATTGGCATTGACATGAACGCCCCATCGAAGAGGAGACTTGACATAAAATTGCACAATTTTACTCCGATTTCCACGATGTATGTCCGCAATGATTCCTTCAGTCAGCAAGATGGCAATATCTAACTCTCCTTCTCGCAGGGCTTTGGTCATGGCTCCAGTACCTCCACCATAATCTTTCCAGTCTATATCGATAGCATGCGAAGCAAAACGATTTTCTTCGATGGCTTTTTTCCAGGGGAGATTAAAGTGTTCCGGAACGCCGCCTACCTTAAACTGAGTGTGTTTGGGCATTGTAACGTTCTAATTTCTTGTAAAGATATTGTAAAAATTTAGTTTGGGGATCCTGAGTTTAAATTAATGCGCTTATGAGAGAACTAGCATTCCCGCCCTAATTCCTTATCAATAAATTTAGAAAGCTCATTCAGCTTCTGAAAATTACCAATGAAACGAATTCGATCCTCTTCTGAAATATCATTGTTTTTCATTTGCTTAAGCATGTCCTCAATTTTAAGTTTTACTTGTTTGGACTTAAAGCGTACGACGGCTTCCACGACAATTTCTTTTAATTTTTCAGCTTCTGTGGGGACAAAAATCTCTTTTTTTGCCCAATCACTAAGTTGATGTTTGTCGCTCAATAATTCAGATACTGCTTCGGTGATTTCAGGGTTGTAGTGATGGATGAAAAACTTTTGATTCGGAATTGTATTATTTTCATGGATGTAGCTTACGATTTCGTCATATACTTTCGAATAGATCGGGTGCGTGAATTCAATATCGTCCTCATTCAGTTCCGAAAGAATAAATTCTGTGGTACTGATGTTTGTCTCTACAGCCTCTTCCGCTTCATTTGTATGTTCAAAATGTAGGGTGTGGGTGCCGTATACAACCAATAAGCGAACCAGTGTAGATTCTTCTAGATTTGTTGTTAAGGTTAAGGGCTTAGCTGTCGTCTGTTTTGGACTACTAACCACCTGCATGGGTTTCGCCTTGCTTGTGGCTTTGCCCGAGCGAGATTGTTCTATACTGGTAAAGACAACTTGCTCCTCAATACCAAGGATTTTGGAAGAGGTTTGTGCATATACCGTTCGAGCAATATGATCGGGAATAAGGGCTATCGTTGAAGCGATATCTTTAATAAGTTCGGCTCGTTTTATAGGATCTTCTTTAGCTTCTTCTAACAGCAAGGAGCATTTAAATTCTATAAAATCTTTGGCTTTACGATCTACATAATCTTCTAAAACTTCAGTGCTCACCTTTTTTGCATAGGAGTCTGGGTCTTCACCGTCTGGAAATGTGACAATTTTCACATTTAAGCCCGCTTCTAAAATGAGATTCACTCCCCGGAGTGCCGCTTTGAGACCCGCAGCATCTCCATCAAATAAGAGGGTGATATTGTTGGTGAATCTTTTTACGAGTTTTATTTGATCGATGGTTAGTGATGTTCCGGAAGAGGCGACCACATTTTCTAGCCCGGCTTGATGCATTGAAATGACATCCGTATATCCCTCAACCAATAGACATCGATTCTTCTTTACAATACTATTTTTGGCATAGTACATCCCATAGAGAACTTTACTTTTGTGGTAAATTTCACTCTCTGGAGAGTTGAGGTATTTGGCCGCTTTAACATTGTTCTTTAGGATTCTTCCTCCGAAGCCAAGGACACGTCCTGATAAAGATCGAATGGGGAACATCACTCTACCTTGGAACCGATCGTAGTTTCTTGTTTCTTTAGGAATGGTAAGTCCTGTTTTTTCAAGGAATTCTATCTTGTAGCCCTCTTTGAGCGCAAACTTACTGAAGGCATCACTTTTTTCTGGACTGTAGCCCAATTGAAACTTTTTGAGGGTTTCTTCTCGAAAGCCCCTTTCTTTAAAATAGCTTAAACCAATTGCCCGCCCTTCATCCGCATTGAAAAGCTGGTCTTGAAAGTATTCATTGGCTGTATTACTTACGATGAACATGCTCTCTCGATCATTAGCTGCCTCCTCTTGCTCGGGTGTTCGAACCGTTTCTTCAATGAAGATGTTGTATTTGTTGGCAAGATATTTTAGGGCTTCAGGATAAGTGAAGTGCTCATGATCCATGACGAAGTTCACCGAATTCCCCCCCTTGCCACAGCCAAAACATTTGTAGATCCCTTTGGCAGGTGACACGGTAAATGAGGGTGTTTTTTCGTCGTGAAAAGGGCAATTCCCCAATAGGTTTACCCCTCTTTTTTTGAGGTGTACAAAATCGCCCACAACCTCGTCTATTCGAGCGGTTTCAAAAATTAAATCTATGGTTTCCTTTGGAATCAATGCTTCGGATTTAGATAGCTAAAATACTAAAATTAGTTATTGTTTGTTGCCTTATATCATCACGGATCTGTTCGATAAAATTTTGTTCTTCATCAGGTTTTCATCTGGTGAACCTCAACTGCGAATGATTGCAAATGTATAATGACCATTTACCTGCTAATCACATTTCATTTAACGTAAAAATCCTATCTTTGCCCCTCTCAAAAAAAGGCCTGCTAAGGTCTTGTAAACTTGCAGATTAGGAATTATGGCAGAGTACAATTTTAACAGCATAGAAGATAAGTGGAGAAAGCGTTGGGCAAAAGAAAAAACCTTTCAAGTAGAGGCGAATTCTGACAAACCCAAATATTATGTTTTGGATATGTTTCCTTATCCATCGGGTGCTGGACTTCATGTTGGTCATCCCCTAGGCTATATTGCATCTGATATTTATGCACGTTACAAACGTTTGAAAGGTTATAATGTGTTGCATCCAATGGGTTATGATTCATTTGGTTTGCCCGCAGAGCAGTACGCAATTCAGACGGGACAACACCCTGCGATAACGACAGAAAAAAACATTGCCCGATATCGTGAGCAAATGGATAAGATTGGATTTTCATTTGATTGGGATAGAGAGGTGCGAACTTCTGAACCCAATTATTACAAGTGGACCCAATGGATTTTTAAGCAAGTTTTTAATTCATGGTATTGTAAGGATGAAGATCAAGCGAAGCCAATTGAGACTTTGATTGAGCGCTTTGCAAAAGAGGGTAATGCTTCTGTGAAAGCGGAATGTGATGAGACAAAAGTCTTTACTTCCGAAGAGTGGCTTTCAAAAACAGCAAAAGAGCAGGAAGAAATTTTATTGGCCTACCGATTGGCTTTTCGTTCGGAAACAATGGTCAACTGGTGCGCTGAATTGGGGACTGTTTTGGCAAATGATGAGGTCAAAGATGGCTTGTCTGAAAGGGGAGGCCACCCTGTCGTTCAAAAAAGAATGATGCAGTGGTCCATGCGAATTACAGCATATGCTCAACGTTTGTTGGACGGATTGGATGCTGTAGATTGGACGGATGCGATAAAAGAACAACAAAGAAATTGGATTGGGCGATCCGAGGGAGCCTCCATTCGATTTGAACTCGAAAGTGATGCCTTATCTGGTGATGAAAATCTTGAAATTGAGGTGTTTACGACGCGACCGGATACCATTTTTGGCGTGTCCTACATGACGCTTGCGCCAGAGCACGAATATGTATCGAAGATAACAACTGCTGAATACAAAGATTCCGTTCAGGAATATATTGATGAGACAAAAAAACGTTCTGAGCGCGATCGTATGTCAGACGTGAAAACCGTTTCAGGACAATTTACAGGGGCCTATGTAAAAAATCCTTTCACGGGAGCTAAAATTCCAGTTTGGATAGGAGATTATGTGTTGGCAAGTTATGGAACAGGGGCCGTAATGGCTGTTCCAGCTCACGACACTCGTGATTTTGCTTTTGCAAAGCACTTTGATTTACCACTTCTTCAAGTCATCTCTGGAGGTAATTTACCTCATGAATCACATGACGGTAAAGTGGGTACGATCTTAAATTCAGAATTTTTGGATGGATTGGAAGTTCAAGAAGCAACGCGACTCATTATTGAGAAGATTGAAGAAAAAGGGATTGGCTATGGAAAGATTCAATACCGAATTCGTGATGCTATATTTTCTCGTCAGCGGTATTGGGGAGAGCCTTTCCCAATTTATTTTGAAGATGGATTACCAAAAGCAATGGCGGACACAGATCTTCCACTGACTTTGCCGGAGGTAGAGAAATACTTACCTACGGAAGATGGAGAGCCACCATTGGCCAGAGCACAAAATTGGGAGACTGCTGAGGGGAGTGCCATAGAAACGAATACGATGCCCGGTTGGGCCGGTTCGTCTTGGTATTTCTTGCGCTATATGGATGCTACCAACGAGGGTGCATTTGTATCGAAAGAAGCTGAGTCGTATTGGAGAAATGTAGATTTATACATCGGAGGATCAGAGCATGCAACAGGTCACTTGTTGTATTCACGTTTTTGGATGAAATTTTTGTTTGACAGAGGTTTTGTATCTGAGCAAGAGCCTTTCAAAAAAATGATCAATCAAGGGATGATATTGGGTCGTTCGAACTTTGTATATCGCATAAAGGATACCAACACCTTTGTCTCATCCGGCCTTAAAGATCAGTATGAAACAACCGCCATCCACGCAGATGTGAACATGGTAGAGAATGATATTTTAGATGTAGCGGCTTTCAAAGCATGGCGTACAGATTTTAGCGATGCTGAATTCATTCTTGAAGAGGGGGTTTACAAATGTGGAGCCGAAGTAGAGAAGATGTCCAAGTCAAAGTTTAACGTAGTTAGTCCAGACTTAATTGTAGAGAAGTATGGCGCCGATACACTGAGAATGTACGAGATGTTTTTGGGGCCACTGGAGCAGTTTAAACCGTGGAACACCAATGGGATCTCAGGTGTAAATAACTTCCTACGTAGGCTTTGGCGTTTGTTCCATAACGAGGAAGGGAACTTCTTGATTTCTGATGACGCCCCGTCAAAAGAGGAGTTGAAAATACTCCACAAAACCATTAAGAAAGTTGCTGAGGATATTGAAGCTTTTTCTTTCAACACGACCGTAAGTACCTTTATGGTTTGTGTTAATGAATTAACCGCTCAAAAGTGTAATAAGCGATCTATTCTGGAACCGCTAGTCGTTTTGATCTCTTCTTATGCCCCTCATATTGCCGAGGAATTGTGGGAGCAGTTAGGACATACAGATGGAGTTACGTATCAAGATTTTCCATCATTTGATGCCTCTCATTTGGTAGAGCGTTCGCATTTGTATCCGGTCTCTTTCAATGGAAAGATGCGTTTTAAGGTGGAGTACCCATTGGATATGGATAGGGCTGAGATTGAGAAACAAATCTTGGCCCACGAAAAGTCAGTTCATTACTTGGATGGGAAGTCACCTAAAAAAGTGATCATCGTACCTAAAAAGATCATCAATATTGTAGTCTAAAAATCTTTGAAGATTGTTTGTGCTACGAATGCAGGGTCCTCTCACATTGTGGGGGGACTTCTTTATTTAAGTAAATGATAAGGTTCATCTAGACCCAATCTTTTGGATTCATTAGGACATCAATCAATTTCGCCTCTTCAGATCCTTCTTGGACTTGGAAATTGTAATCCCATCGAACCTTCGCCGGCAGGCTCATTAAAATAGATTCTGTCCTTCCTTTGGTTTTGATGCCGAAATGGGTGCCTCGGTCATGGAGTAGATTGAATTCTACGTAGCGACCTCGACGAATCTCTTGCCAGTATTTCTCCTCATCATTATACGAATCATCTTTGTGCTTTTCAACAAGAGGAAGATAAGCTTCGATAAAGCAGTCTCCAGCATCCAACTGAAAGTTTAAGAGTTGCTCCCAACTCATGTTCTCATCTTCTTGCATGTAGTCATAAAAGATACCTCCAACACCTCGTGTTTCGTCTCTGTGACTGTTGAAGAAATAAGCGTCGCAAGCTTTTTTAAATTCTGGATAGTAATTGCTGTTGTGCTTATCGCACATATTTTTCATGACTTGATGGAAATGAATAGCGTCTTCATCTACCAAATAATAAGGAGTAAGGTCAGATCCACCACCAAACCATTGTTTCACAATTTGACCTGCTCCGTCGTACATTTCAAAATATCGCCAGTTAGCATGAACGGTAGGAATTTTAGGGCTTTCCGGATGAATCACTAATGACAAGCCACAAGCGTAAAAATGTGCGTCGCTCACACCAAATTTCTCTTTGAACACATCCGGTAGATTACCGTGAACAATGGAGGTGTTGACGCCCCCTTTTTCTATGACATGACCATTGGCAATCACACGAGTTTTACCACCTCCGCCGCCAGGTCTTTCCCAAGCATCTTCAATAAACTTGGCTTCGCCATCAGCTTTTTCCAAAGCCAGGCAAATGCGATCTTGTAAATCGAAAAGATGTTTGGTAAATGTCTCTTTGATGTTCATTTAACTATAATTTTTAACCGCATTTATAAATGCTCTGGCATGGTCAACGGGAACATCTGGTAGAATGCCGTGTCCGAGATTTACAATGTATCGATCTTTTCCAAATCGGTCAATCATTTCCTTTGCCCATTTTTCAATCCTAGGAATAGGAGCGTACAACCTGGAAGGATCAAAATTCCCCTGAATGGTAACGTCATGACCTAAAACTTTCCTTGCCATTTCAGGCGTCACTGCCCAATCAATTCCAATACCATTGGCACCTGTAGCCTTGAGTTCCTCCAAAGCATACCAAGAGCCCTTAGCAAACAAGATATTAGGGACCGTGCATTCGGCCACAATTTGCTTCAAATAGGGGTAGGCAAATTCCATAAAGTCGTCAGGGCTTAACAAGCCTGCCCAAGAGTCGAAAAGTTGAAAGGCTTGCGCACCGGCATCAATCTGAGCTTTCATATATGCTATGGTCGTATCAGTGATTTTTTGCAGTAATAGCTTTGCCGCTTCTGGCTGCTCAAAGCAAAAACGTTTGGCCTCTGAAAAGTCCTTAGAACCTTTTCCTTGAACCATATAACAGAGAAGTGTCCAGGGAGCTCCAGCAAATCCGATTAGGGGAACTTCTCCTTTCAAGTCCATTCGTGTTTGTTGGATTCCTGCCATGACATACCCGAGAGTTTCATGAACGTCAGGTATCTCAATGGCTTCTGCATCTGCAAGCGTCTTTACAGTTTTTGGCAGACGAGGCCCTACGCCTGGAACCATATCCACATGATATCCCATAGCCATAGGCACGACTAATATGTCTGAGAATAAAATGGCAGCATCGGTTCCAACTTGCCAGATGGGCATGGTGGTGATTTCAGAAACCAGGTGAGGGGTCTCACAACGTTCGAAGAAGGTGTATTTTTCTCTTAAAACTCTGTAGTCAGGGAGAAATCTTCCCGCTTGGCGCATCATCCATACGGGTGGTCTTTCTACCGTTTCACCTTTTAAAGCTCTTAGTAAGAGATCGTTTTTTAATTCAGGAAACTCCATATTACTTATTTTCTGTTGTGTATTGTTTAATCATGGCTTCGAAAGAAGCGTCTGTTGATGTGTTAATTTTTTGCACGCCTTTCCTGCGAAGCAAGTGAGCCGTAGTTTCACCAATACTATAGTAGTTAAACTCAGGGTTAAAGCTGTTTATCATGGCATATGACTCTACTGCGGATGGGCTCATAAAAAAGAGCGCGTCCCCTTCTTGGGCCGGAATGGTTTCAGGTTCTAACAAAGTATGATAAACCACTTCTTCTTTCAATTGAACTCCATTTTTCGCTAGGTATTGTGGCAATTCATTTCGGCGGATGTTACCGCAAAAAAAGAGGGCGGACTGAACACCATCTTTAACGATTGTTTCGGCCAAACTCAATGCGGTTTCTGAATCACCGCATTTGGTTTCAAAACCTTTTTCTTTCAGGGCATCTGCAGTTTGCTTGCCAGATACATATATGTTCCCCTTGAAATGGGATTGCTTTAAATGTTGTACTGCATTTTGGCTGGTAAAAACCCATGCTTCCGAGTTCGCGATGTCTTTGGGGTGCTCTAAATATTTGATGCGTGTTAGCGGAACTTCATGAATGTTAAGCTCCAAAGATTGCGCATAGGCGCGTTGCCGCTCGTTGAGCGATTTCGTCATCCATATTTGCCCTTTTTGATTCATCTAGTGTAGTCGCTTTTCCTTCGGAAGTTTGTCGATGATCTCTTTCGCCCCTCTCTTCAAAGCATGTTGAGCGGCTTCAACGCCTAAATTGTGCGCAAGTAGCGCATCCTTTTCTAATTTTACTTCAATTTTGACTTCAGCATTCGGGTCCATCACCAAGGCGTGAAGCTTTAAGATCCCCTCTTCAATTTTGGCATAAGCCCCAATGGGCGCAGAGCAACCACCATTGAGGCGATTTAAAAAATCTCTTTCTATCTGGGTGCACAAAGCTGTTTCTTTGTCGTGAAATCCTCTGCAAATACTTGCTGTGGAATGATCATCTTCTCTGCAAACGACAGCAACAGCCCCTTGAGCGGGAGCAGGAATCATCCAATCTAGTACCACTGCAATTTCGTGCTCAAGTTCCAGACGCTCTAGACCTGCAGCAGCAAAAATAGCTGCGTCCCATTCGCTACTTCTCAACTTTTTGATGCGTGTCTGGACGTTTCCTCTAATGTCGCAGGTGCGGTGTTTTTCATAGCGATCTATCCATTGCGACCTTCTTCGATTGGAGCTTGTTGCAATTAAGCCAGAATAATTTTCATCATTTAAGAAATTACTGTTCTCTCTCACCACCAATACATCAAAAGGGTTTCCTCTTTCCATTACAGAACACAAAGAAATTCCTTCGGGTAAGTCTGTTGGAATGTCTTTGTGTGAGTGCACAGCAATATCTATTTTGCCCTCAATCAGCGCATCATCTAGGGCCTTGGTAAAAACCCCTTTTCCACCCATGAGTGGAAGTGGAGTATCAAGGACTTTGTCACCTTCCGACTCAATCAATATCAATTCGGAAGAGCTTCCTAAGGCTTGGAGCTCCTCTTGTACTTTGTGGGCTTGCCACAAAGCCAATTTGCTTTTTCGAGTCCCTATACGAATCATGGATTAAGTTTAAACATTTCTTCAATCATCTTTACCACCTCGTCTGAGTGTCGGTATTTAAATTTTATGTATTCTGTTGCCTGATTGGCAATTTTGTTTACAACACTCGTTGTAAGCTTATCTGCTTTTTTCACCTCGTCTGAAGTCAATCGAAATTTTTGCTGTTCGAGTTCATCGATACGGTATTGGTGAAGTTTTTCTCTCAGGGACTGAATCACGGGAGATAAATCGCGCATTAATACCCAATCATAAAACTCGTTTTTGTGAAGATTAATGATGGTACGCGCTTTTGGAATGTTCTTGCGGCGCATGGCAAGCGTTTCATCTTGGATATGATTCAGTTGATCCATGTCAATTAACTCAAGACCCTCTCTTTGCTCAAGTGAAGGGTCTATGTTTCTGGGTACTGACAAATCAACCAGTAACATTTCGTGGTTCAAAGTATTGAAGTGTTCTGAATCAACGGTGAATTTAGGCGCCCCTGTGGCAACAATTAGAATGTCCGTATCCGTCAATTCTTTTTTCAAGTCTTCAATGTTAGCAACACTGTATCCTAGAGGCTCAGCAATGGCTTCTGCTTTGGAGCGCGTGCGATTGATCAGAACCATTTTTTTGTGCGGGTGCTTAAGTAGATTTTTAGCTGTAGTTTCTCCTATCTCACCGGTTCCTAGCAGTACTATTTTTTTATCTCTCAGACTTTTGTAGCGTTCTTTGATGAATAGAATTGCTCCGTGTGCTACTGAAGCAGGGCCTTCGTTAATAGCGGTATCTGTTCGAACATCTTTGTAGGCCTGCATGACGAATTGCATCAATCGATGGGTGTAGCCGTCTAGCATTTCTTTTTGGGAAGCGTATTTCACAGCTTCTTTTACCTGACTCACGATTTGAAGATCACCCAACATCAAGGAGTCCAGACCACAGCATAATTCAAAAAGGTGGTGTACGGCATCGTCTCCAGAAAGTTGAAAATGATAGGAATCAAACTCTTTTTGTGTGGCCTCATTGTATTTTACAAAAAGCTCTTTGAGCAGGAAGCTGTTGTGACTGTTTGCAAAAAATTGAGCTCGGTTACAGGTACTCACCACGAAAAGAGAGCTTACTCCTAAGGACTTTGCCTCTTCAAGTATTTGGTCAACAGCTTGTGGGCTGAAACTAAATTTCTCACGGATGTCAATTGGGGTTTTCCAATGGCTGATTCCGAACGTGATAAATGTATTCTTTGTTTGACTCAAATCCTGTGTGCGTTGATTCCCACAAAAATACGAGCCTTTTCCCAATTATTGATCAGAAACACCAGACTTTTGCGTTCTGGAAAGAAAGGGCTTAGGTCAAAAAACTTGAAATACGGATCGATTTATTTTAAAAAGTTGACTCGGGTCCGCTTTTTGTAATAAACAATCATTGCCAACTACGAAATAATTATCTTTGCGCTTATGACAAAAAAACGCCTCGCTATATTAGGCTCTACAGGTTCTATAGGCACGCAAGCACTAAGCGTTGTTGTGGAGCAAAATGAACACTTTGAAGTAGAGGTTTTAACAGCCCACAGTAATGCCGATTTACTGATTGAACAAGCCTTACTTCATCAGCCCAATGCTGTTGTTATTGGCGACGAACGACATTACGAAAAAGTGTTTGAAGCTTTAGATGCTCATTTTATAAAAGTTTATGCGGGTGATGAAGCTCTATCGCAAGTCGTTCAGATGGATTCTGTAGATGTAGTTCTAACCGCACTGGTTGGTTATGCAGGCCTTATCCCCACATTGGCTGCTATTGATGCGGGTAAAAATATTGCTTTGGCAAATAAGGAGACTCTCGTAGTTGCGGGAGAATTGGTAACCCAAAGAGCAAAGGCCAAAGGGGTAAATATCTACCCAGTAGATTCTGAACATTCTGCTATTTTTCAGTGTTTGGCAGGAGAGTTTCACAATCCCATTGAGAAAATAGTCTTAACCGCGTCAGGTGGCCCTTTTAGAGGGATGAATCGGACCGCTCTGGCAAACGTCACAAAAGCACAAGCTTTGAAGCATCCCAATTGGGATATGGGAGCTAAAATCACCATTGATTCTGCCAGCATGATGAATAAAGGTTTAGAGGTGATTGAAGCGAAGTGGTTGTTTGGGTTAAAGCCCGAGCAGATAGAAGTTATCGTTCATCCGCAATCGATCGTTCATTCTTTGGTTCAGTTTGAAGACGGTTCTATGAAAGCTCAGTTGGGATTACCAGACATGAAATTACCGATTCAATACGCCTTGGCTTATCCAGATCGTTTACAGAATACATTTGAACGATTCAATTTTATGGATTACCCAAATTTGACTTTTGAGCAACCCGATTTACAGACGTTCAGAAATTTACAATTGGCTTATGATGCCCTCAACAAAGGTGGGAATATACCTTGTGTTTTGAATGCTGCCAATGAGATTGTGGTTGAAGCTTTCCTGAATGACAAAATAGGATTTTTACAGATGTCCGATGTACTTGCAGATACGTTACAAAAATGTACATTTGTCAAACAACCTTCACTAGAAGATTACATTGCTTCGGACGCCGAAGCACGTAGATTAGCAACCGACAAGATTTAATACAATGACTGAAACATTGATTCAGGCGGCACAGTTTTTTTTAAGCCTCTCCATACTAATAGTTTTGCACGAATTGGGGCATTTTATTCCCGCTAAATTGTTCAAGACGCGCGTTGAAAAATTCTACTTATTCTTCGATCCTTATTTTTCTTTGTTTAAGAAGAAGGTAGGAGGAACAGAATACGGTATCGGCTGGTTGCCTTTGGGAGGGTATGTAAAAATATCTGGAATGATTGATGAGTCTATGGATAAGGAACATCTCAATAAAGAGCCACAACCATGGGAGTTTAGATCTAAACCAGCATGGCAAAGACTGATCATTATGGTTGGCGGCGTTGCCGTAAACGTTCTTTTGGCGATGTTTATTTATGCCATGATTTTATTCACCTGGGGAGATGCTTATCTGAAAACAGAAAACGTAAAATACGGTATTCAATGTTCCGATTTGGCGAAGGAAATTGGCTTTCAAAACGGGGATAAAATCCTGGAAATTGATGGCGTATACTACGAGAATTTTGCCGAAGTTCCAGAGGCCATTCTGATATCAGGAGCTACCGAAGTTCTCGTTGATCGAAAGGGTGAAAAGGTGTCAGTTTCTATTCCTTCAAATATCATTGAGCAGTTGATAGAGAGCAATAGTAAGAATGGCTTTATAAATATTGCCTTACCTTATATAGCCCACAAGTTTAGTGAAGGTTCTGTAGCAGAAGTGGCAGGAGTTCAAGCTGGCGATCAGTTTATTGCCATCAACGGTGAAGAGGCTCAGTATTTTTCAGATTACATCAATAAATTGCCAAGTCTAGCAAATCAAGAGGTAAGCATCTCTGTTTTACGAAATCGAGATACGCTTCACTATGATATGACTTTGGGTGCAGATGCTAAAATGGGAGTATACGCACTTCCAGCTAACGAACTGATTGACTACGACAGAAAAGAATATGGGTTTTTTGAGTCTTTCCCAGCAGGTACGTCGAGAGCAATAGGCACCTTAGATTCATACGTGCAGCAAATGAAATTAATGCTGAATCCAGAAACTGGAGCATGGAAAGGAATGGGAGGATTTATCAGTATTGGTAAAATGTTTGCCCCCGTTTGGGATTGGCAGTCTTTTTGGAATTTCACAGCTTTCCTATCTATTGTATTGGCCTTTATGAATATACTTCCAATACCGGCTTTAGATGGTGGGCACGTAATGTTCCTCATTGGTGAGATGATCACGGGCAGAAAACCCTCAGATAAATTATTAGAATACGCACAAATCGTAGGATTTTTGATTCTGGTTGGTTTGCTACTTTTTGCGAACGGTCAAGACATTATTAAACTCCTCAAATAATAAGTTTTTAATTTTATAGTTTAATTTTTTAATTTTAATGGAATGAATGGTTATGGGATAAATGAAGCCCTTGATGCCTTGGGCTTGTCTAAATCGAACAAAGGTACTTGCACTGGAAAAAAATGGTTGCAATCTGTATCAAATCAGGCAATCAGCTCTTATTCTCCTGTAGATGGAGCGCTGATTGGTAAGGTAAGTATTACATCAAATCAAGATTATGAGTCTGTAGTAAACAGTGCCGTTACAGCTTTCAAAGAGTGGAGGTTGTTGCCAGCACCTGAGCGCGGAGAAATGGTTCGTCAGTTTGGAAACAAACTCCGAAGCTACAAAGAGTCTTTAGGGAAATTACTTTCTTATGAAATGGGAAAATCTTACCAAGAAGGCTTAGGGGAAGTTCAGGAGATGATTGATATTTGTGATTTTGCTGTTGGGCTTTCTCGACAGCTAAACGGGATGACCATGCACTCTGAGCGACCGGGGCATCGAATGTACGATCAATACCATCCTTTAGGTGTTGTAGGTATTATTTCTGCTTTTAACTTCCCTGTAGCCGTTTGGGCTTGGAATACAGCCTTGGCATGGGTATGTGGAAATGTATGTGTTTGGAAGCCATCTGAAAAAACACCTTTGTGCGCTGTGGCTTGTCAACAGATCATGTCCGAGGTCCTTCAAGAAAATGATTTACCTGAAGGTATTTGTACTTTGGTTAATGGGGATGCTGAAGTGGGCGAATGGATGACAAATGATAAGCGCATTTCTCTAATTTCTGCTACGGGATCTACTCGTATGGGAAGAACCGTTGGGGCAACAGTTGCTAAGCGATTTGGTAAGTCCATTCTGGAACTCGGGGGTAATAATGCGATGATTGTTACGCCTGACGCCGACATCGAAATGATGATCATCGGTGCCGTATTTGGCGCCGTAGGCACGGCAGGACAGCGTTGTACATCTACCCGTCGTTTGATTATTCATGAAAGCATTTACGATACCCTTAAGGAAAAGTTAGTGGCTGCTTACCAACAGTTGCGAATAGGAAACCCATTGGATGAGAAAAATCATGTGGGGCCCTTGATTGACAAAGCTGCAGTTGAGATTTACAACAAGGCTTTAGAAGCCGTTGACGAAGTAGGAGGAACCATCATTGTTGAAGGAGGGGTATTGAATGGTGACGGTTATGAGTCGGGTTGTTATGTGAAGCCCGCTATTGCAGAAGCTAAAAATCACTATGCAATTGTTCAACAAGAAACTTTTGCCCCCATTTTGTATTTACTAAAGTATTCTAGCCTTGACGAAGCTATAGAAATACAAAACGACGTTCCTCAGGGCTTGTCCTCTGCCATCATGACCACCAACTTGAGAGAAGCAGAGCAATTTTTGTCACACGCTGGATCAGACTGTGGCATTGCCAACGTAAATATCGGCACTTCAGGAGCCGAGATTGGAGGCGCTTTTGGCGGAGAAAAAGAAACAGGTGGAGGTCGTGAATCAGGCTCAGATGCATGGAAGTCATACATGCGAAGGCAAACCAACACGATCAATTACTCTGCAGAGTTACCCTTGGCGCAAGGCATAAAGTTTGACCTGTAAGGCCTAGTTTTCACCTTAATATTATGAAAATAACATTTCTACACGTAATTTTGTGTAGGAATGTTACTTAATTCCCTAATTCTTTGAGAAACTATGAAGATAAAAATCAAGCGTAGGTATACCCCTATAGAGCGATTGTTTAAGCCATTAAATCATTTACTACAAAACCAATCTACATCAGCAATCATTACTTTTTTTGCTGTAGTTATTGCCATGGCCTGGGCCAATTCTGCGTGGAGCTATTCTTACGAAGCACTTTGGCATACACCTTTAGCTCTGACGATAGGGTCTTTTTCCATATCTCAGACATTGCATGTATTGATTAATGATGGCCTCATGGCTATTTTCTTCTTTAGCGTTGGCTTGGAGATTAAAAGAGAAATTTTTGGAGGAGAGTTGTCCTCGCCCAAAAAAGCGCTTCTTCCTATTTCAGCTGCTGCGGGAGGTATGTTGGTGCCTGCACTCATTTATATATTCTTCAATCAGGGAACAGAGGCGGCAGACGGTTGGGGAATCCCCATGGCAACAGATATCGCTTTTTCCTTAGGGATACTTTCTCTTCTTGGCAAGCGTGTACCTATTTCGGTTAAGATTTTTTTGACAGCCCTGGCCATTGTAGATGACCTAGGCGCTGTACTCATCATCGCTTTTTTCTATACCTCGGATATTTTTGTGAATGATTTGATGTGGGGCTTCGTGTTTCTTCTCATTCTACTTTTAGGTAATTATGTGGGGATTAGAAATCAATTATTTTATTCTTTAATCAGCATTGGAGGTTTGTGGTTGGCTTTCTTTTTCTCAGGTGTGCACCCAACGATTGCGGGTGTTTTAGCAGCATTTACCATCCCGGGTAGGGTGAAAATAAATGAGAAGTTGTTTTTGAGTAATCTTCAGGTGTTAACCGATATGTTCAAGAAGGCAAACCCCAACGATAATGAATATGTGACTCACGATCAAATGGAAATTTTAGAGACCATTCGGGAAGTCAGTACTGATGCGGCTACACCACTACAGAAGGTGGAGCACTCACTGAGCCGTTTCGTGGCTTTTATAGTGATCCCCCTATTTGCCCTTTCAAATACAGGGATACATCTTGAGGGTGAAGGTTTGTCCGTTTTGATGCATCCTGTAAGTTTAGGGATTGGATTGGGTTTAATTTTAGGTAAATTTATAGGTATTGTAGGGCTTTCTAAATTAATGGTCAGTTTCGGGTGGGCTGAATTACCTGATCAGTCCAACTGGAACCATATCTATGGCGTGGCTTTTTTAGCTGCTGTTGGATTTACCATGTCTTTATTTATCTCTGATCTTGCTTTTACTGATGATGCCATCATTCAACTTTCTAAGATAAGCATTCTGGTTACTTCGGCTTTAGCGGGGCTTATCGGTTATCTTATTTTGCGTTTTAAAACCAAACCATTACACGATTAGCTTTGGCCAAGCATCTCTCGTCACAAAGCCTTGATCGATCAGAACGTTGTCCTTATAACAGGCCAACTGAAGGCTTCTAGGGCTTTCAGACAATTGATGGTGAATCAGGTCCAAACATTCTGCTTTACGGATAAGGCTATGAGGTTGTTTTGGCGTGCTTAACCATTCATTCTTGTGTATGAGTGCGTATTGATTTTCATCAGACAAAAAGGCCTCAGCTTCATTCAGATAAATCCACCATGAGCGACTGTGTTCGGGATGGATAAATTCTTTTGAAATATAATTTTGTTCTGGATGGTAGTATAGGCAGCCTTTCACAAATAATTTAGTTTCTATCTCATGAATTTTAAGCTGATTTAATATCTTCTCACCTTCCACAGTCTCCAAAATCTTACATTGACGCTTGACTAGCTTGTCCAGTTTAAGATGGAAGTAATCGTTGGCATTAGGACCGATGTAGGTGGTCTCTCCTTGCCTTTGGTGTGCCAGGTAAAACTTCACTGCCAATTCCCAGTGTTGATGAAGTTTTAGTTCTGTATCATACACGATTAAATCTACCTCGCCAAGGGTTTCTTTTTTTTCTGACCTAAGAGGTAGGTTACTCGCTATGATGGTGTATCGTTTTGATTGCTCCAGCCAGAAAAACAAGAGTTGTTCGAAATAATGCCCTAGCCTTCTCGTATTTTTTGAATCCAGAAACTCAATGAGAGCTCTAGGGTTCTTATCTAACTTGTTGAGCTGAGGAATAAATTTTTCATATTCCTTAACGAGAATATGATGATCCACGGCTTTTGAATGATTGAGTAGCCCTACCGAACTTATGGCCCAAGCTAAGTCTCTGACCGCTTTATTTTTGAAATTATGATGCACAGATTAAATGTACAAAATGTTTAGTTTTTAGATTCCTTTTCATCCCTTATGTGTTGGGTTTCAGTTTAAAAATTTCGTTCTTTTGTGAGAGCGTAGTAATGATGGACACTAAATTATAGAATGATATGAAGTTAAAATGGATCACAGGTGGGCTTGGTTGGATGTTTGCTGGCCCGATGGGAGCATTATTAGGATATGCATTGGGTTCTCTATTCAGCAAAGCCAACGAGCAAGAGAAGTTCCAAAGTCATTATCAAAACATGAGTCAATCTGCAGCTCAGTTTGAAATCAGTTTATTAATTCTTGCAGCCTATGTAATTAAGGCTGATGGTAAAGTGGATAAAAGAGAACTTGAGTATGTAAGAGCTCAGTTTAACCAGATGTTTGGAGCTCAAAGAGCTCAAGAGAGTTTTAAGGTCTTCAAGCACATCATCAATAGCAAACCGGTTTCTCTTCGTCAAATATGCTTGCAAATTGACAAACATGTTTCTCATGCACAACGTTTGCAATTGATACATTTCCTCTACGGCATATCCATGGCGGACGGACATATCGATGCTAAGGAGGTTGAAATTATTGAAAAAATTGGGCGCTATATGTACATCAATGCCCACGATTTAGGATCCATAAAGGCGATGTTCTACAAAGAGCCCAAGCAGAATTATAAGATATTAGAGATCGATTCATCAGCTTCTGATGCTGAAGTGAAAAAGGCTTTTCGAAAAATGGCTATGAAATATCATCCTGATAAATTGAGTGATTTGAGTGCGTCTCAGCAAAAAATGGGTAAGCAGAAGTTTATGAAAGTTCAAGAAGCCTACGAAGCCATTAAGAACGAAAGAGGGATGAGCTAAATTAAAAGTTTTAATCAAAAAAAGCCCGAGCATTGCTCGGGCTTTTTCGATGCTATCATCGAACTATTATTTTTCTGATTTCAGTGAGGCTCCGAGGAACTCTCGATTCATTAGAGCTATATTATCCAAGGAAATCCCTTTAGGACATTGCACCTCACAGTCTCCTGTATTGGTACAGTTACCAAATCCAAGTTCATCCATTTTTGCCACCATATTTAAGGCCCGCTCTTTGGCTTCGACTTTACCTTGCGGTAAATGTGCTAAATGTGAAATTTTAGCTGAGGTGAATAGCATCGCTGAAGAGTTTTTACAGGTGGCTACACACGCCCCACAACCAATACAGGTAGCAGCATCAAAAGCTGAATCAGCATCCGCTTTGGGAATCGGTATTGCATTTGCATCTTGGGTATTCCCAGAGGTGTTTACAGAAACATATCCACCTACTTGAATGATGGCATCAAATGCAGATCGATCGACAACCAAGTCTTTGATTACAGGGAATGCGGCAGCTCTCCATGGCTCAATGTATATGGTGTCACCATCTTTGAACGAACGCATGTGCAATTGACATGTAGTGATCAAATTTTCTGGTCCGTGCGGTTCCCCGTTAATGTACATAGAGCAAGACCCGCAAATTCCTTCACGACAATCATGATCAAAAGAAACAGGATTGTCCCCTTTATCAATGAGCTGTCCATTAAGTACATCCATCATTTCCAAGAACGACATATCTGGAGAAATATCAGATATTTTGTATTCTACTATCCGTCCTTTGTCTTCTGCACCGTTTTGGCGCCAAACTTTTAGTGTAAGATTCATTCCAGCCATTATTTGTAGCTTCTTTGTTTCAACTCAATATTTTCGTAAGTCAGATCTTCCTTGTGAAGTTCAGGTGTTTCATTCTCACCTTTGTATTCCCAAGCAGCAACGTAGGTATAATCTTCGTCATTACGCATTGCTTCACCCTCAGGGGTTTGGTATTCCTCTCGGAAGTGACCTCCACAAGATTCTTGACGATCTAATGCATCGTAACACATTAATTCTCCCAACTCAATGAAGTCAGCTACTCTACCTGCTTTTTCTAATTCTTGGTTAAGACCATTTTGTACTCCAGGCACTCTGAGGTCTTTCCAGAATTCTTCACGAAGCTCTTTTACTTCTTTGATGGCGTTTTCAAGGTCTTCTTTATTACGTGCCATTCCACAGTTTTCCCAGATGATTTTACCTAGTTTTTTGTGGAAATAGTCAACAGATTTTGTCCCCTTATTATTAATGAAAAAGTCCAAACGCTCCTTCACCGCTTTTTCTGCTTTTTCGAATTCTGCACTCTCCGTCGAGATTTTCTCGGTACGAATATCGTCAGCAAGATAGTTGGATATCGTGTATGGTAAGACAAAGTATCCGTCTGCGAGTCCTTGCATTAGCGCTGAAGCACCAAGACGATTGGCTCCGTGATCTGAGAAATTAGCTTCACCAGCAGCAAACAATCCTGGAACGGTAGTTTGAAGGTTGTAGTCAACCCAAACGCCTCCCATGGTGTAGTGAACTGCAGGGTATATTTTCATCGGTAATTCGTAAGGATTTTCCGCAGCAATTTTCTCGTACATTTGGAACAAGTTCCCGTAGCGAGCCGCTACGACATCTTTACCCATACGTTTGATCGCGTCAGAGAAATCTAAGAATACAGCTTGCCCTGTTTTACTTACACCGAATCCTGCATCACATCTTTCTTTTGCAGCTCTTGATGCGACATCACGAGGGACAAGGTTACCAAAAGCAGGATATTTTCTTTCTAAATAATAGTCTCTGTCTTCTTCAGGGATGTCAAGTGCAGTTTTTTCTCCGTTTGCAATCGCTTGAGCATCTTCTTTTTTCTTAGGCACCCATATTCGTCCATCGTTACGGAGTGATTCGGACATCAGGGTTAATTTTGATTGGTGGTCACCTGAGACGGGAATACATGTTGGATGTATTTGTACGTAACAAGGGTTTCCAAAAAGCGCGCCGCTTTTGTAAGATTTCCAACTTGCTGTACAGTTAGATCCCATAGCATTGGTAGAAAGGAAGAATACATTTCCGTAACCTCCAGATGCGATCACGACAGCGTGAGCTGAATGACGTTCTATTTCTCCTGTGATAAGGTTTCTAGCTATAATCCCTCTGGCTTTACCATCAACTTTTACAATATCCATCATTTCATGACGGTTGTGCATGGTAACACTACCTTTACTGATTTGACGGCTTAAGGCTTGATATGCTCCAATCAATAATTGTTGCCCCGTTTGACCTTTGGCATAAAAAGTTCTTTGTACTTGTACTCCGCCAAAAGAGCGGTTGTCTAGGAGTCCGCCGTACTCACGTGCAAATGGCACCCCTTGTGCAACACATTGATCGATGATGTTCGTAGACACCTCTGCCAAACGATAAACATTTGCTTCACGAGATCTGTAATCGCCACCTTTGATGGTGTCGTAGAAGAGACGGTATGTACTGTCTCCGTCATTTTGATAATTTTTAGCTGCGTTGATACCTCCCTGCGCAGCAATCGAGTGTGCTCGTCTTGGAGAGTCCTGGAAACAGAAGGATTTCACGTTGAAGCCCATCTCACCGAGTGATGCGGCAGCTGAAGCTCCAGCTAAACCTGTACCAACGACGATCACGTCAATATTTCTTCTGTTAGAAGGGTTTACAAGCTTTGCATCAGCTTTGTACTTGGTCCATTTATCAACTAAAGGACCTTCTGGTATATTGTCGAATAATTTCGTCATGTCTTATAGTTGTGAAAAGTAGAAATAGATTGGAAAAGAAATAAACCCTAGAGTAATAAGAACGGAAAAGGCTGTTCCTAATTTTTTAATGGTGGGCGTATATTTTTTGTGACGGAGTCCTACTGACTGAAAAGCCGACTGGAATCCATGATTCAAATGCGAACCCAATAAAACCATAGCAATAACGTAAATTCCAGCGTACCAAGATTGTTGGAAAGCAGTGATGACGATAGTGTACATGTCTTTGATGCTTTCGCCATTGCTATCTAGAACGTAAACTACTTCTCCAAACTTGTATTGGTACCAAAAAGATTGTAGGTGTAAAACTAAAAAAGCGAGGATGATAGAACCAGTAAGGCCCATATTTCTCGAGTACCAAGAGCTGTTCTTTTTATCCATGGCATACTTCACAGGCTGGGCTGCTTTGTTGGCTTTTGTTAAAAGAACCGCATCAATGATGTGCGCTAAGAAACCAACGACTAATATGATTTCCATGACACGTATCAATGGGTTTGAGGACATAAAACGAGTGTACTCGTTAAATTTCACAGGATCTGTGTACAAGGCCACATTTCCAATAAGGTGAACTAAAAGAAAGCTACACAAGAACAAGCCCGTGATGGCCATCAAATACTTCCTCCCTAATGATGATGAAAACAATCCAGCGTTGTTGCTCATGATGATTCCCTTTTCTTGGTTTTTAAAGTAGTTGTCAATTCGATTTTGCAAATTTACGACACAAACAGCTAGTAGACAACGATCAGTTTAATTAATATTGATTCTTAATAGAGTAGCTTCAAAACTTATAAACTTATATTTGCACTATTGGTATATATGAACAAAGAACAATGCAATGAAATACGAAAAAATTGATCAAAGACTGTTTGTCAAAAATAGAGCGCGTTTTTGCGAAAAGCTTCCTTCTAACTCTTTAGCGATTTTCAACTCCAACGACATCATGCCCACAAATGCAGACGGTACGATGCCTTTTAAGCAGAATAGCGATTTATTTTACTTGTCTGGCATCGACCAGGAAGAATCGATTTTACTTCTTTTTCCAGAGTGTTCAAATGCACAACATAGGGAAGTTTTGTTTGTCAAGGAAACCAATGAACACATTGCTGTTTGGGAAGGAGCCAAATTGAACAAAGCACAGTCTTTTGAGATTTCAGGAATTAAAACCGTTTATTGGTTGGATCAATTTGAATCTGTACTGGAAGGTCTCATTGATGATGTCGAAAGTATTTATTTAAATAGCAATAAACACACTAGAGCAAATGTAGAGGTGGAAACGCGAGACGCCCGATTTGCAAAGTGGATACGTCATGCTTATCCAGATCACAACTACGAATGTGGTGCTTTTATGATGCACGATCTTCGGGCGGTGAAAGATGTCGGCGAGATTGCACTTATTCAAAAGGCATGCAACCTTACGGAGTCAGCGTTCCGTAAAATCCTCAAAACCATCAAGCCTGGTGTTATGGAGTATGAAATTGAAGCTGATATTGTACATGAATTCATCAGGAATAGGTCACGAGGATTCGCTTATGCACCGATTATCGCTTCGGGACGAAGTGCATGTGTACTTCATTACACGGATAACAATGCAGTGTGTAAATCTGGGGATGTAATCTTGATGGATTTCGCTGCTGAATACGCGAATTATGCATCCGATTTGACCCGATGTGTTCCCGTTAGTGGGAAGTTTTCGCCCAGACAAAAAGACGTTTATAATGCCGTTTTAAGAGTGATGAAGGCCGCTACAAAAATGTTAGTCCCCGGAACGCTTCTTTCTGAATATCAGGAGAAAGTGGGAAGCTTAATGGAGCAAGAGCTTCTGGGTTTGGGTTTGCTTACTCAGAGTGATATCGAATCTCAAAGTGCCGATAGGCCTGCTTATAAAAAGTATTTCATGCATGGGACTTCACACTTTTTGGGGTTGGACGTTCATGATGTAGGTTCGTTTTCGAGACCTTTGGAAGCAGGAATGGTTTTCACTTGTGAGCCGGGAATTTACATTCCCGAGGAAAATCTTGGTATCCGTTTAGAAAATGATATTTTGGTGACTGAAAATGGGCCTGTAGACTTAATGGCAAACATTCCTATTGAAGCGGATGATATTGAATCTTTAATGCGCAACCAATGAGTTTGATGTCATCTATTTTCAAATAAAAATGCGGGAAACGCTCCCCGAAATTATTAATAAATGAAATCATAAATGCCCTATTTTTCATTCGATAACATCAACATATACTACGAGCAAGAAGGCTGTGGAGAAGCTGTTTTACTCATCCATGGCTTTCTTGAAAATTGCAGAATGTGGGATGATATTTCGGAGGCGCTTTCCATAGACAGATGTGTCATTCGCTTGGATTTACCCGGATTTGGTAAGTCCGACATCATGAATAAGCCCTATTCTATGAGTTTCCTTACGCATTGTATTGGGGGGTTGCTGACCAATCTAAAAATCAATGAATGTGCTTTGGTAGGCCATTCAATGGGCGGGTATATCGCACTTGCAGCTTTGGAGACGTATTCAGAAAAAATCAACCATATTTGCTTGTATCATTCAACGGTAAAACCTGATTCCATTGAGCGGAAAAAAAATCGTCAACGCGCAATGCATATGGTTGAGCGAAAAAAAAGCGCTTATCTTAATTCAGCGATTCCTTTTTTGTTTCAAGAAAAACTTGACAAAGCATGCGCTATCAACATTGAAAAAATGATTGCTGAAGCTCATGAAATCAGTGAAAATACAATCATTGCTGCTTTAAAAGGCATGGGGCAAAGACAAGATACGAGTGATTTGTTGAAAGTATTTTCGGGAAAGAAAACCTACATTTCCGGAGCCGCAGATCCTGTCTTAAACCGTTCAGATCTTCGACAAGAAGCATCGGACAATCAAGCGGTCTATCTAGAAATTGATACAGCGGGGCATATGAGCCACATTGAAGCCCCTGAAAAAGCGATTCAATTTATTAGAAAAGCCTTACTCTAGCTATGGTCAGCTTTCTTCTTGATGAGAATTCCATCCCTGGGCTGTCAATGGAATTGCTTTGGCATCATGGGTGATTAGGTGAACTCCCGAACTTTTGTCAGTCATGTACCCAATAACGGTCATGTTGGGGTTCGCTTTAATCTTATCGTAATCTTTTTGAGCCACCGTAAAAAGCAATTCGTAATCTTCGCCCCCGTTCAGGGCGCAAGTGACCCCGTTTAAATTGAACTCTTCAGCTATTGTCATTACGGTTGGGTCCACCGGTATTTTTTCCTCATAAACTTGAAGTCCAGCATCAGATGATTTTGCTAGATGCAAGAGCTCTGAAGAGAGTCCGTCAGAAATGTCAATCATAGATGTAGGTTTCAAATCCATTTTCTTGAACATCTCAATGATGTCTTTTCTAGCTTCGGGCTTTAATTGTCTTTCAAGAACATATTCAGACCCATGTAAATCAGGTTGCATATTTTTATCTTCCATGAAAACCGCCTTCTCGCGCTCTAGGATTTGCAAACCTAAATAGGCGCCTCCCAGATCTCCTGTAGCTACGATTAAATCCTTCTCTTGAGCTCCTGAACGGTATACAACATCTTCCTCTTTTGCTGAGCCAATGGCTGTAACACTAATCATTAAACCAGACATAGAGCTTGTGGTGTCTCCTCCAATTAAATCGACCTGATATTGCTTGCATGCAAGTTTCACCCCGGCATACAACTCCTCTACAGCCTCTACCGGAAACCGATTTGAGAGGGCTAGTGAAACGGTTACTTGACTTGGAATGGCATTCATTGCGCAAATGTCGGATAGGTTCACAACAATTGCCTTGTACCCAAGGTGCTTTAGGGGTGCGTATGACAAATCAAAGTGCACCCCTTCAATCAATAAGTCGGTCGAAACAACTTGGCATGAATTGCCACACTTAATGACTGCTGCATCGTCTCCAATTCCTCTCAGTGTAGAATCGTTGTAGTGCTCTACATCTTTGGTGATCTGATTGATCAACCCGAACTCACCTATGTTTGAGATGGACGTAAATTGTCCCTCTTTTTTTTCGAATATACTCATGCTACAAAATTATGTTTTTTTATGGCGTATTGATTCTATAAAATTCAATTTATAGATATTTTTATTTCGTATCTTTGCAAAATATAATAACGATTAAGAATTAGTTAAAATAATACAGAGTTAATTATGGTAAGTGTAACGGAAACAGCAAAGAAAAAAATCTTTTCTCTACTCGAGGAGGATGGCCTAGGAAAAGAAGCCTACGTAAAGGTTGGAGTTTCTAGTGGGGGGTGCTCCGGCTTGTCTTATAAGTTAGACTTTACTAACGATCGTTCGGAAGGAGATAAGTTGATTGAAGATAATGATGTTCGAATTTTAGTGGATAAAAAGAGCCTGTTGTACTTAGCGGGTACTGAATTGGATTTTTCAGGAGGCTTAAACGGGAAGGGGTTTACCTTCAACAATCCCAATGCAACCCGAACATGTGGCTGTGGAGAATCATTTGCCGTGTAATTTTGAAAAGAAAGCACAAGGGTATTACCTCAATTGAATTTTAACTTTTAATCAGACAAAAAGTTGACAGAAGAAGACAAAATATTACACGAAGTAACCAATACCGAATACAAATACGGTTTTGTTACTGATATTGAATCTGATACCATCAGTAAGGGCTTGAATGAAGATGTGATTCGTCTGATTTCAATGAAGAAAAATGAGCCCGAATGGTTGTTGGATTGGCGACTTGATGCATTTAAGAAGTTCAAAGAGATGACCGAGCCTGAATGGGCAAATGTTACCTACAAAAAACCGGATTTACAGTCGATTTCTTACTACTCTGCACCCAAACAAAAGAAAACGCTTGAAAGCCTTGATGAGGTAGATCCAGAATTGTTGAAGACTTTTGACAAGCTTGGAATTTCTCTCGAGGAACAAAAACGACTTTCGGGTGTTGCTGTTGATATTGTTGTTGATTCAGTCTCTGTGGCGACTTCATTCAAGGAGAAGTTGGGTGAGCTAGGGATTATTTTTTGCTCTATCAGTGAAGCCATTCAGGAGCACCCTGAATTGGTGAAAAAATATATTGGCTCGGTAGTGCCCAAAACAGATAACTTTTATTCTGCGCTTAACTCAGCTGTCTTTACAGACGGATCTTTCTGTTACATCCCCAAGGGAACTCGATGTCCGATGGAATTGTCCACGTATTTCCGAATTAATCAAGCTGGAACAGGACAATTTGAGCGAACCTTGTTAATTGCCGATGAAGGCTCCTACGTCTCTTACTTAGAAGGTTGTACAGCGCCATCACGTGACGAGAATCAGTTACATGCCGCTGTGGTGGAATTGATCGCCTTAGATAAGGCAGAAATAAAATACTCTACGGTTCAGAATTGGTATCCCGGAGATAAGGAAGGTAAGGGTGGTGTATTCAATTTTGTGACCAAAAGAGGGATTTGCCACAATCATGCAAAAATATCTTGGACACAGGTGGAGACAGGGTCAGCTGTAACCTGGAAATATCCTTCTTGTATATTGAAAGGAGACTACTCTATCGGAGAATTCTTTTCCGTAGCGGTCACCAACAACCACCAACAAGCCGATACAGGAACAAAAATGATTCACATTGGCAAGAACACCAAGAGCACGATTATCTCCAAGGGGATATCTGCTGGGAAAAGTGATGGAAACTATAGAGGATTGGTGAAGATTATGAAGGGTGCTGAAAATGCCAGAAACTTCTCTCAGTGTGATTCATTATTGATGGGCGATACTTGTGGCTCTCATACCTTCCCATACATTGAAGTGAAAAATAAAACAGCCCGAATTGAGCATGAAGCGACGACCTCTAAAATTGGTGAAGACCAACTCTTCTATTGCAACCAAAGAGGTATAGGAACTGATGAAGCCATCGGATTGATTGTAAACGGATACTGTAAAGACGTACTTAACCAGCTTCCTATGGAATTTGCCGTAGAAGCACAAAAATTACTTTCACTTTCCCTAGAGGGGAGTGTTGGTTAAACCAAAGAAACAGAACATGCTTAAAATACAAGATTTAAAAGTTGAGATTGAAGGAAAAGAAATCATCAAAGGACTCAACTTAGAAATAAAAAAAGGTGAAGTACACGCCATTATGGGGCCCAATGGGGCAGGTAAAAGTACCCTTTCAGCCGTAATAGCAGGTCGGGATGAGTATGAAGTTACCGGTGGAACGATTGAATTTGATGGAAAAGATATTATGGACTTAGCTCCAGAAGAGCGAGCACATGCAGGTGTTTTTCTGTCCTTTCAATATCCTGTTGAGATTCCTGGAGTTTCGGTTACAAATTTCATCAAAACAGCAATCAATGAAAGTCGCAAAGCGAAAGGATTGGAGGCTATGGAGGCCAAAGATCTTTTGAAGTTAATGCGAGAAAAACAGCAATTGCTTGAGATGGATAAGGCTTTCATGTCTCGTTCTATCAATGAAGGTTTTTCTGGAGGGGAAAAGAAGCGTAATGAGATCTTTCAGATGGCCATGTTAGACCCTAAACTTGCCATCTTGGACGAAACAGATTCAGGTTTGGATATTGACGCCTTAAGAATTGTTGCGAATGGAGTTAATAAACTCAAAAGTGAAGATAATGCGGTGATGGTTATTACCCACTATCAAAGGCTTCTAGATCACATTGTTCCAGATTTTGTTCACGTTTTATTTGATGGAAAAATTGTCAAATCAGGAGATAAAAACCTGGCGCTAGAACTAGAGGATAAAGGCTATGATTGGATTAAGCAAGAGCTTAAGTAAGACTGCCTTTTTATAAAGCTAATTTTTAACTTTTAATTTTTGCCCTTGAATTTAAAAGATAAACTCATAAACTCTTTTGAGCAGTTTACACAGAACACAAACGGTTCTGAATCCGAAGATGTGCGTACAAAACGTGCCGAGGGGATGGCCATCTTTGCCGCCCAAGGGTTCCCGACAATGAAAGAGGAAGAGTGGAAGTACACGCCACTCAACAAAAGCATTAAAAGGGACTATCATCTAAAGTCCCATGAGAATACAAGCCTAAGATCTTCAGATATAGATCCTTTTTTGTGCACAGGAATTGATTCCTACAGACTTGTGTTCGTTAACGGGGTTTTTAATAAATCCCTTTCAAATATAGCATGCCAAGACACATTCTTCGTCACGAACCTCAAGGATGCTTACACAGGAGAATCAGAGGTTTTTAATCAGTATTTCGGTAAGCTTGCCGATACGCAACAGAGTATGGTTGCTTTAAATACGGCTTTTGCTCAAGAAGGGGCCTTTGTATATGTTAAAGCAGGTGCAGTAGTTGATAAGCTCGTCCAAATCATTTATATCAATAACGATAAATCTGAAGCTCAGTTGAGCCAAGTTCGAAATCTTTTTGTGGTTGAAGATAGGGCTGAAGTTCAAATTTTAGAACGCCACCAATCTTTAACTGAAGCGTATGCGTTCACTAATGTGGTTACTGAAACATCTGTTGGTAAGGAAGCCCATTTTAAACACTTTAAAGTTCAAAACAATCTTGATGAGACAACGCTTGTCGACAGTACATTTGTTCGACAAGGCGCCAAGAGCTCTACTCTGGTAGATACCTTTGCTTTTGGAGGAGATTTGACGAGAAACAACTTACACTTTGAATTTTCTGGTGAACATGCAGAAGCAAATATGGATGCGATTACCCTTTTGAAGGGAGACACCATTGTAGACCATCATACCTTTGTAGATCACGCGGTACCTAACTGTCAATCGAATCAATTGTATAAGGGAATCTATGATGAGAAGTCTAAGGGGGTATTCAACGGAAAGGTTATGGTCCGTAAAGACGCTCAGAAAACAAATGCCTTTCAACAAAACAACAATTTGCTGTTGACGGATCTTGCAGCTATAGATACAAAACCTCAGTTGGAAATTTTCGCCGATGATGTTGCTTGCTCTCATGGATGTACCATCGGACAGTTAGACGATGAGGCACTATTTTACATGCAATCCAGAGGAATTCCGATCAAAGAGGCCAAAGCTTTTTTAATGTTTGCTTTTGCGGGAGACACGCTTAAAAACATCACAATTCCTGAGCTTAAAGAACAACTTATAAATTTAGTTGCTAAAAAGTTAAATGTAAACCTAGAGTTGAATGAATTAGACTTATAAATGGCAGTAGACATCAAACAAATACGTGCACAATTCCCAGCCCTTCATCAAGAAGTTCACGGACATCCTTTGATTTATTTTGACAATGCAGCAACGAGCCAAAAGCCAAAAATGGTGGTCGATGCGATAGCTCATTATTATAACAAGGAGAATAGTAATATTCATCGAGGAGTGCATTATTTGAGTCAAAAGGCTACTGATAAATACGAATTGGCTCGAGAGGCGATTCGACGATTTATCAATGCACCATCTACTGAGGAGATTATCATTACTCGAGGAACTACAGAGGCAATTAACTTGGTCTCTTCGTGTTTGTCAAAATGGTTGTTCCAGCCTGGTGACGAGATTATCATTTCAGCCATCGAGCATCATTCTAATATTGTTCCTTGGCAAATGGCTTGTGAGCAATCTGGAGCGATTCTTAAGGTTATTCCTGTTTTAGATTCTGGAGAACTTGATATGAATGCCTATCGAAACTTGCTGAGTGATAAGACAAAGTTTGTCACGGTAAATCATATATCAAATGCTTTAGGGACGATTAATCCGGTTGAAGAAATCACTTCATTAGCCCATGAAAAAGGTGCTTTGGTATTGATTGATGGGGCACAGGCAACTCCCCACATGTCGGTAGATGTTCAGTCCTTAAATGCAGACTTTTACTGCTTTTCTGCACACAAAATGTACGGACCAACGGGTGTGGGTGTTTTGTTTGGGAAAAAAGAAATTTTAGAGAAAATGCCTCCTTATCACGGAGGAGGAGAAATGATCAAAGAGGTGAAATTTGAAGGGACAACCTACAATGATTTACCCTTTAAGTTTGAAGCCGGTACTCCGAATATTGTTGGAGGAATAGGTATAGAAGCTTCCATACGATTTATAGAAGAAATCGGCATAGAGAACATCGCTCAGCAAGAAGCTGAGTTATTGGCTTATGCAACACAAAGACTCAAGGATATAGGTGGCATTCGTTTTATTGGAGAGGCAAAAGAAAAGGCGGGAGTCATTTCGTTTATTATCGATGGTGTTCACCCTTATGATGCCGGAACGATACTCGACAAACTAGGAATTGCCATTAGAACCGGTCATCATTGTGCTCAGCCAGTGATGGATCGGTATTCAATTCCAGGGACGATGCGGGCTTCCTTTGCGGTATACAACACTAAGGAGGAAATAGACACGTTTATTGAGGGCGTACAAAAAGTGAAACAATTATTTACATAGATGACGATTCAAGAGATACAGGAAGAGATTATTGATGAATTTGACATGTTTGATGACTGGATTCAGAAATACGATTATTTGATTGAGTTGAGCAAGGATGTTCCATTGATTGATGAAAGCGATCGCGTGGATGAAAATTTAATCAAAGGATGCCAATCAAAGGTTTGGTTACATGCAAAAAAAGAAGGTGATTCCGTTCGGTTTATGGCGGATAGTGACGCCATCATTACCAAAGGAATCGTAGCACTTTTGGTTCGTGTATTGGACGGTCAAAAATGCCAAGACATCATGGACAATGAATTGCATTTTATTGATGCCATTGGCTTGAAGGAGCATTTGTCGATGACCAGATCTAATGGATTGGTCTCAATGATCAAACAAATGAAAATATACGCGCTGGTATTTCAAGCACAATAGTATTAGCAATTAAGAGTTCACAATTTAGGTGGCTTAAATCTAAAATAAAAGAAGATGAACGAAGAACAAATGCAAGCCATAGGCGAAAAAGTAGTAGAAGTACTTCACGGTATTTACGACCCTGAAATCCCTGTAGACATCTATGAGTTAGGTCTAATTTATGATGTTCGTGTAAGTGATCAAGGAGATGTAGAAATCGATATGACATTAACCTCACCTTCTTGTCCTGTTGCAGAAACGATGCCCGAAGAAGTTCGGGAGAAGGTCAGCTCTATTGATGAGGTGAATGACGCTAAAGTGATTATGGTTTTTGAGCCTACTTGGACCAAAGACATGATGAGCGAAGAAGCGAAACTTGAACTGGGATTTCTTTAAGAAACACATCTAAGAACATTGGTTTAAAAGTAAAGACTTTAAACGAGTTACAAAATGGATCAAATCATCAACAAAGTTGAGCAATCAGGATTGATAACCCTTAACCTGGAAGATTATTACGATACCGACAGAAGGGAGTTTATCGATTTGAAAGCACATCTTTACGAAGGTTTAATTCTCCGAGAACGAGATTTTAGAGCGTTTGTCAAAACAAATGATTGGTCCACGTATCAAGGTGCGAACGTGGCTATTGATATTACTACGGATGCCATTATCCCTGCTTGGGCTTTTATGTTGGTGGCCAGTGCAGTTTCTCCTTTTGCCAAAACAGTCATTAAAGGTTCTCTAGAAGACCTCAATAAGTACTTGTACAGTAATGTAATTCAGAAGATGGATCTGAATGAATTCGAAGATAAGTTTGTTATTGTAAAAGGTTGTGCTAAAGTTCCAGTTCCAGAATCCACCTATGTAGAGCTTTGTAAAAGGTTGCAGCCCATTGTTAAGTCACTTAGCTATGGGGAGGCTTGTTCAAAAGTTCCCCTTTTCAAAAGGCGGTAAAGTCTGTTATAGTTGATTTACCAAGCACTTTTAAATTGATTGTTTTTAGCATACTCTATGGTGTGCGTCAAATAGTCTTCTGTATTGTACATCGGCATGGGTACAATCGATTCCAAAAGCTGCGTGTCGAATTCATAAGGGCTTGAGGTGATGTATTTGTTAAGGTGAAGTCCAATGGTCTTGTAATAAATCTCTTCCAATTTATTCTTAGCTTCTAAAACAAAATCAGCATCTGATGTGTTTACAAAGGTATAATTTTCGAAGCCTACCGCATCAATGATTTTCTTCATTCCATTGCGAACATTAGTGTTGTTCCGTTGAACAATATTTAGCTGAGGGATTTTTTTTGTGAAAACTTGAGCAATGACTTTTGCTACATAATCAACGGGTACAATATTCAATCCTGTTTCGCGATTTAGAGCCAACCGAACAGGGCTGTCTTTCTTGACGTTTTTATTGTGGAAGAATTTACCAACAAGGTAGTACACCATGTACTTTGAGATAAAGTACTTGGAGTCTTGGAAAATATTCCCCCCCAATACACTAGGACGTAAAATCTGTATTTCTAAATTCAACTCTAGCCCTTTCTCTCTAAGGAATTTTTCTGTAGCGTGTTTAGATGCCTCGTAAAAGTTTCTAAACTTCGGTTTTTTATTGTGATAGTCATTGTCAATGAGCCCCCCAATATCACCAATGCTGAACGCGGTACTTATGTAGGTAAACTTTGTGATGAATGATGAAAGTGCCTCAAAAACGGTCTTTGTGAACTCTAGGTTTTCTTGATATAGAAACTCTTTTTGAGCAATGTCAGTACTCAGGTTTACACAACCTGCTGAATGAATTAAATAATTTTTTGTGGATTTAGATAAATAACGACCGGGATTTAGAAAATCATCAGGCTCTAAAACAGTCATTTTTTTTATCCAGGTCTCCTTGTTTTCAAGAATCGCTTTTGGGGCTTTATTATTACTAATGATAGTTTTCAGTCTGGCGTCTGCAGAGGCATTGCCTTTTTTTCGAATCAAAAGAAAAATAGTATCGATTCTTTTGTTTTGTAACAACTGGTAGAGGATTTGTGAGCCTAAAGTTCCGGTAACCCCTGTTAGTATGACGTTCATCAGCTTGTTTTTACAAAAGTAAGGTTTATTATTAAATGCATACTTTTTCTATTTTATAAATAATAGCGTGAACAGGAAAGATCTTAAGGTTTTGCTTTAGTCTAACTCTTCAGAAAGTAATTTGAATTCTAACCTTGGAGACATCTTTTCGTATACAATACGATATACAGAGTCCGTGATGGGCATATTTACTTGAAGTTCCCTATTGATTTCTTTAATGCATTTTACAGCATAATAACCTTCGGCAACCATATTCATATCCATCTGAGCCGTTTTAACAGAGTAGCCTTTTCCTATGTAGGTTCCAAAGGTTCTGTTTCGACTAAATTTTGAGTAAGCTGTTACCAGTAAATCGCCTAGGTAAGCAGAGTCCTTAATGTCTCTGTTGATGGGATGAACGGCATCTACAAATCTTTTTATTTCTCGAATCGCATTGGAAACAAGGACGGAAAGATAGTTGTCTCCGTAGCCAAGACCATGAGCAACCCCCGCAGCTATTGCAATGACATTTTTTAAAACTGCGGAATATTCGGTGCCATAGATGTCGTCGCTGGTAGTTGTTTTTATGTAGCGGCCTGTTAATTGTGCCGCCATAAATTCACTTGTTGCTGAGTCCTCACAAGCAACAGTTAAATAGGATAGGCGTTCTAGGGCAACCTCTTCGGCATGACAAGGCCCAGTAATGACCCCAATTTGACGAACGGGGACTCCATGTTCCTTTTGCAGATATTCTCCAACAATTTGATTGTGTTCGGGAATGATTCCTTTGACCGCTGAGAAGAATGTTTTTGAGCTAAAATCAAGTGTCATGCCTGATAATGTAGTATGAAGAAATGCCGACGGAACAGCCAGAATGATGATGTCTGCAGTCTTACATACAGATTCTAGATCACTACTCACACTCACAATATCCGTATCAATACGAACATCACTTAAATAACGAGGGTTGTGTTGTGTCTCTCTAATGTGTTGTGCGGCATCTTCATTTCGCATCCACCACAGAAGTTCTGTAACATTATGAGATAACATTTTCACTATAGCTGTTGCCCAGCTACCACCTCCTATTACGGCTATTTTTTTATCAGGATTCATTTACTTTTTCTTAAATGAAAATCTATTTCTCCTCTCCTTATCATTCTCAATTGTATCACTCGCCTTTGGCTGAGATGATTGTTGTCAATTTTTTACTGTAACTCAAGAGAGCCTTTAATAGATGAGGCTAGAGTTAATAAGCTCGCTTATTATTTCCTTCTACATAATACATAAAGGCCTTGTTAACTACTTTGTTACCTCCCAGCGTTGGATAATCTCCCGTGAAGTACCAGTCCCCTTTGTGATTAGGGCAGGCCTCATGAAGTCCACTGATACTTTGGAATATAATTTCTACATCTGTATTGATGTCTTCAGGTTTTAGAAGTTCAACAATTTTTGCTGAAATCTCTTCTGCCGTGAATGGATTATATATCTGTTTTACGCAGTTGACAACCTCTTCTTTAGGGAGTAAAGCCTGTGCTTTACACTGCTGATAAACATCATCAATGATTGATTCTAGCCCCCGTTCTTTTAATAGTGCTATGGCAGCTTTAAAGGCAATAAAATCGCCCATCCGTGCCATGTCAATCCCATAGCAGTCGGGATATCGAATTTGAGGTGCGGAGGAGACAATGACAATCTTTTTTGGATTCAGGCGATCCAGTATTCTTAGGATACTTTTCTTCAAAGTGGTTCCTCTCACAATACTGTCATCAATCATGACTAGATTGTCTTTCTTTTCAACTTGTCCGTAGGTGATGTCATAGACATGCCCGACAAGGCTATCTCTGTTGTTGTCATCGGTGATAAAAGTTCTCAACTTCGCATCTTTTATTGTGATCTTTTCCACACGTGGTCGAACTGAGAAAATTTCTTTTATTTGTTCTGTGGTGCAGTTGCTACCCAACTCTAGAACCCGTTTTGCTTGCTTGTCTTTGTAAAGTGATTCTAAGCCTTCAACCATCCCGTAGAATGAAGTTTCAGCGGTATTGGGAATGAAAGAAAAAACGGAGTTTTTGAGGTCTCCACCTATACTTTCCATCACTTTTAGACTGATGAGTTTCCCTAATTTTTTTCTCTCGTTGTAAATGTCTGCGTCATTTCCTCTTGAAAAGTAGATTCGTTCGAATGAGCAGGCTTTATTTTCTTGGGGTTCTGTAATTTGATCCATACTCACACGACCATCCTTTTTCACGATTAAGGCGTGTCCAGGCGTTATCTCTGAAATGGAATCTTGCGGTACATTCATGGCAGTTTGAATGACTGCACGTTCAGAAGCGACCACTACAATTTCATCGTCTTTATAGTAAAAGCCCGGGCGAATTCCAGCAGGATCTCTGAGGACAAAGGCGTCTCCATGCCCCATTAAGCCACACATGACGTAACCTCCATCCCACTTTTTGGCTGAATTGACCAGTACATCTTTGACATTGATATTTTTGGCAACAAATTTTGCCATTTCTTGTTTGTCAGGATAGTCCTCTTTATTTGCGTGGTATAGCTTACTGTTTTCTTCGTCTAAAAAGTGTCCAATTTTTTCGAGAATGGTTACGGTATCCGATTTTTCTTTAGGATGCTGACCCAAGTCAATCAATTGATTGAAAAGTTCATCAACATTCGTCATGTTAAAGTTCCCGGCCAAGACTAAGTTTCTCGTCATCCAGTTGTTTTGGCGTAAGAATGGGTGACACTGCTCAATACTATTTCCCCCGTAAGTTCCGTAGCGAAGGTGTCCCAAAAACAATTCTCCAGAAAAGGCAGCGTTTTCTTTTAACCACTGTACGTCTTGAAGTTTTCCAGGATTCGTTTTTTCGATGTCCTCAAACTTCTTGTTGATGTATTGGAAAACTTTTTGTACCGAATTCGATTTGTTTGAACGGTATCTGCTGATGTATCTTTTACCGGGCTCTAGGTCAAGTTTTATGTTTGCTAACCCAGCTCCATCCTGACCTCTATTTACCTGTTTTTGCATCAATAGATACATTTTATTGAGGGCGTATAGAGAAGTGTTGTATTTTTTCTGATAATACTCCAATGGTTTTAGCAACCTTATCATCGCAATACCACACTCATGTTTCAGCTCATCGCTCATAATCTTGGACTCTAATTTTGAAGCTGCAATGTACATAAAGTTTGGCGATAAATTGCTTTTAACACCATCGATAAACGCTCTATTCATAAGGCCTTTATGATAGTTTTTTTTTATTGAGTTGTTTTTTTAATGTGATTAAAAATGTTGTATATTTGCACTAGGTTATGGAAAATAAAAATACAAACAACTCATGGTGGATTCGATTTAGATAATCGGAGAAGCTCTGTTGTGTATAAATCATAATAAAAGACTCGCTTCTCGCGGGTCTTTTTTTGCTTTAACAAACACTGTGTTTTTAAGTGGCAAATAATTTCATATTCACCAAAGTCACTTTAATGACTTTTTATGTATGATGATGAAGAAACAAAAAATTTATAGCAATTGTATCAAGGTTTTAGCGGATACGATTACACCCGTGGGCGCCTATCTTAAGATGAGAGACCATTATCCGAATGCGCTCTTGTTAGAAAGCTCTGACTATCACAGTAAGGAGGATAGTTTTAGCTTTATTTGCCTCCAGCCTATGGCAGGTTTTGAGGCAAAAGATAAGAATTACAGCATTTCTGACTTAAACGGGTCTGTCGAACACTTTGAGGTGAGTGCTAAAAATGAGATGACTGGGGTGTTTAAAAAATTTCTAGCCCAGTTTGAAGAAGTAGAGAGCGAAAACCCTATTGGTATTTGTGGTCTTTTTGGGTACACTTCATTTGAAGCGGTACAGTACTTTGAAGATATTGATTTAAGTCCTAAAGAAGATGCACACAAGGATAATCCGGACATGAAATATCAACTTTTTAGATATGTCCTGGCGATTGACCACTTCAAGAATCAGCTCTATATTCTTAAGTATGGAACTTCTCCAATAAGCGCTGATGATGCAGACTTTAAGAAACTATATGCTCAACTAAAAGTAGAGCGTACAGAACAATTCAAATTTTCGAAGTCAGGAACGGAAATAAGTAACCTGACCGATGGTGAATATGAGAATGCGGTTTCAAAAGGTATGGACCACTGCCGCCGAGGAGATGTTTTTCAAGTCGTGTTGTCTCGAGAATTTAAACAAGGGTTTAAAGGCGATGAATTCAATGTATACAGAAGTATTCGTAGCATTAACCCTTCCCCTTATTTGTTTTATTTTGATTACGGAAATTTTAAACTTTTCGGATCTTCTCCGGAGTTGCAAATTTCTGTAAGAGATCATGAAGCTGTTATTGCACCTATTGCGGGTACAGTTAGGAGAACTGGGGATGCTAAAGATGACTTGCGTTTGGCGCAAGAAATGAGAGAGAATCCCAAAGAGATTTCAGAACACATCATGTTGGTTGACCTCGCCAGAAATGATTTAAGCCGAAGTGCTGATGACGTCAAGGTTGATGAATATGCTGAAACACAATATTATTCTCACGTCATTCACATGGTGAGTAAGGTAAGTGGGAAGCTGCTGGAGGGGAAGAGTAGTTTAGACCTTTATTTTGACACCTTCCCAGCGGGTACACTTTCGGGTGCGCCTAAATACAGGGCATTACAAATCATTGATGAGAATGAGCCTAGTAAAAGAAACTTTTACGGTGGCGCTATAGGATACTTTGGTTTTGACGGTAGCGTAAACCATGCGATCGTCATACGATCGATTCTCAGTAAAAATAATACGCTTACTTATCAAGCAGGAGCGGGAATTGTGGTGGGAAGTACACCTCAAGGTGAGCGAAAAGAAATTGATAACAAGGTAGCGGCTATTCGTCGTGCCATCATAAACGCAGTAGAAATATGAAACTATTAGTTCTTGATAATTACGACAGTTTCACCTATAACTTGGTGCACATGTTCCGTAGTATGAACATCGAACACGAGGTTTATAGAAATGACAAAATTACTGCAGAAGAGGCCTTAGAGTTTGATTTAATCATACTGTCTCCGGGGCCCGGGATACCCTCTGAAGCAGGTAATATGGGCGAGATCATTTCTACTTGTGCAGGAAAAAAGCCAATCTTAGGTATATGCTTAGGACATCAGGCCATTGCAGAGTATTTAGGAGGAAAGCTCAATAACATGTCTACTGTTTATCACGGTGTAAAAAGTCAGATATCTATTACCTCTGACGAAGAAATTTTTGAAGGGATTCCTGAGAAAATTGAAGTGGGAAGATACCATTCTTGGGAGGTCATCCGTGAGGGATTACCCGAAAATGTTTTGATCACTGCAGAAGACGAATACGGTGGAGTGATGGCTTTGTCAGACCCTTCGAAAAAAATGTATGGCATACAGTTTCATCCCGAGAGTGTTATGACAGAACACGGCGACCAAATGATGCGAAACTTTCTTAAAATTGCCCAGTCATGAAAGACTTATTAGAACATTTGTTTGAACACAATACCCTAAGTTGTGATGAGGCTAAAGAAACGCTAACTCAAATATCGAAGGGAGATTTTAATGCCTATCAGATAAGCTCTTTTTTAACCGTTTTTCGAATGCGAGGAATTACGGTTCAAGAACTTAAAGGTTTTCGAGATGCACTCAGAAATCTATGTAAACGTGTAGAACTAGATGCTTATGCACCTATAGATCTATGTGGAACTGGAGGTGATGGTAAAGATACCTTTAATATCAGTACGCTATCTTCTTTCGTTGCTGCAGGGGCAGGAGCAAAAGTAGCTAAGCACGGTAATTATGGTGTGAGTTCTTCTTGTGGTTCTTCAAATGTTTTAGAGCATCTTGGATTTCAATTTACGAATGATGCAGATAAAATTGAAAAACAAATTGATCAAGCAGGGATTTGCTTTTTACACGCGCCTCTATTTCATCCCGCAATGAAAGAGGTGGCCCCTATTCGAAGGAACTTGGGCGTGAGGACCTTTTTTAACATGTTAGGTCCGATGGTGAATCCAGCCTTCCCAAAAGGCCAACTCGTGGGAGTCTTTTCGCTCGAGCTACAGCGGTACTACAAATATTTATATGAAGAAAGTGATATTCAATATAGAATTGTTCACTCTCTAGATGGATATGATGAGATCAGTTTAACTGGAGATGTAAAGGTCATCAGCCCTGAAAAAGAAGAATTGTTGAGTCCTTATCATTTGTCTGAAAAGCAGCTTGATCCTAGTGCAATTAGTGGAGGTAATACGGTGGAATCTTC
This sequence comes from Flavobacteriales bacterium, assembly GCA_022425195.1. GTDB lineage: Bacteria > Bacteroidota > Bacteroidia > Flavobacteriales > UBA7430 > UBA7430. The sequence goes on along the minus strand of JAKMFX010000019.1, from coordinate 27,766 downwards.
GGCTAAAATTTTTATTGATATTCTTGAAGGTAAAGGGACGAAAGCTCAGAATGCCGTCGTTGTTGCAAATTCAAGCATGGCAATTCATTCAGCTTTTCCTAGTAAAACAAGAGAGCAATGTCGAGAAATGGCGATAGAATCTCTACAAACAGGCAAGGCTTACAACGCATTTAAAACGTTACTCTCCTTATGAGCATTTTAGAAGAAATATTACTCCATAAAGCTCAAGAAGTCAGAGAGCGGCGAAAAATAGTTTCGGAAAAGTCTCTTCAAGGAAGCTTGTATTTTGAGAAGCCGATTGTCTCCATGAGTGCTCATCTCAGAAGAGAAGATAGGGTAGGAATTATATCCGAAATAAAGAGAAGCTCACCGAGTGAGGGGTCCATCAATGATCAGATTGATGTTGAGCAATTAAGTACGGGATACATTCATGCAGGAGCAACCGCTTTGTCTGTTTTGAGTGACCATAAATATTTTGGAGGAACTCTCGATGATGTACTTACTGCACGAAAGTACAACAACTGTCCGATTCTTCGAAAAGAATTTATTATTGACGAATATCAACTTCTAGAAGCTCGTAGTGTAGGTGCAGATTGTATTTTGCTTATCGCTTCCGCATTGCCAGAAAAGAGGTGTAATGAGCTCGCTGATTTTGCAAAAAGCATTGGGCTCGAAGTTCTTTTGGAAGTTCATAATAAACAAGAGATAGAGCGTCATATTTCTGCTTCTGTGGATGTGGTAGGTGTCAACAATCGAAACCTTCATAATTTTACGACGAGCATTCAAACGAGTATTGAATTGTCCGAATACATACCGGATGAATTTGTTAAAATTAGTGAAAGTGGGATTACGAAAGCAGCGCACATTGTCGAATTAAAAAAGTACGGGTTCGAAGGCTTCTTGATTGGAACTCATTTTATGAATCATCAACAACCCAACCTCGCATGTGCGAAGTTGATTGAGGAAGTGAAAAAACTCGAGCAGCAATGAAAATTAAAATTTGTGGAATGAAAGACCTTCAAAACATTAATGAGGTGGCTTCTTTAGCACCTGATTTTTTAGGTTTTATATTTTACAAAAAGTCTGCGAGATTCGTCGATGAAGAAGCCTTAGGTAAATCACTTCATCAATTGCCTGAGTCCATCAATCGCGTGGGTGTTTTTGTTGATGAGGGGATAGAAAAAGTTGTAGAGGTTTGCCATCGCTTGGGCTTGTCATATGCCCAATTACACGGCAACGAATCTCCTGAGTATTGTGCTCAAGTTCGGTTGGAAGGCATTTCTGTAATTAAAGTTTTTCACATGGGCGATGTCTTTGACTTGGATCAGATAAAGCCCTATGAGAACTGTGCGGATATTTTGCTCTTTGACACGAAAACCAAAGGTTATGGGGGTAGTGGCAAGCATTTCGATTGGAATTTACTTACTACCTATTCATCAGAACTTCCCTTCTTGTTAAGCGGTGGGATTTCTGCTGAAGATATTCTAAGAATAAAACGATTACAGATTCCTAAGTTATTGGGAATAGATGTAAACAGTCGTGTGGAGATTTCACCGGCAAATAAGGATGTGAACAAAGTAAAGGAACTGATACTTAAAACCAGAGAAGGATGAAATACGATGTAAATGAACAAGGATTTTATGGTGAATTTGGGGGTGCTTTTATACCTGAAATGCTTTATCCGAACATTCAAGAACTCAAAAGTTCTTACCGAGAAATACTTAGTGAAGACGCCTTTAAGGAGGAGCTGGAGAGCTTACTGAAAGACTATGTAGGTCGCCCGACCCCCTTATACTATGCTTCGCGATTGAGTACTCATTATGGTGCAGATATTTATTTGAAGCGAGAGGATTTATGTCATACGGGCGCGCATAAAATCAACAATACACTGGGTCAAGTGCTCTTAGCCCAACGATTAAATAAGACGCGTATTATTGCTGAAACAGGTGCCGGACAGCACGGAGTGGCAACAGCTACTGCCTGCGCTTTGATGGGCTTAGAGTGTATTGTTTACATGGGCGCTAAAGATATTGAACGTCAAGCCCCTAATGTTTCAAGAATGAAGATGTTGGGCGCAGAAGTTTGCGCTGTACACAGCGGAAGTAAAACCTTGAAAGATGCTACCAATGAAGCCATCCGAGATTGGATAAACAATCCCGATGACACCCATTACATAATTGGCTCTGCTGTAGGTCCTGATCCTTATCCGGATTTGGTTACGCAATTACAAGCCATCATTTCAAAAGAAATCAAAGAGCAGATGGAAGGACTTCCAACACACGTGATTGCCTGTGTAGGTGGGGGTAGTAATGCCATTGGAGCCTTTTATAATTTCTTAGAGGATGAATCGGTTAATTTGATAGGTGTTGAAGCAGGTGGAATGGGTGTTCAAACAGATAAGTCAGCAGCGACACTTGCACTGGGAACCAAAGGGGTGCTGCATGCCTCTATGAGCTATTTAATGCAAACCAGCGATGGTCAGGTGGTAGAGCCTCACAGTATTTCTGCAGGTCTAGACTATCCGGGTATTGGGCCTCTGCACGCCTACTTACACGATTGTAGTAGGGTGACGTATAAAAACGTTACGGATGAAGAGGCTTTGGAAGCCGCCAACAGACTTATGAAATTAGAGGGGATCATTCCTGCTCTAGAAACAGCTCACGCACTGGCTTATCTTGAGAAGATGAACTTTACAACTACTGATAAAATTGTCATCAATTTGAGTGGTCGTGGCGATAAGGATATGAACACATACATAAATGCAAACATCTAATGAGCACATTAAAAAAAGTATTAGAGGCAAAACAAGAGGGGCTCCTGAACATCTATTGTACTGCGGGATATCCAAAGTTAAATGATTTACCGAAGATCGTTAATGCTTTGCACGATTCAGGTGTAGATATGGTAGAAATTGGGATTCCTTATTCAGACCCTATTGCCGATGGAGAAACCATTCAAAAAAGTAATGCGGTAGCATTGAGCAATGGGATTACTATTGATTTGATTTTTGAGCAACTTAAAGAATGTACCCCTGACATACCGAAAGTTGTCATGACGTATTTCAATCCGGTATTTAAATACGGAATTGAACATTTTTGTCAGCAATGTCAATCTGTAGGGGTTGAGGGAATTATCATTCCAGACATGCCCATAGGCTTATACCAGGCTTCTTATGAAGAGATGTTTAAGAATTACGGATTAAGTCCTGTTTTCTTGATAACTCCTCAGACAAGTAAAGAACGCCTAAAGTTAATTGATGATTTAAGTAGTACCTTTATTTATGCCGTAAGTAGTTCCAGTACAACGGGGAAGGCTACGGGTGGACTTAGTGATGGGAATACCTATTTGTCAGGTTTGAAAGGCTTAGGGCTTAAACATCCTATACTTGTTGGGTTTAATATAAGTACTTCAGATGACCTTTCGCTTGTTCAAAAGCATGCGAACGGTGGGATCATTGGGAGTGCATTCATTAAGTATTTGAGTGACAAGCCTTCTACGGAACAAGCTACTCAACAGTTTGTAAAAGAGATTACTAAAGGTTAAATTTATAGATATTACACGAATCTCATGAGTATTTCGTTTTCAATCTAAGACTTATAACGATTAAAAAATGAAGAAGTTTTTCTGGCTCTTTTTTGTAGTAGGTCACCTTAACCTTTTTGCACAGGACTGTGACTTGCCAGTTCCCTATAGTAGTGGAAGCACAGGTGATAATATGACTTTGTTATTAACAGATTCTTTTTTTCTTTCCTTAAGCGATTTAGCACTTCCTGCTAGTGATAATCCTTACATAGTCGCAATAAATACCAAAGATATAGTTGTGGGTTCATCATCCGTAAAGGCCAATGATTTGGACAACGGTCAACAGTCCATTGCGGTATGGGGAGATGACATGTATACTACAGATATTGACGGAGCGATCGGAGGGGAAGCGATATCACTAAAACTAGTTGACGGAAACTATTTATTTAGCTTAGCTTCAGGAGTTAACATGTCTTATCAATCCAATAATTTCTTTCCAATAGGCTATGTTGCTGTAGATTTTGATTGTGATGGAGCCATTAAAGGATGTACGGGCTTTTCTGCATGTAATTTTGATGCATTAGCGACCGAAGACGACGGAAGTTGTATTTATCCTCAACAATATTCCGATTGCAATGATCAATGTTTAAACGATACTGACGGAGATGGTATTTGTGACGAATTAGAAATCGTTGGATGTACAGAGCCAATGGCTTGTAACTATGACCCAACAGCCACGGATGAAGGCAGTTGCGAGTATTTTGGAATAGATAGTTGTAATGTGAGTTTGATGGAAGTTAATCGTTCTGACTTTAAATTGTACCCCAACCCAGGTAAGGATCGAATAAATATTCAGAGTGCTCATAAACAAGAGCGTTTGGAAATTTCAATGACAAATATTTTGGGAGCTAATCTACTCTACAGGTCACTAAGTAATGTTCATCCTAGCGATCTTATTGAGGTCCATCTTCCGGCCCTGCCGAGTGGAGTCTACACCGTTACACTTTCCTCTAGCTCTGAGAAGAGTTCAGTCAGATGGATAAAGAAATAGCCCAGTTTTTCATTCCTTTTCATCTACGCAACTGGGTCGAAGTTACGGTTAAATCTGAAACCCAGTCTTCCCTTTAATTCGTTGCATATCTGCTTGTATTGACCTAAATTTGTCCGTTTACGATGGCAAATTCTTTGCCTTGAGTGGTCGCACTAATTGATGCATACAGAAATGAAGAAATACCCAGAATATAAAGGCTTAAACTTACCTAATGTAGCTGCTGATGTCCTAGCGGATTGGGGTCGCAATGAAATTTTTGAGAAAAGCATAGCATCTCGTGATGGGAACACACCCTATGTGTTTTTTGAGGGCCCCCCGTCGGCTAACGGAATGCCTGGTATTCACCATGTGATGGCAAGAACCATCAAAGATATTTTTTGCCGTTATCAAACCTTAAAAGGTTTTCAAGTAAAGCGAAAGGCAGGCTGGGACACACATGGTCTTCCTGTAGAGTTAGGAGTTGAAAAAGAGTTGGGGATTTCTAAGGAGGATATAGGAACCAAGATTTCTGTTGACGATTACAACAAGGCCTGCCGTGAAACCGTCATGCGTTATACTGATGTGTGGAATAAGCTCACAGAACAAATGGGGTATTGGGTAGATATGGACAACCCGTATATCACTTACGAGAGTAAGTACATGGAATCCGTTTGGCATTTGCTTTCTGAGCTCTACAAAAAAGATTTGATTTACAAAGGCTATACCATTCAGCCTTATTCCCCTGCTGCAGGAACAGGATTGAGCTCGCATGAGTTGAATCAGCCCGGTTGCTACCGAGATGTTAAAGATACCTCTGCAGTAGCCCTTTTTAAGGCAAAAAAAGAAACGCTTCGATCAGAGGTGTTAAAGAGCGTTCAAGGTGATGTGCAGTTCATAGCTTGGACAACGACCCCTTGGACACTTCCTTCTAATACTGCTTTGTGTGTAGGCCCTAAAATAGATTACGTATTGGTAAAAACATATAACCAATACTCTGGAAATGCCATGAATATTGTTTTGGCCAAGGCACTTGTTGCCAAGCAACTTTCCGGTAAATATGTTGAGGTAGAATCTACTGAAGAACTTGAGAGCTACAAATTTGGTGATAAAAAAATACCTTTTGTTATTGAGGCTGAAATTAAAGGGGCTGACTTAGTTGGAACGTATTACGAGCAGCTACTCCCTTATGTGCAACCCCACGAAAATGTAGAAAAGGCATTTCAGGTCATTTCAGGGGATTTTGTAACTACGGAAGACGGTACTGGAATCGTTCACATCGCTCCTACCTTTGGTGCCGACGATGCTTTGGTTGCAAAGAATTTTGGAGTTCCAGGCATGTTGGTGCTTGATGAAAATGACAATCCTAGACCTCTTGTTGATTTACAGGGTAGGTTTGTTCCTGAAATGGGTGATTTGGCAGGCATGTATGTGAAAAACGAATACTATGCAGACGGTGAGGCACCCGATAAGTCAGCAGATGTGGAAATTGCCATTAAGCTGAAAGAGCAAGACAAAGCTTTTAAGGTAGAAAAGTATGAGCACTCCTATCCGCATTGTTGGCGAACGGACAAACCGGTATTGTATTATCCATTAGATTCGTGGTTTGTGAAGTCTACAGCCATGAAAGATAGGATGATTGAACTGAACAAAACCATCAATTGGAAGCCTGCCTCTACAGGTACTGGAAGGTTTGGTAATTGGCTAGAGAACTTAAACGATTGGAACTTATCTCGTTCTCGATATTGGGGTATTCCTATCCCTATATGGTCCTCCGAAGAAGGAGATGAGAGAATTTGTATTGGCTCAGCGGCTGAACTCTATGAGGAATGTGAAAAATCTGTTGCAGCAGGTGTCATGAGCCGAAATCCAATTACGGACTTCGAGCCTGGTAATATGTCCAAAGAGAACTATGATAAATTGGACCTGCATAAAAATTACGTTGACGAAATCGTTCTTGTTTCGGAAACGGGAAAGCCGATGCACAGAGAGTCGGACCTCATTGATGTTTGGTTTGATTCGGGGTCAATGCCTTATGCGCAGTGGCACTATCCATTTGAGAATAAAGATTTGATTGACCAGCAAACGTCATATCCTGCAGACTTTATTGCCGAGGGCGTTGACCAAACTCGTGGCTGGTTTTTCACCCTTCATGCGATTGCAACCATGTGCTTTGATTCAGTGGCCTATAAAAATGTAGTTTCAAACGGCTTGGTACTTGATAAGAATGGACAAAAGATGTCCAAAAGATTGGGGAATGCTGTGGATCCATTTGAAACTTTAAACCAATACGGGCCTGATGCCACTCGATGGTATATGATAACCAATGCCCAACCATGGGACAATCTGAAGTTTGACTTAGATGGAATTACTGAGGTTCAAAGAAAGTTTTTTGGGACCTTGTATAACACCTATTCATTTTTCAGCCTTTACGCAAATATTGACGGCTTCACCTATAAAGAATCCGATATTTCAATTGAAGAGAGACCAGAAATTGATCGTTGGATTTTATCAGAACTAAATACTTTGATGAAAGCGGTGGACAAAGCTTATGGGGATTACGAGCCTACCCGTGCAGGACGCCTTTTGCAGGACTTTGTGACTGAAAACTTAAGTAACTGGTACGTTCGTTTGTGTCGACGTCGTTTTTGGAAGGGAGATTATGCTCAGGATAAAATATCGGCATACCAAACCCTGTTTACCTGTTTGGTAAACTTGGCCAAAATGGCCTCCCCTATAGCACCTTTCTTTTCTGACCGTTTGTATCAGGATTTGATGGGCGCTACAGACTTGCCAATGGAAGAGTCAGTTCACCTAGCATTGTTTCCTATATCAGAAGAAACCTTAATTGATTCTGATTTGGAGAAACGAATGCAAATGGCGCAAAACATCACTTCGATGGTGCTGTCACTTCGTAAAAAAGAGAAAATACGGGTTCGTCAGCCCCTGCAAAAAATTATGATTCCTGCTTCTGATGATGCAGTGAAAGCACAAATCAGTGCTGTAAAAGATTTGGTGCTCTCTGAGGTGAATGTCAAGGAATTGGATTTCATGTCTGAGGATTCAAATGTCCTAGTGAAGGAAATTAAGGCGAACTTTAAGGCTTTAGGTCCAAAGTATGGAAAGCAGATGAAAGCCATTGCTGCAGCCATCTCTAATTTTGAGCAATCGGACATTAATCTTCTGGAGAAAGAGGGTTCTTACACTTTAGATATAGACCATACAGAATTGATCATCTCCCTTGAAGACGTATTCATCAGTTCACAAGATATCCCGGGCCTATTGGTAACGAATCATAAGGGTACAACGGTTGCTCTTGACATTACCATGAATGAGGCATTACTGGAGGAAGGGATTGCCAGAGAGCTTGTAAATCGCATTCAAAACATGCGAAAAGATGCAGGTTTAGAGGTTACGGATCGAATCAAGTTGAGCATCAGCCAAAATGAGAAAGTTGAATCTGCAATCGTTTCTAATAAAAGTTACATTTGCGGTGAAACCCTTGCTGACGACATACTTATCTGTGAAAGTGAACCAAAAAATGCAACAGCCGTTGAATTTGATGACATAAAAACTTATATTGCCTTAACAAAATAGGACATCAATTCTTTAAAATTATTAGGTGATGGTAGAGATAAGTAAGAGATATTCAGATAATGATTTGGCTGAGTTTAAAGCTTTAATATTAGAGAAGATTCAATCTGCCGAGAAAGATTTAAAACGTTTAAGAGATTCAATTACTCAGGGAGCGGGTAATGGAACGAATGATACTTACTCGGCATTTAAAGCCTTTGAAGAAGGATCTGAGACCCTATCTAAAGAGTCAAACTCACTTTTGGCACAAAGGCAGGAGAAGTTCATCAGGGATTTAAGAAATGCACTGATTCGTATTGAAAATAAGACTTATGGAATTTGTAGAGTTACCGGTAAGTTAATCAAAAAAGAACGTCTTAAGTTGGTGCCGCATGCTACTTTAAGCATTGAAGCCAAAGAGATGCAAAACCGAAACAAATAGGTTCCTTGAAAAAATCAATTTGGATCATTCTTGTTGTTTTAATTCTAGATCAGTCCTCAAAAATATGGGTCAAAACTCATATGTTCTTGGGTCAAGAGTATCAAATATTTGACTGGTTTTACATTCATTTTACAGAAAATAATGGCATGGCTTTCGGCCTTGAGTTCGGCGGAGCTTGGGGAAAGCTAGCCCTAAGTGTATTTAGAATTTTATTTGTAGGGTATTTAATTTCATACCTGGCCAAATTGCTTCGAAAAAAAACCGATCCGATATTGATTACCTGTTTTTCATTGGTACTTGCGGGTGCCATTGGCAACATCTTGGACGGCGCCTTCTATGGCCTATTATTTTCCGATAGTTATCACCAGTTGGCCAATTTTCTTCCTGAGTCTGGAGGGTATGCACCTTTACTTTTTGGTCGGGTGGTAGACATGTTCTATTTCCCTATTTTTAAGGGGTACTTGCCTGATTGGCTTCCTTTTTATGGAGGAGATTATTTTGTTTTTTTTAGACCGGTATTCAATGTCGCTGACGCTGCCATTTCCATTGGTGTTGGACTGATGATTATTTTTCAGAAGCGCGTAATGGCTGCACTGGATTAGATTTGAAATACTTAGTGACAGCTGATATTTATCAACGCTCAAAAACCAAATTTATATGCCTACCCTCATATCATACAACGTAAATGGGATTCGCGCTGCTTTAAAAAAAGGATGGGCAGAATGGGCCCGTGCCACAAATGCCGATGTGATAGCATTACAAGAAACTAAGGCCCAGCCGGACCAGTTGGACCTGTCTGTTTTTGAAGCTCTTGGATATCATCATTATTGGTTTTCAGCACAAAAGAAAGGTTACAGCGGGGTAGCACTCTTATGTAAAGAGAAGCCTCTGCATGTAGAATATGGATGTGGAATTGAAGATTATGATTTTGAAGGGCGAGTGATTCGTGCTGATTTCAAAGATTATTCCGTCATTTCGGTATATTTCCCGTCGGGAACTACTGGAGGGATCCGTCAGGACTTCAAAATCCGGTTTCTAACCGATTTTCAAAACTACATCAACGACCTTAAAAAGGAAATCCCCAACCTGATTGTTTCTGGGGATTACAATATCTGCCATGAAGCGATAGATATTCACAATCCAGCCACAAATAAAAATACTTCCGGTTTTTTACCCGAAGAACGTACGTGGGTTACTCAATTTTTAGAGGGAGGCTTTGTAGATAGTTTCAGACACCTCAATAAAGAACCGCATCACTATTCATGGTGGAGCTATAGGGCCGCTGCAAGAGCTCGAAACAAGGGTTGGAGGATAGACTATCACATGATCAGTGAATCTCTTTTGCCAAGATTAAAGAGAGCAGCCATACTTCCAGAAGCAAAACATTCCGATCACTGCCCGATATTGGTGCGAATAGATTAGTTAGAAGGGAAGCTCTAGTAACAAGATTTTATTTCCCCAGAAAGCATTCACAATTCTCTACTTCAAGCGAGTTTCTTTCAAATTGATGCGCTGTCCAAAAAAATACTGTGCACTTTGCTCAAATGAATCTGTGAAGTCTGAAACGTGAAACTGATGTTTTGGATGGCTTTGGGACGTATTGAGTAAATCGGATTCTATAAGTTCCTTCTCAATGTGCTTCGATACTATTTTGGCAGAATTTACGATTTCTACGCTTCCCTTGTAGTATTGCTTGATTTCATCTTCAATCAGTGGATAATGTGTACACCCCAATATCAAATGATCTATGTTTTGTAACTCCTCTCTTTCAAGATAGTTAGAAAGGATGGTATTAGAAATTTTATTTTGATAAAAGCCTTCTTCAATCATTGGAACTAGAAGGGGAGTCGCTAGTGATTTTGTGTTTACTTTTGAATGAAGCGCTTGTATTTTAGAGGCGTATACATCAGACAAGATGGTGTTCTTAGTTCCAATAATTCCTACTGATTGAGCATTCGAATTGCGTGTAAAATCAATGACGGGATCTATGACATTGACCGGAATGGCCTTTTGCTCGCACAAATCTTTTACAGATTTAAAAGCAAGTGCAGATGCTGTATTGCAAGCAATCACGACCATTTTACAATTTTGATGTAGTAGAAACTGAGTGATGCTTTTACTGTATTGAATGATAGCATCTTTGGATTTATCTCCATAAGGAAGATGTTTGGTGTCGCCAAAATAGATGATGCGTTCATTGGGCATCAATTTTGCAACTTGATGTCCAACGGTTAAGCCCCCGATGCCGGAGTCAAAAATTCCTATGGCGTCTTTTTTATTCATCCAAAAAAAACATCCCCGAAGGGATGCTTTATAAAAAGGTGTTTATTCTATACCTAACTTCATTTTCACTAAAGGCATAATGTCTCGGGATTCATCACCATAAACAATGGACCCTAAACTGATGTCAAAGATGTACGTGTAACCATTTTCTTCAGCTACAGCATTGATGGCATTTTGAGCTTTTTCAAGTAGTGGAGCGAGGACTTCATTTCTTTTTTGCTGAACCCCTTCTTGGCTTGTTTGCTGAAATTGTTGGATACGCAACTCTAGGTCTTGAATTTCTTTGACCTTAGCTTCTTTAACCACATCAGTCATTAGTGCTTCATTGGCTTGAAACTCCCCTGCTTTCGTTTGGTATTCTCCATACATAGCTTGCAATTGAGACTCTAGCATTTTGCTGTACTCTTGTATTTCCTTATCAGCACTAGCCGTTTCAGGCATTGTCATGAGTAGTTGTTCAGAATGAATATGGCCAAACTTTTCTTGAGCAACGAGGTTGCCATTTAAAAAAGTAAACAGGATCAGTACTATGGACGCAATTCTTTTCATTTTTTGGTTGTTGTTGAGATTAGTAGTTAGTAGCCTAGTCGGTTAAGAATTTTTTCGCTTTTGTCAAGGTTGTCATCTGCGTAAAGCATCAATAAATCACTTGATTGATCAAAGATAACTCCATATCGAGCTTCTTTTGCGTATTCTTGAATCGTATTGTATATAAGGTTTTGTATCGGTCTAATGAGTTCTTCTTGTTTTTTATAAAGATCACCCTCAGCGCCAAATCGTTTTTGTTGAAGCTCTTTCACTTCTTGTTCCTTTTGGATGATTTCATCTTCGCGAGATTGACGCATTTTATCTGTGAGCAAGACTTTATCAGTTTGATAAGCTCGATATAGCTTGTCAATACCTTGGTATGCGGTTTCAATGTCTTCTTGCCATTGATAAGAAAGGTTATCGATTTCTTTTTGAGCTTCTTTGTATTCAGGAATTTGATTCAGAATAAACTGAGAATCTACGTAGGCAAATTTTTGTGCTTTGACTCCCGATGAAAAAAGGAAAATACTTAGTACGAGAAGAATCTTTTTCATGATGCGAATTTATATAAATTAAAATTGTTGACCAATGGAAAAATGGGTTTGCCAACCGCTCTTTTCCAATGTTCCTGGGAGAGGATCATAGCCATACGCAAAATCAAACCCGAGCAATCCAAACATAGGCATAAAGATGCGCACCCCCATACCCATAGATCTTTTTACTTGAAAAGGGTTAAAGTCATTGAATTGGCCCCAAGCATTTCCTGCTTCTGCAAATGCTGTGGCGTATATTGTAGAGCTTGGGTTTAGTGATAATGGATATCGCAATTCGAGAATGTATTTGGAGTAAATACTTGCTCCACCCTCCAAGTGGTTTGAAACCATTCCGTCGTTGTAACCTCTCAGCCCAACGGTTTCTCTTGCGTTTAAATTGTATCCCGAGGTGAGTCCACTACCCCCCACATAGAAGCGTTCGAAAGGAGGGATGCCTATGTCAGAATTGTAAGCACTTAAGAGCCCAAATTCACTGTGTGCTTTTACAACGAGATCGGCAAATGGGTTTGCATACCAGGTACCGTTTAATTTAATTTTGTAATACTCCAACCATTCGTATTTTTCTTTGAGTGTCATGTTCGCGTAGTCTTTATCGTTAAATAAGGAATACGGCGGGGTGAAGTCTCCGGTAAAGGTAAACTTAGAACCTGTTTTTGGAAATACTGGATCGAATACTGAACTTCGAGAAAGGACCACTTTGTAGGTGAGGTTTTTGGAGATACCATTGTCAAATCCAGTAACTAGGGTACGATTTTTTAGATCGTATTTTTGAAAGCTGATGGACTGACTCATAGAGAAGTAATCGTCAGGCCACTTTAACCTTTTCCCAAGACCGATATTAATACCTGTAATGTCCATTCGGTTGTCTTGTTCAGCGGTGCTGTAATCTTGTATGGAGTGATATGCTGAAAAGGTTAAAGAGTTCGGTTTGTTTCCTCCAAGCCAAGGCTCTGTGAAAGAGAAAGAGTAATTTTGATAGTAAGAGCCATTAGAGCTAGCTCTGAGCGAAATCCTTTGGCCATCTCCTGAAGGTAAGGGACTCCAAGTGCTTTTGTCGAGTATATTTTTTACCGAGAAGTTGTTGAATGTGACGCCAAAAGTCCCCATCATTCGACCAGCACCCCAACCTCCTTGAAGTTCAATTTGGTCTGACGGTTTTTCTTCTACCGAATATTCAATGTCAACATTTCCAGTCTGTGGGTCGGGTTTTGGGTTTACGCCTAATGTTTGAGGATTGAAATAGTTCAATCGATTTAATTCTTCCTGAGAACGGATGATGTCTGACCGGCGGAAAAGTTCTCCCGGCTTGGTTCTTATTTCTCGCATGATGACATGCTCATTGGTCTTCGTATTACCCACAACCGTAACCTTATTAATGGTTGCTTGTTTTCCTTCGTAAATTCTGATTTCAAAATCGATGGAGTCTTCTTCAACGAGAATCTCGACCGGATCGATGTTAAAGAAAAGATAGCCATCATCCATATACAATGAACTGATGTCTGTACCGGACATACTCATTTGCAGTCGCTCATTCATCATTTTTTCATCGAAGAGGTCACCAGATTGAATCCCAAGTAATTGATCTAGGTACTCGGACTTATATTTTGTATTTCCTAACCAATCGATATCTCTAAAGTAATACTGAATACCTTCCTCTATGATGATGTCAAGATCAAGTGTGTTTTTTGCCTGATCTCTTTTCTCTGTTTTGATAATGCGCGCGTCTCTATATCCCTTCTCTTTGTATAGAGCAATGACTTGCTCTAAATCTTCTTCAAAGGAATCTTGTATGAATTTGGAGGTTTTAAAAATTCTAAAGAATTTTTTTTCTTTGGTTTCTTTGAGTTGACGTTTCAGCTTTTTTTCTGAGAATGCTTGAGCGCCGAAGATGTTAATTTGATTGATTTTTATTTTATCTCCTTTGTTGATGTTGATGTCTAAAATGATTCCAGAAACAATACTTGGGTCAGTGTTTTGATCGATTTCGACCGTTGTATTCAAATACCCTTTGTCTTCAAAATACTTTTGTATGATGTGTTTGGTGTTGTTGATGAGATTTTCGTTTACAATTTCACCACGAACCAAATCTATTTTGTCTCTGATATTATCCGTTTCAGATTTTGATATTCCTTTGAAGGCAAACTTAGAGAGTTTAGGGAGTTCTTGAAGCTTGATGACTAGGAAGATCGTGTTTTCTTCAATTTGGCTAACATCAATCTGAATGTCAGTAAATAAATTCTGATCCCATAACTTAGAGATGGCTTTTGACAGGTCTTCACCGGGAACCATAATCTTATCTCCCAGCGTCAGACCCGATAGGGTGACAATGGCATTTTTATCAAGATTTTGAGTTCCTTCAACTGTAACTCCCCCGATTTCATATTCTACGGGTCTTTCGTAAGAAATATTGTTCAAGTTATCTTCGGAATTAATCTGGGCGAATAAACGATCCGAACCAAATATCAGGAGGAGTAAACAATATATAAAGAATGTTTTTTTCATTTTAATTTTTTAGTTGTTCAGCAGTTTTTCCAAACCTCCGTTCTCTGTTCTGGTAATCAAGGATCGCTTCAAAAAAATCTTCTTTCGTGAAATCAGGCCACAATTTAGGGCTAAAATACAACTCTGCATAGGCAATTTGCCATAATAAAAAGTTGCTGATTCTGTGTTCACCACTTGTTCTGATTAAAAGGTCAGGATCGGGATGCTCAGCTGTGTATAGTTCATTCGAAAAAACAGATTCTGTAATATCTTCTGGGGAGATTATTTTTTCTGCAACTTTTTGTGCAAGTGTTTTTACGGAATTTAATATTTCTAATTTTGAGCTGTAACTTAATGCGAGTACAAGCTTTAGACCGTCATTATTTGCTGTTTTTTCAATGGTTTCTCGCAATATTTTATGACAACGTTTTGGTAGGTTTTGTGTCTCACCAATGGTTTGAAGTTGGATGTTATTTTCTTGAAAAGTAGGAAGTTCTTTGTTGAGAGATTTCACCAACAACTCCAAAAGGGCATTCACTTCAGTTTTAGGTCTTTTCCAGTTTTCATTGGAAAAGGCGTAGAGTGTGAGAAAAGAGACGCCTAGTTCTACAGACGCTTCAACAACTTCTCTAACAGACTTCACACCATTTGAGTGGCCGATGGTTCTCAATAGCCCATTCTTCTTAGCCCAACGCCCGTTCCCATCCATGATGATGGCCACGTGTTTGGGTATTCGATCTTTATTGATATTTGAGGTTTGATTTTTCATCAAATTTATAACGCTCTAAGGCATTGTTTTAGTTTATTCTTGATCTTATAAGTGAGGGTGAAACCTGCAAAATTATACCAGTCATTTAGATTTGGATTCCCTCTCGTTTTTCCAACGACATCAGGAAGATTTCCGGGATTGGATAATTCAGCAGCCTCTTCAGAAAGCAGATTAGGGTCGGGATAGTATCCACTTACATCATCCAAGAAGTCCGTTGCAGTCGCACGCCACGCCCACTCAAAACTGATTCCGAGTTTGTCACCTACATTGACTTTATAGCCCAGTCCAAAAGGAATCGCCCAACTTGAAAGCTCGTATTTATTCGGGCTCGATCCATCAACTAATTGTCCTTCGGTACCTATTGGTTGTAGGTCTACCCATTGCCCTTGGTTGTTTTTCGCCTGCGGATTGAACGTGAAATAGGAAATGCCGCCATAGACATAAGGGCTGTGTGTAATTTTTCTTTTTTGAGCAGCGAACTCAAAGAAGTTAAACTCAAATCCTACACTAACATCCATAACTCTGGATTGGAAGCTTAGGTTTCGTTTTTGTTTGTTCGGGTCATCAGACAAAAAATCGTCGGCTTTTACGGTTCCTAATTGTACACTGGATCTGAAACTTACGTGCTCGTGTAAGTTCATTTTGTGTACAAATCCAATCGCAGGGTTTTGATGGGTGATAATCTCTCCAAATTGGTCATCCTTTAGGTCTCCGAAATAGCCCGTACTTCCGAAAAACATCCCCAGCTCATGTTTTTGAGCCAGCGATACTCCAGAGAATAAGAGTGCAAAAGTGATAAGGACGTTTTTGGTCATGATTTCTCCTATTAAGGGCTGCAAATATAGTGATTTACTTAGGTTCTTGACCTTAGTTGCGTTTGTCTAAGCCCCACAGTAGTTTGTTGCGAAGCGTGCTGGAAAAATCTTGTGAATTCGTTTCAATCATATTGATTTTAAAATCTTCTTTTTTGATGATAAGTGTGACACTAGCATCTATGGTTTGTATGCGCGAGTCGAGTGCGACCAAGAACTGGTTTGCGCGACCTTCAACCTTTACTTTAATTTCATATTTATCACTTATAACGAGCGGTCGTACATTTAAATTGTGTGGCGCAATAGGCGTAATGATGAAGTTCTCAGAAGCGGGCATAACGATGGGTCCGCCACAGCTCAATGAGTAGCCAGTGGAGCCCGTAGGTGTTGATATGATGAGTCCATCAGCCCAATAAGAATTGAGGTACTGATCATTAATATAGGTGGTGATGGTAATCATCGAAGTCGTATCTTTTCTGGAGATAACGACCTCGTTGAGGGCAAAGTTGAGGCCTTCAAAAATTTCTTGTTCGGTCTCAAGTCTTATTAAGGTTCGCTGATCGATACGATACTGCTTGTTAACAAGCTGTTTAATGGTCTTTGGAATCTGATCTTTGGCAACATCAGCCAGAAAGCCCAGCCTGCCCGTATTTACTCCGATGATAGGAATTTTGGTGTCTCTTATTAGTGTCGTAGCATCAAGAATGGTTCCATCTCCACCTACGCTGATGAACAAATCAATATTTTCTTTCAGCTCCTCGTATGAATTGTAGGTGCCAAGAAAAAGATTGAGTTTAATTTGTTGAGAAAGGAAGTTGTAAAAAGGTTCATAGACCAATACTTCCATATTTGCCTTCTCCAATTCCACGAAAAGTTCGTGGACAAAAGGAGCAACTTCAGGCTGAAATTGTTTTCCGTATACGGCTACTTTCATCTTTAGGTATTCAGATAGCGAATAAAAGAATTAAATCGATCTTCCAAGCCTTTGTCGTATATGTTTTTGTGAAAAGAACCGACAATCTGGTATTCATACCTCTCAAAGGTTTGAATAATTCCGGACAATTCGTCTTGATTGATTTTAATCAAAACTTCAATCATTTTTGAATTGGTTGGATGAGGGATAGACATTGAATTTAATATTTTGGCACCATTCCCTTCTACAATCTGGGCGATCTGGGCCAAGCTGTAATCCCTGATGCTGACTTCAATATGCAGTGTCCCTCCGGGTTCTCCAACTTTTAGCCAGTCACATACTTTTTGTAGAAGATCTCTTTCGTGAAGACAGCCAACATATTTGTTGTTTTTATCAGTTACCGGTAAAACACATAAGTTGCCTTCTCTAAAAAAATGCAGCGCATCAAATAAGCTTTGCTCATCATTAACGTGTGTTTTAATGAGATGCTTTTTTAAGTCTTCAATATGACTATTTAGGGCGGCATTTAAGACGACCTCTTCTTCAATTAAACCTAAAAAACCTTCTGGGCCAATCACAGGGATCTGCGTTAATTTGTAGTCATCAAAAAAGTTAAGTGCCGTAGACACGTGGTCCAATAATTGGAGCGTGGGTGTATCATTATGTATTAAATCGCCTACAATCATAGTATTGTCTTTAAACAAATTTAGCATTTTTTATAGTTCTTACCACCGACTTTTTGTTATTCTTAGGCAATAATGGCGATTCCACTTTTTATGTATGCATTTCGTTTTAAATTTCTCGTTTAGAAGCCTATAATCAAAGTAAAATTCACAAGTAATGATTAACTTTGGCCAATAAAATCGATTTTATGGCACGCCTTAGTGTAAACATCAATAAAGTAGCGACTTTAAGAAATGCGAGAGGAGCGAACACTCCAAATTTAGTTCAAGTAGCAAAAGATTTAGAGCACTTTGGTGCTGAAGGAATAACGGTGCACCCAAGGCCTGATGAGCGACATATTCGTTATGCTGATGTCAGAGATCTGTCAGGTGTTTTGAGCGTAGAATTCAATATAGAAGGTTATCCAAATTCTAGTTTTATTGATTTGGTAAAGGAGGCAAGCCCTGCGCAAGTAACTTTAGTGCCCGACCCACCTGGGGTGCTGACCTCAAACTCTGGTTGGGACACCATAGCAAACAAACAATTATTAACTGAAGTCATTAGTGATTTTAAGGCGTCGGGAATACGTACCTCTATTTTCGTTGGTACGGAGCTTAACTTTATTGAAGGAGCCAAGCATGTGGGAGCCGATCGAGTAGAATTGTATACGGAGCCTTACGCAGAAAAATTCCCTAGTAATAAGGCGGGGGCGATAAAAGACTTTGTAGCAGCAGCCCAGTTGTCCAAAAAGTTAGGCTTAGGATTAAATGCGGGGCATGATTTAAACCTTGATAATTTGCGCTATTTTGCCGAAAACATTCCCGATTTAAGCGAAGTTTCTATTGGGCATGCATTAATTTCTGACGCTTTGTACTTCGGTTTAGAAAATACGGTACAAATGTATTTAGCTCGACTAAATGGTTGAGGTTCTCCACTCTAAGGTTTTTGGTCAAGGGAAGCCTCTTGTCATTCTTCATGGCTTGTTTGGTATGCTCGACAATTGGCAGGGTCTTGCCAAGCAATTTGGTCAGTTTTTCGAAACGCACATTCTCGATCAACGAAATCATGGAAAATCGTTTCATGCCTCAGCGCATAATTATGAATTGATGTGCAGTGATTTGTTGTTGTACCTCGATGAAAAAGGAATCGATAAAATTTCTTTGGTGGGGCACTCTATGGGAGGTAAAACAGCAATGTTATTTGCATGTACATACCCTGAGAGAGTAGATAAATTGGTTGTGGTTGATATAGCTCCCAAACATTATGCACCCCATCATCAGGAAATCCTGGAAGGTTTAAATGCTGTTGAAGATGCTCGTGTTTCATCGCGAAGCGAGGCCGATAAGGTTCTTTCAGGGCACTTTTCTCAATTGGGTGTTCGTCAGTTTTTGTTAAAGAACTTGTACTGGAAAAATGAACAAGAGCTGACCTTTAGGTTCAACCTACAAGCGCTAGCAAAAGAGATTCACAATGTAGGTGAGCCCCTGAGCGAGGAAGCTATTTTTAACGGTCCCACACTTTTTATAGATGGAGAAGCCTCAGATTACATTACCTCCGTTGATGTGGAGTTGATCGAAAAGCACTTTCCAGATTCCGAAATCGTTGAAATTGAAAAGGCAGGCCATTGGGTTCACGCAGAAAAACCGAAGCCATTTTTTGAAGAGGTAAGTCGCTTTTTAATTTACTAAATTGACTTTATCAGCTCGGATTTAATAGCCAATTTTCGTCCTCACACGTTTTAGTACATTTTGTGCTATTGACCTCGCTTTTTCCGCACCTTTTAGGAGTTCTTGCTCGATAAGAGCAGTGTTATCCATCAATTCATTAAATCGAATTCTTTCTTGAGCATACTTTTCGATGATGACTTCATATAATGCTTGTTTTGCATGGCCATAGCCGTAGTTCCCTCCTCTGTAATTGAGTTCCATGTTGTTGGTTTGCTCCTGAGAAGCTAATAATTTATATATTTTAAATACATTACATGAAGTAGGATCTTTAGGGTCTTCCATCGGCGTTGAATCCGTTTGAATGCCCATCACTTGCTTGCGAAGCTTCTTGTCTGGTAAAAAGATGTTGATAAAGTTGTTGTAGGATTTACTCATTTTTTGACCATCCGTACCGGGAATAATCATCACTCGCTCATCAATCCGAGATTCCGGTTCAATAAGCGTTTCACCATAAGTATGGTTAAATGCTTTTGCCATGTCACGTGTCATTTCTAGGTGCTGTTTTTGATCTTTCCCCACCGGAACAATTTCAGCATCATAGAGTAAAATGTCTGAGGCCATAAGAACTGGGTAAGTGAATAAGCCGGCATTTACATGATGAAGTTTGCTGGCTTTGTCTTTGAATGAATGCGCATTAGCCAACATTGGGTAGGGCGTATTACAATTCAAATACCACATCAATTCACAGACTTCAGCAATATCAGATTGCCGGTAGAAAATATTTTTGTTCGTATCGAAGCCAAAGGCCAGCCATGCAGCAGCGGTGGCATATGTATTTTCTTTCAACTGTTTGGCATCTCGAATGGTGGTAAGGGAGTGCATATCCGCAATGAAAAACAAGGATTCATTATTTGCATCCTTTGACAATTCGATTGCAGGAATGATCGCCCCCAATAGATTCCCTAAATGAGGTACGCCACTACTTTGAATTCCGGTGAGTATTCTTGCCATAGTATTTTCCTTATAGTCTTAGTTTGTAAAAATAGAAAAGGCTTTGATATCTTTCTAATTCCTATTCGTTAAAAGTTTATATTTTTGCTAGATGAAACTTTTACATAATTTTTTACAGTTGATCTGGCGAATATGGTTTGCTTCAATTGTATTTTTTGGTTTGGTCGTATTCTTCCCTTTTTTATGGCTTCTTTTGTTGAATAAAAAATGGTATGGGCACTTTCACTTGTTATGTAAAACATGGTCTCGTTTCATTTTATTTTGTTCGGGTTTCCGATTAGAGGTCGAATATGAAGAGCCATTAGACCCCAACAAAGCTTACATTATTTGCCCCAATCATGTCTCTTATATAGATATACCTCTTACCTTTGCAATTATGCCCGGGGTATTTGTGTTTGTGGGTAAAAAGTCATTGTCTAAAATACCTGTTTTTGGCTGGGTCTACAAAAAGACGATGATTTTGGTTGATCGCTCTAGCAATAGAAGTTCATACAAAGCTTATAAGCACGCTTCGGATCGTATCGAAAATGGGATTGGGATTGCCATATACCCTGAAGGGGGTATTCCAGAAGTTGATACCAGATTACATCGGTTTAAGTCTGGGGCTTTCCGACTGGCTTTGGAACAACAAGTGGATTTAGTTCCAGTCACATTTTTGGACAATAAAAAAAGATTTCCTTGTGGTTATTTCGGAGGGAGTCCAGGGAAATTAAGGGTATGTGTACATAAGCCGATTGCTTCGAAAAGCTATAGCGTTGAGCACATAAAAGAATTTAAAAAAGATGTTTACAACATCATAAACAAGAAATTGACGGACTATGAAAGTAGATGATAAAATGGTAGAGCATTTGGCTCATTTATCACGTTTAGAATTTGATGATACATCTAAGGAGAAAATGAAATTTGATTTCGAAAAGATGTTAGATTTTGTAACCAAATTAGAAAAAGTCGATACTGAAGGTGTTGATCCTCTTGTTTATATGAGCAGAGAAACTAACGTATTGCGTGAGGATAAAGTAAAGGGAATGGTTTCTCAGAAAGAAGCTTTACAAAACGCACCAAAAAAAGACACCGATTACATTAGAATCCCAAAGGTCATCAAGAAATAGCAGCTGTTTTTTGTTTCATCAGGGAGTCAGCACTATGCGAAGTCTTTCCATTAGTGGCGCTTTTGATCGAAAAATTTCTGCATGATTGAGGCACATTCTTTTTCCAAAACGCCTGTTTTCAATTTCGTCTTAGGATGCGTCAACTTAACGTCTAATTGGCTTGCCCCTCTCTTAGGATCCTTTGCTCCAATAACGATTCTATCAATTTGTGTCCAATAGGAAGCGCCGGAACACATCACACAAGGTTCAATGGTTACATAAAGTGTGCATTGGTGAAGGTATTTCCCCCCTAAATATTCGGCAGCAGCAGTAAAAGCTTGCATTTCTGCATGAGCAGTAACGTCATTTAGCCGTTCCGTTAAGTTGTGCGCCCGAGCGATGATTTTTCCTTCGGAGACAATCACGGCTCCAATAGGTATTTCATTCATGTCGAAAGCTCTTTGGGCTTCTTTGAGAGCTTCTTTCATGAAATATTCATCTGACTTATCTTGAATCATCGTCTCTTTTTTACAAATCTAGCTATAATTATAGATTAAAGGTCCGTGATAATGGATCTCTTGGATATATATTGAGACTAGCGACCTCTTTATGATACGTTCTCCGTATGTATTTCTATCTTTGCACAAATTAAGAGCATGACTAAGAAGAACTTTAGGCCGGAAAAGCGTGTAGGGAAAAGTAAGGCCTACAAAGCAGATGAGCGTCAAAAAGCAGCGGATCAGAAGAATCGTCATTTCGATCCAGAAAAGCGAAGTGAAGACCGAAGGCGTGCTGCTGAGAATAAAAAATCGTATTCAAAATTCCCAAAAAGACGTACCAATACTTCTTTCAGTAAGGCTAAAGAAGGCGCTATTCCGAGTGATAAGATTCGTATTAATAAGTTTTTAGCTCAAGGAGGCACTTGCTCTCGTAGAGAAGCCGAAAAGTTCATTACTGCAGGGGCTGTTGTTGTCAATGGGAAAGTCGTTACAGACCTAAGCTATCGTGTGTCTCCCTCAGATTTGGTAAAGTTCAACGGACAAACCATTCGAGGTGAAAAAAAGAAATATGTTCTTTTGAATAAGCCTAAAGATTTCATCACAACGACTTCTGATG
Source organism: Flavobacteriales bacterium (assembly GCA_022425195.1). GTDB lineage: Bacteria > Bacteroidota > Bacteroidia > Flavobacteriales > UBA7430 > UBA7430. The sequence goes on along the minus strand of JAKMFX010000019.1, from coordinate 5,317 downwards.
ATAAAGGTAGGAAAACGGTAATGCAATTGGTGGAAAATGCCTGCTCAGAGAGAATTTATCCTGTTGGAAGACTCGATCGTAACACGACAGGCTTACTGCTGTTCACAAACGATGGTGATTTGGCTAAAAAGCTCGTGCATCCCAAGCATGGTGTTCGTAAAATTTATCATGTGACCTTGGATAAAAAGTTAGCAAAGCATCATTTTAATGCCATTGAGAGCGGATTGACTCTTGACGACGGTCCTGTACCTGTAGATCAGTTGTCATATATTGACGGGTCTTCCCACAATCAAGTTGGGATTGAGTTACACATCGGAAGAAACAGAATCGTTCGAAGAATCTTTGAAAGTTTAGGTTATGAGGTCATGCATCTGGATCGTGTAGTTTTTGGGAATCTCACCAAAAAAGATGTGAAACGTGGATCTTGGAAACACCTTGATAAAAAAGAGTTAGAGCTTCTTCGCATGTTATAGTAGAGAATTTTAGTATTTTCACAACACAACATTAAACGCAATCCCTTTTCAGCTTTTCTTTACAGGGTTATAAACGCGCAATAATGTTTCACTGATGCCGTTTTTTAACTATGATTTCTAATTTTAAAATAAAGAGATTGAGCAAGCAATTACTGATGCTAATTGCTTTGATTATAGGTGTAGCGGTCTTTTTTTTTACCAATCAATTGGTGGAGGATCTGAGTAGGGAAGAAAGAACCAAAGTGAAAATTTGGGCAAAAGCTACTGAGCAAACAACGGATATTGACAACCTTGACAAAGACATTAGTTTTGTCTTTGAGGTAATTAATCACAACAACACCATTCCAGTTATATTAACGGATCAACGTGGAGAAATTCTTTACCACAAAAACTTCCCAGTTCATAAATCCAAGAGTAAAAGGTATTTAAAAAATCAACTTCAGATCATGCAGGCTTCACATGATCCGATTATTTTTGAATATGCGGATGGGCAAAACAATAAAATATATTATAAAGACTCCATTTTACTTACCCGTCTGAAGTATTTCCCCTATGTCATTTTGATTGTTGTGAGTCTATTTATCATGATTGCTTATTTAGCCTTTAGCGCATCAAGAAAGTCAGAGCAAAATAAAGTGTGGGCGGGAATGGCTCGAGAAACAGCTCATCAAATAGGAACGCCCCTTTCTTCATTAATGGGTTGGGTTGCTCTGTTGAAAGCACAAAATGACAATGAGGATATTGTTTCTGAAATGAATAAAGACATATACAGGCTCCAGATGATCACTGAGCGGTTTTCTAAGATTGGTTCACAGCCTGAACTTCATTTGAATGACATCAATAAGGTCGTAGAACGGTCTTTTTATTATATGAAAGACAGGAGCTCAGAGAAGATAGACTTCAAATTAGAGGTGTATGAAAATGAGTTAATGTGTTTGCTAAACACACAGCTATTTGGTTGGGTTGTCGAAAACATCACTCGTAATGCTATCGACGCCCTAAAGGGTAAAGGCACTATTGGTATTCGAGTTTCCTGCAGCGATAAGAAAGTTCATATAGATATTGCAGATTCTGGAAGAGGAATAAAACCCACGAATCTAAAAACAGTATTCGAGCCAGGATATACGACCAAGCATCGAGGTTGGGGTTTAGGACTTTCTTTGGTAAAAAGAATTGTGGAGGATTACCACAAAGGAGAGGTGTATGTTTTAAACTCTGAACCGACTAAAGGCACTACTTTTAGAATAAGTCTCTCAAAGAGTTAATGGCAGGAATTTACATACACATCCCGTTTTGTAAAAAGGCTTGTACTTATTGCGATTTTCATTTTTCTACTTCCCTAAAAATGAAAGCCGACTTTGTAGAGGCCCTAATTCAAGAAATTGAATTGCGCAAATCAGTTTTCTCTCATCAAGTGATCTCAAGCATCTATTTTGGAGGAGGGACTCCATCTTTGCTGACCGAAGAAGAACTCAGTCACATTTTTGAAAAGTTACATCAAAGCTTTAAGATTGATGACGATGCCGAAATTACTTTAGAGGCCAACCCGGATGATCTGACAGAGGAGAAAATTCAAATCCTTAGAGCTTCACCAATCAACAGATTGAGTATTGGAGTTCAGTCATTTCGCGATGATGACCTTCGCTTTATGCAACGTGCTCATGGCGCAGATGAAGCCTATAAATGTATTAAGCTGGTTCAGCAGGCAGGTTTTCACAACATTAGTGTTGATTTGATCTATGGAACACCAGGAATGACTGACGAAGCATGGATTCAAAATTTACAAACCTGTTTTGAGCTTCATGTCCCCCATATATCTTCGTATGCGCTGACCGTAGAGGAAAAAACACCTCTACATCAGCAGATCAAAACCAAAAAATTGGCTCCCCTATCAGAAGAACAAAGTGCCCGCCAATTTGAGCTATTGATGAGAGAAATGTCTCATCATGGTTATGAGCAATATGAAATCTCCAACTTTTGTAAATCTAATAGCTACAGCAAACACAACAGCTCCTATTGGAAAAAAGAGAACTATTTGGGTCTGGGTCCATCTGCACATTCTTTTCTGGGGAATGTTAGGTTGTGGAATGTCTCTAATAATATGAAATACATAAAATCACTATCTAAAAAAGAGCTTCCTCTTGAGGCGGAAAATTTAAGTCAAGTAGATCGTTACAATGAGTACATCATGACTTCTTTGAGGACAAAGTGGGGCTGTAGCATTCAGCAGCTAAGTGCGGACCATCCCGAAGAATTGGTTGCATATTTCAAACAAGAGATACACTGTCATGTTGAGGAAGGGAGCGTTATTGAAAATAGAGGTATATATACACTTTCAGATTCAGGCAAGTTACTTGCAGACCGAATCTCATCCGATCTATTTTCAATAGATTAACCTTTATCAAGCTCAATAGGTAGACAGATTGTAAATGTAGTTCCCTTACCAAATTCAGATTCGACCTCTATGGTTCCCTTGTGTTCTTCAATAATTCGCTTTGATATTGACATGCCCAATCCAGTGCCCTTGTCAGGGCTCTTTGTCGTGTAGAACTTTTCATAGAGTCTTTCTTTTGTCTCTTTGGTCATTCCAATGCCGCTGTCCTTAATCTCAATTACGACATGTTTGTTCTTTTTAAGGGTTTTTATAGATAAGTATTCATTGGTTAATTTGGGTTTTTCACGAATGGCCTCAAGGGCATTTTCAATAAGATTCGTGAAAACTTGGTTGAGCTTGCCTCTGACACTTTTTACAATTGGAATATTTCCATATTGCGTTTGCAATTGTATGGTGCTATCAAATGCTGAATCTGCCATTGTAAGCGTGTTCTTAATGCTCTCATTAATATCTGTTTTTAAAAGAATAGGGTTTTTGGATCTCCCTATAAATGCTAGGTTGCCTGATATTTCATTAACTCGGTTGATCCCTTTTTTGATCCGATGGATTGACTTAGTTAGTTCTTTTGTGGTCAACTCGATGTCCAATTCCTTTTCAAAAGCTTTGACATCTGCAGGAGAAGTAGGATGATTAACATCTTTCATCTCGTTGTAAAGTCGAATTAATTTGACGATGTATTGAATGTTGATTTCGAGAACGCTGATGGAGTTTCCGACTAAGTTTATTGGATTGTTGATTTCATGAGCGATCTCAGAACTCTGTTCATAATGAAGATATAGGGACTCTGATTTCTTGAGTTTTTTGTTCAGTGTTCTGACCTGTAGTTTAAGTTTAGAGTGATTAGACTTAAGTTTTTGATTAGATTTTCTGACGCGTCTTCTTTTGTGTACAGTATTGCTATTATTACTTTTTAATGGCATAATTCTAATTGGCATTTATTTGTTTTTTTGAATGGGGATCACAAGTCTAATTGAAGTCCCTTTATCAACTTTTGAATCCATTTCAACATGTCCATTGTGGGCAAATAATGTTGATTTGACAATTGTCAAACTTGTACCTGTCTTTTTTGCTCCTTTTGTTGTGAAATACATATCAAAGGATTTTTCTTGCACATCTTTAGTCATCCCTATTCCGTTATCCTCAAATGAGATGACAGCACATGCTGCAATTAACCCTGTTTTTACAGTGATTAAGCCTTTATTTTCAGGGCTATTTTTCTCTTTGATTGCTTCAATGGCATTTTGTAATATACTTTTGAAGCAATCATTTATCTTTTGGGCGTTACAATTTAATCGAGGGAGATGTTCATTAAGTTCTAGCTTTAATTTGATCGCTCCAAGATTGAATTTCCACAAGTCGGTCAAATTGATCAAGTCTTCGTTTATATTTGTAATGACCCAACCCTCATTATCTATTTTTGAAAAATCTTTGAGTTTTTTGGTGTTGACGGATATTATTTCCAAACCTCTATTTGCTTTTTCTCGTGCATCCATGATGTCTCCCTCAATTGATTTGAAATCGATTTTCTTTTTGTAAGCTTCTAAATCGTCTAATTCCATTTCAATTCCTTTCGCTTTGGGTAAAATTTCATGCAATTTTTCAACGTAATTTAATTGTAAGTCCGAATTCAGCTCAAGGATATCCACCGCTAATTGAATCTTAGTGTTCGCATTGTTAAACTCATGTGATGTACCTGCAGCCATGAGTGTTAAAGCCGACATTTTTTCTCTTTGTATTAGATCTGACTTGGCGGCTTCTATGAGTTTGTATGCGGCTTTTAACTTATCTGTTTTGCTTTGCAATGCAGAGGTCGCCCGTTTGACTTTATATTTTAATGTGTCTGCTTGCTTTAGTAAGATTTGTTGTTTTTCTCGCCGTTGTTTTAACTCCTCGGCCTGAGCGATTTCTTTTTCTTCTTTGAGTATATTGATGCGATCAGCAAGAGCGAAAGAAAGAAGAACAACTTCCATTGCTGAACCTATTTGCATTGAATTTACGGTGATAAAATTATAAGGAAGAAGTCCGATGTCTTTTAACACATACATGAAAGCTCCTATCAATAATGCACTCCAACCCACAATGAAATATTTAGCGGGTTTGTATCCACCTCTTAGTCTATAAAACCCTACGTAAAGTCCAAAAAATGAAATTGCTGCTGTAGATAGTTGTACCCCTTGATAACCAATATGGTATTTTTTGAATAGAGGGAGAATTGCAGATATTATAAACAGACCAATTATAATATTTAAAATATAATTTATTCTTTTAGTCCCTTCTTTAGTTTTCAAAAATTTTTGAATAAAAAGGGTAACTGTAATGCCCGCTAAAGAGGGTAGTAAATAGGCGCTGTATCTGGTTAGTGATGGAATTTCTGGCCAAAATAATTTGTAGGTATAATTGTGAAGAGATAATTGAGCTAATCCAACAAAAAATATGTAAACTACGTAGT
>JAKMFX010000046.1 GCA_022425195.1 Flavobacteriales bacterium | reverse complement strand
TCAGGTGTTGTGTTTTTACCAAGGGAGACTGAGCCAAAAGGAATCGTCTTTTTGCAGCACAGCACAATCCATTCAAACGATGACGCCCCTTCTAACGGAAGAATTGGAGTTAATGAATATACATTGGAATCCATTTATGCAGCATCAGGTTACCTTACTTTAATGCCGGATCATATTGGATACGGTTCTACGAGTAGTGAACGTCACCCTTATGAAGTAAAACAAGCCTATGCCCTTTCCTCTTATGACATGCTTAGAGCTGGGCATTCATTTTTGACTGATATGGAATTTGAAATTCCAGAATCATTATTTTTAGTAGGGTATTCCAATGGTGGGTACGCAACACTAGCATTTCAGCAATATTTAGAAGAAGAGACTGAAGTTGAAATAACATCAACTTATGCAGGTGCTGGAGCATATGACAAATCTTCGTTTGCAAAATCCATACTTTTTAAAGATGAGGATTTAACTTTTATAGGAACCTATTTGTGGGTATTAGACGTCTACAACTCACTTTATCCTAAACTCAATCGTGATTGGAATGAATATCTTCAAGAGCCCTACGCATCAACTTTGGAATCATTGGGTGAAATCCGAGCAGCTGTTCCAGATTCATTGATTACTTTAAATCCAAAAAACCTTTTTACTGAAAATTTTATTAATGGAATTCTCGACGGAACAGATGAAGTATTTCTAGGAGAAATCTCTAAAAACGATGTAATTGATTGGAGTCCGAAGGCACCCATTAGTCTCTATCAAGGCACATTGGATGATTTTGTGTTTCCTGTAAACAGTGAAAATGCCTTTGAAAGTCTTAGGAGTAATGGAGGAACTGTTGAGTATAAAACAATAGAAGGCAAGGACCATCAAGCCGCAGCCATTCCGTTTTTCTTAGAACTTCTAGAAGCGCTCCAATAGAATTAAAGACTACTGAAATACCTATCAATATTCGTTTGGATTCGTTTAGGAATATCTTCTAGAGAAGCTTTGGTAAAGCTGTTCCCAGTAATTTTTTCATAAAGTTCAATATACCGTTCGGATATAGAAGTTATTCGCTCCTCATCCATTTCGGGTAATTGTTGCCCATCCAATCCTTGAAAACCTTTACTGATCAACCATTGCCTTACAAATTCTTTTGAAAGTTGCTTTTGTGGAAGCCCCTTTTCTTGTCTTTCAGCATAGCCGTCTTCATAAAAATATCGTGAGGAATCTGGAGTGTGTATTTCGTCGATCAAAACAATTTCACCCTCTGCTGACTTACCGAATTCGTATTTGGTATCGACTAAGATCAATCCTTGTTTTTGGGCGATTTCTGTACCCCGTTGAAACAAAGCGCGGGTGTATTTTTCCAATTGTGTATAATCCGCTTCGCCAACAATTCCTTGACGAATGATTTCTTCTCTTGAAATGTCTTCATCGTGTCCTTCTTCTGCCTTGGTTGCAGGAGTGATGATTGGAGTATTAAATTGATCATTTTCTTTCATTCCCTCGGGCATTGGCACACCACAAAGCATTTTTCCACCCGTCTTATACGTTCTTGCAGCATGTCCTGAAAGATAACCTCTAATCACCATTTCTACCTTAAAAGGCTCACACAGTTTGCCTACGGCTACGTTTGGATCTGGAGTAGCTTCGAGCCAGTTAGGAACAATGTCAGCTGTTGCTTTCATCATTTGTGTGGCTATTTGATTTAAAATTTGTCCTTTGTAGGGAATTCCCTTGGGTAACACCACATCAAAAGCCGATAGACGGTCAGTTGCTATCATCACCAAACGCTTGTTTTGGAGTCTGTAAACCTCTCTTACTTTTCCTATGTATTTGGACTCCAAACCCTCCAACTCTAAGTTGGTTTGCATGATCGTTTTACTACTCATCAATTGTCGTGTTCTATAGTTTTGTAGGCATCAATTATTTTTTTGACCAAAGGATGACGGATGACATCCTTATCGTCGAGATAGATTATTTCAATACCCTTAGTGTTTTTTAAAATCAAGAGTGATTCTTTTAGTCCTGAGATCATTCGTCTTGGAAGGTCAATTTGACCGGGGTCTCCCGTCAGGAGAAACTTAGCGTTTTTACCCATACGTGTTAAAAACATTTTCATTT
>JAKMFX010000014.1 GCA_022425195.1 Flavobacteriales bacterium | reverse complement strand
ACCCGTTCGCAACTCGTCAGCAAAGAGCAAGCTCTCTCTGTTACCGTTCTACTTGCATGTGTTAAGCCTGCCGCTAGCGTTCATCCTGAGCCAGGATCAAACTCTCCATTGTAAAAAGTTTAATCTGATTTCTGACTCTTACTTATTAACGGGGTAAGTTGTTTTTCTTACCTCTCTCTTCCAATAAATTTTTCAAAGAACAATCTTTTTTCAATCCTAAAACTACATTTCTTCGTTTTAGCGGCTGCAAATGTACAACCTTTTTATTCCCTCACAAGGTCTTTTATAAAAAAATGAAATTATTTTTATAATTCCTGTTTTTGGGGAAAAGGACATACAAATTACGAATAAAATTTGAATCGTGCAAATGATGACATCGTCTCCACCCAAACAGTGTTTTAATTGTAAAAGAACATGCTTACGTTTCCTGTTAAGCGGCTGCAAATATAGACTAAGTAATTTGATCTACACAAGAGGTTTTCTTTCTTTTTTTAATCTTTTTTAGCCTTATTTTTTAGCCCCAACATTATCAAGTACTTAGAGCGAAAATAAAAGTTAAAAAAAATGATGAACATAAGACAAAGTTGCGTCTTATGTAGAGGAAAGAAAAAAGAGGGTGCAAAGAATCATCTAAAAAAAAGAGTGGAAAGAAGACTTTGTGTAGGTTTATTAAAAGTCCAAAGTGATTTGAGACTGCTCATCGTCATCTGAATCTTCCTGAACAGGCAACTCTTCAACAACAGGATCTAGCGCATCAAGTAGATTGATTGACTTGACTTTATGAGGGGTTAGAATGTTACCTTGAGCCTTTAATCCTTTGATGGCGATAAATTCATCAAAGTTAATTTTCTCATTGGGCCTCTGCTCCTTATTACGCTCTTTAGAAAACTCTATTTCTGCCAGCGGCAACAGATCTGTTGAAACCACCTCTAGGTAGGAACCTTCACTTTCAGAAATGAAATTGACTTTCTTATCTGAAAACTCTACCAAGAAACGCTTGACATAAAACTTTGACTTATGCCCATCCCAATAGATAGAACTGATCGGTTTTTTAGGTGCAAATTTCTCGATAACAATCATATCCTCCGGAAAATGTGTACTCAAATCAAAAGCCAACAACTGGTAGCTTCCGGATTGCGATATGGTGAGTATTTTATCCTCTCCAGCAAATTCTCCGAGCAATTCTCCGCGGGCTTCTAGATTGAGACGCTGAACGGTGTCATCAAACCAAATTTTTTGAGCCGCCAAGGTCGAAACTCCTTTTGCCTTGAGTTCAACTTTACTCACAGCATGTTTAGAAACCAGGTTGCCTTTAGAGGCCCTTCCTTTGATCGCCAATTCCGCAAAATCAACATCAAATTTAAGCTTCTTAGTTTTGGCTTGGGATTTGAGGGTCACAGAAACACGCTCGGCTTCGCCATTTGGGTTTGCAGTGAAATGCAGAATTTTGGACCCTTTATTTCCGGCCGTTAGGTCGTACTCTTTGTCTCGAGTGATACTTTTTACCGGAAAGCGCTTCATATAGGTATTCCCCTGCTTACCGTCCCTGTAGATTAAATTGTAGGTCGTTCGAAGATCATTCTTCTTGAAAACGGCCAAATGAATTACGCCTTTACCCACAAATGTTTTTGCAGCCACTCTAGTAATCATCATTTTACCATCATTCCTAAATACGATGACATTATCTATATCAGAACACTCACATACAAACTCATCTTTACGAAGTGAGGTACCGATAAAACCCTCTTCTTTGTTCAAATATAACTTCTGGTTTCTGATGGCCACCTTGGAAGCTACAATGGTTTCGAAGGTTCTAATTTCAGTCTTACGCGCTCTTCCCTCCTTATACTTCTTCTTCAATCCTTTGAAGTAATCAACGGCATAATCCACCAAATTAGCCAGCTTATGGGTCAGCTCTGCAATCGTATCTTCAATTTTTTTTAGGTTTTGATTGGCTTTATCCAAATCAAATTTAGAAATCCGCTTAATTTTTATTTCGGTAAGCCGAACGATATCCTCTTCCGTAACAGGATCTTTTAAATGCTTTATATGAGGCTTTAAACCAACCCCTATTGCTTCAATGACCGCCTCCCAACTCTCACACTCTTCAATATCTCGATAAATTTTGTTCTCGATGAAGATTCGCTCCAAGGAAGCGAAATGCCAAAGCGCCTGTTGCTCTGCCAATAAAATCTCTAACTCAGCCTTGAGAAGATCAAGCGTGTGAGCTGTAGATTGTTTTAATATATCCGAAACGGACATAAAGTAAGGCTTGTCTTCTTTTATAATACAAGCATTAGGTGATATAGATATCTCACAATCAGAGAAAGCATAGAGCGCATCAATCGTTTTATCTGGGGAGACTCCAGCGGGAAGATGAATGAGAATCTCTACAAATTCCGCTGTATTGTCTTCAATTTTCTTAATCTTGATCTTCCCCTTCTCATTGGCTTTAATGATAGAATCAATCAAACTCGAGGTCGTGGTCGCAAAAGGAACTTCTGTGATTTTAAGTTGCTTGGCATCAACCTGCTCAATTCGAGCTCTGACTTTCACCTTACCCCCTCTCTGACCGTCATTGTACTGAGAGAAATCAGCAATACCCCCAGTCGGAAAATCGGGGTAAACACGCATACCTCTACCTCTAAGAATGGAGATAGAAGCATCTATGAGCTCAACAAAGTTGTGGGGCATGATTTTAGTGGACAATCCGACCGCAATCCCCTCAACACCTTGCACCAATAACAGTGGGAATTTTACCGGAAGGGTTACCGGCTCTTTCGTGCGTCCGTCATAAGTAGGAATCCATTCTGTAATTTTCGGGTTAAAAACAACCTCAAGGGCAAATTTAGACAAGCGAGATTCTATATAACGAGGAGCTGCAGCACGATCACCGGTGAGAATATTCCCCCAATTTCCCTGCATATCGATCAACAAGTCTTTCTGCCCCATATTCACCAAAGCATCACCAATGGATGCATCTCCGTGAGGGTGATACTTCATGGTGTTTCCAATCACATTGGCTACTTTATTGTATCGACCGTCATCCATCTCCTTAAGAGAATGTAAAATACGCCTCTGAACAGGTTTCAAGCCGTCGTGAATATCCGGCACAGCCCTTTCGAGAATGACATAGGAAGCATAGTCCAAAAACCACCCCTCATACATACCGTCGACATGGGTTACCGTGCCAACTTCTTGACCTTCTGTATTGAAATCTTCTTCCGAATGTTCTGTATACTCACTCATGACTATTCAACCCCTTTTTCTACTCGTAAGTTCTCGATGATAAACTGCTGGCGATCAGGCGTATTTTTTCCCATGTAGAATTTTAACATTTCTGCAATCCTTTGCTCTTGCCTAATCATTACCGGCTCCAAGCGTATATCTTTTCCTATAAACCCTTTAAATTCATTAGGAGAAATTTCTCCCAGACCTTTGAACCGAGTAATCTCTAACCTCCCTGACAACTTTTCTTCGGCCGCTATTTTTTCAAGCTCATCGTAACAGTAAATGGTTTCTTTTTTATTTCGAACTCTAAATAATGGTGTTTGTAGAATGTACAAATGCCCTTCTCGAATTAATTCTGGGAAAAATTGTAAAAAGAATGTGATCAGTAGTAAACGTATGTGCATCCCATCTACATCAGCATCTGTTGCGATGACAACATTGTTGTAACGAAGATCCTCGAGACCATTTTCTATATTTAAAGCCGCTTGTACTAAGTTGAACTCCTCATTCTCATAGACTATTTTCTTTGTCAGCCCATAGGAGTTGAGGGGCTTTCCCTTTAAACTAAATACCGCTTGCGTGTTTACATCTCTTGACTTTGTAATAGAGCCACTGGCGGAATCCCCCTCGGTAATAAATAGCGTGGTCTCCAACCTTCGTTCTTTTTTTATTTCATTGTAGTGTACCCTACAATCCCGTAATTTCTTATTGTGAAGGTTGGCCTTTTTAGCCCGCTCTCTACTGAGTTTTTTGATGCCTGCTAAGTCTTTTCTTTCACGTTCGGCCAGCAATATTTTTTTCTGAAGGGCATCGGCAACTTCTGGATGCTTATGAAGGTAATTGTCGAGCTTACTTTTCATGAAATCATTCACAAAGGTCCTTACCGTAGGCATATCAGGCCCCATATCCGCAGACCCTAACTTGGTCTTTGTCTGCGACTCAAATACAGGCTCAATAACTTTGATACTGATCGCTGCATTTATGGCTTGGCGAATGTCCGAAGCTTCGTAATTTTTCCCATAAAACTCACGTATGGTTTTAACCACAGCTTCGCGAAAAGCCGCTTGGTGTGTTCCTCCCATGGTGGTATGCTGACCATTTACAAAAGAGTGATAGGACTCTCCGTATTGATTTCGCATATGGGTCATTGCAATCTCGATATCATCGCCTTTCAAATGAATCACAGGATAATGGGTTGTCCCTTCTTCGATTTCATTATTCAATAAATCGTAAAGCCCATTTTCGGAATGAAACTTCTCTCCATTATAGACCATGGTCAAGCCCGTATTCAAATAGGCATAGTGCCACATCATTTTCTCTACGTATTCATTGACGTAGCGATAATTGTGGAAAATCGATTCATCGGGAATGAAAGAAACTCGAGTCCCTTTCCGAACCGACGTCTCTTGTATATCCTCATCTAGAGTTACTTCTCCCTGATGAAACTCTACAACCTTTGTTTGCCCATCCCTGACGGACTGCACCTTAAAGTAATCGGAAAGTGCGTTTACCGCCTTCGTCCCAACTCCATTAAGACCTATGGATTTTTTAAATGCTTTTGAATCGTATTTACCTCCTGTGTTAATCTTTGATACACAATCAATCACCTTCCCAAGAGGAATGCCTCTTCCAAAATCTCTTACCGTAACCTTCTTTCCACGAACACTTATTTCAATGTTTTTTCCGTGTCCCATCACATACTCATCGATACAGTTATCCACAACTTCCTTGAGGAGTATGTATATACCATCATCATGAGAGGACCCATCACCAAGTTTACCAATGTACATACCTGGCCGCATCCGGATGTGCTCCTTCCAGTCTAAGGATCTAATGCTATCCTCTGTATATTGATTCTCTGCCATAAGAGTTTTTGAATGTATGCTAAAAAAGAAAAGTAGTATAGATAAACCATACTACTTTCTAAAAATAAAAATTATACCTAAACAATTGAATCTTTCAAATGAAAGCTCTACACAATTTTATCAACAATTAAACATTGAATCTAAAATGCATCACATCTCCGTCTTGGACTACATATTCCTTACCTTCAACGGAAAGCTTCCCCGCTTCCTTACAAGCCAATTCGGAGCCCAATGAAACATAATCATCATACTTAATCACCTCTGCACGGATGAATCCTTTTTCAAAATCGGTATGAATAACTCCGGCTGCTTGGGGTGCCGTAAAACCTTCTTTAATCGTCCATGCCCTAACTTCTTTTTCGCCAGCAGTAAAATACGTCTGAAGATTTAACAAGGCGTAAGCGGTTCGAATTACCTTCTTTACACCCGGCTCCTTAAGTCCCATATCTTGCAAAAACTCTTGACGCTCCTCAAAAGTGTCCAACTCCATAATATCGGCCTCCATACCTGCCGCGATGATAAGCAACTGAGCATCCTCTCCTTTAATCACTTCTCGCACTGCCTCTACATATGCATTCCCCTCAATAGCCTCATCCTCATTCACATTGCAGATGTAAAGAATCGGCTTGTTGGTCAATAACATCAAATCCGCAACAGCCTCTTTTTCCTTGTCAGCAAGATCGATAGAACGTGCTGATTTACCAGATTCAAAATGTGCTTTGTACTGCTCAAGAATTGACAAAACCTTAACCGCGTCTTTATCACCAGTTCTGGTTTTCTTCTTCGTTGTCTCTATCTTTTTCTCTACAGACTCTAGATCTTTAATTTGCAATTCAATATCAATGGTCTCCTTATCCCTTACAGGATCTATGGAGCCGTCAACATGCGTAATGTTATCATTGTCAAAACAACGTAAAACATGAATAATTGCCTGAGTTTCTCTAATGTTGGCTAAAAACTTATTCCCCAACCCTTCGCCTTTACTGGCTCCTCGAACCAGCCCTGCGATATCTACAATTTCAACAATGGCTTGTTGAACGCGTTCAGGCTTCACAAGCGCTTCCAATTTTGCAATCCTCTCATCCGGCACGGGAATAACCCCAACATTGGGCTCTATAGTTGCAAAAGGATAATTTGCCGCCAAAGCTTTGGCATTTGAAAGGCAATTAAATAAAGTTGATTTACCCACATTAGGCAATCCTACAATTCCACACTTCATAACTAAAATTTAGGGGGTAAAGATAGTTTTTGCATTCAATAATAAGAATGTATGAGCCAAAAAAAAGAGGTCGCTACCGACCTCTCTGTATTTCATATATAAAACCGGGATTAGGAAGCGAAAATTGGGAAAGCACCCATCATTTCGTTCACCTTTTCACCTACAGCCTGTAAGGCTTCTTGATTTTCATGGTTCAGAATCACTTCATCAATCAAATCAACGATTTTTACCATATGTTCCTCATTCAAACCTCGAGTGGTTAAAGCTGCAGTCCCCACGCGGATACCGGAAGTCACAAAAGGCGACTGATCATCAAAGGGAACCATATTTTTATTCACGGTAATATGTGCCTTCACTAAAGCATTTTCAGCATCTTTTCCCGTAACGTTCTTAGAACGTAAATCAATCAACATACAGTGATTGTCTGTACCACCAGAAACCACATCATATCCTTTAGCTACAAGCGCATCTGCCATAGCCGTTGCATTTCTCTTCACCTGAAGTGCATATTCAAAATAAGCATCTGTAAGCGCCTCTCCGAAAGCAATGGCTTTCGCAGCGATAACGTGCTCTAGAGGGCCTCCTTGCATCCCTGGGAAAACGGCTGAATTTAGCAAGGCAGACATCATTCGAACCTTACCCTTAGGCGTTTTCAAACCCCATGGATTTTCAAAATCTTTTGGCAACATAATCAAACCTCCACGTGGACCTCTCAAGGTCTTGTGTGTGGTTGTGGTCAAGATATGACAATGCTCAACTGGGTCATTCAGAACCCCCTTAGCAATCAAACCGGCAGGATGAGATATATCGGCCATCAAAATCGCGCCAACTTTATCAGCAATTTCACGGAATCGGGCATAATCCCAATCCCTAGAGTAAGCGGAAGCTCCACAGATAATTAATTTGGGCTGCTCTTTAAGTGCAATGGCTTCAACTTTATCCATATCAACACGACCTGTATCTTTTTCCACTCCATAGAAAGAAGGCTCGTACAACTTACCTGAAAAGTTAACCGAAGATCCATGCGTTAAATGCCCTCCATGAGAAAGATCAAAACCTAAAATTTTATCTCCAGGCTTTAAGCAAGTCAAATAAACTGCAGCGTTGGCTTGTGATCCTGAGTGAGGCTGAACGTTCGCGTACTCAACACCAAAAAGAACCTTGGCTCTATCGATCGCAATTTGCTCAACTTCATCAACCACTTCACAACCTCCATAATACCTCTTGTTGGGATAACCTTCGGCATACTTATTGGTCAAACAAGAGCCTGTGGCTTCCATTACTTGATCACTGACGAAGTTTTCGGATGCAATTAATTCAATACCATAAACTTGACGTTCGTGTTCTTCTTGAATTAACTCGAAGATTTGCTGATCTCTTTCCATGTTTAGTTTGGGGTAATTGTTGTTGTTTTCCTTAATTTAGGTTGCAAATATAATTCTTAATTACGTAAAAATTATACTAATATGATAAAAGCAAATGATTCGAACAGAAAATCATGGATTTCTGTCCCTAAAAACTCCGATTTCCCCATCCAAAACATTCCTTTTGGCGTATTTAAGAAAGCAAACAAAGAAATTTGTCTGGGAACTCGCATCGGAGATACAGCCATTGATTTAAGTCAGTTGAATCGACTGAATTACTTCAAAGGGATCCCCCTGAAAAAAGATGTTTTTGAAAAAGACAACTTGAATGAATTTCTAAAACAAACAAAAACAGTGTGGCGATTGGTGAGAGATCGGATTGCTGAAATATTTGATATAGAAAATCAAATGGATGCCCTGCATCAAAAACAAGCCCTACACCCCATCAACACCACTCAAATGATGATGCCCGTAAAAGTAGGTGACTACACCGATTTCTACTCCAGTAAACAGCATGCCCATAACGTTGGGTGCATGTTTAGAGATCCTAAAAAAGCGCTCTTACCCAACTGGCTTCACATGCCTGTAGCTTACCACGGAAGAGCATCTTCCATCATCCCCTCAGGCACAAACATTCACAGACCTGCAGGACAGCAATTATTGGAGGCCTACAACCAACCCGTCTTTGGCCCTACAAAACTACTGGATTTCGAGCTAGAAATGGCCTTTATAACTGGGCAAGGAAAACCCCTAGGAGAACACATCAGCACCTCAGAAGCTGAAAATTATATTTTTGGCATGTGCATTTTTAACGACTGGTCGGCAAGAGATTTACAAAAATGGGAATACGTCCCCTTGGGCCCCTTTCTTGGGAAAAACTTTGCCTCATCGATCTCTCCTTGGATTGTTACTCTCGACGCTCTAGAACCTTTCCGAATCGCAGGAGAAGTACAAAAGCCAGACACTTTACCCTATCTGAAATTTAGAGGGCGGAAAAATCTTGACATTCATTTAGAAGTCAAAATATCTTCAGAAGCCTTCAAACCTACGCTCGTCAGTCGGACCAACTCCAAACACCTCTACTGGAATATATTTCAACAACTCACACACCACTCCATCAATGGGTGTAACATAAATGCAGGCGACATAATGGCATCAGGAACCATTTCCGGAGAAAAGCCAAATAGCTATGGCTCACTTTTGGAATTGACATGGAACGGAACAAAACCGATAACAATGCCCGACGGAACAAAACGAAAATTTTTAAACGACTACGACACCGTTCATATGACGGCTTGTGCAAAGGCAAAAAAGTACCAAATCGGGTTTGGCGAGGTCAAAACAAAAATTCTTCCGGCAAAAAAAACATCGTTTCCTTTAAATTATTAGTCAAAATCCCCATCTTCACTTTTTTGATTTACACAATTTCCTTAAGTTTATACAAAGCAGAAACACAGGATGGACGAAGTAGCCTTAGAGAAGGAAAACAAAGAAATTGTAAGGCGTTACAAAACGCTATTACGAAGCTGTAATAGTGACATCACTAGAGAAGATAAAAAGCTGATCAGACAAGCCTTTAATTTTGCTGTTGAGGCCCATAAAGACGTCCGAAGAAAAAGCGGCGAACCCTATATTTACCATCCAATAGCCGTAGCACAAATCATAGCCAAAGACATAGGGCTTGGAGCTACATCCATAGCTTGCGCATTACTTCACGACGTCGTGGAGGACACCCATTATACCTTGGCGGATATGGAACGGATTTTCAATCCAAAAATCCGACAAATTATAGATGGCCTCACGAAAATCTCGGTCTTCTCTGAAAAAGACATCTCTGCTCAAGCCGAAAATTTTAGAAAAATGCTGCTCACGCTTTCTGATGATGTTCGCGTGATTTTAATTAAGCTTGCTGACCGTTTGCACAATATGCAGACCCTCGATGCAATGCCCAGGCACAAACAACAAAAGATAAGCTCTGAGACTTTATACATCTATGCTCCATTAGCACACAGACTCGGACTTTACTCCGTAAAAACAGAACTTGAGGACTTAGGTTTAAAGTATACAGAACCGGAAGTCTACAATGACATCGTTCAGCAATTAAATACCACTAAGAATTCCAGAGTCAAATACATTCAAAAGTTCACCAAGCCCCTAAAAGCATCACTGAAAGGGCACCAACTTCTGTTCTCAATAAAAGGAAGGCCTAAATCCATATTCTCCATTCGGAAAAAAATGAAAAATCAAGGAGTATCCTTTGATGAGGTCTACGATAAGTTTGCGATTCGAATCATCATTGACTCAGAACTGGAAGACGAAAAATCAGATTGCTGGAAAACCTACTCATTAATCACCGATCATTACCGTCCCAACCCCGATCGACTGAGAGATTGGATTTCCACACCCAAAGCAAATGGATACGAATCGCTCCATACGACAGTAATGGGTCCAAATGGTAAGTGGGTTGAAGTACAAATCCGTACAGAACGGATGGATGAAATTGCAGAAAAAGGATACGCTGCTCACTGGAAATACAAACAAAAAGGGAATTACAAAGAAGGGAACCTCGAGGATTGGATCAATCAAATTCGCGACATGCTTAAAAACCCAGAATCAAACGCGGTCGACTTTCTCGAAGAATTTAAACTCAATTTATTTTCCAAAGAAATCTTTGTCTTCACCCCAAATGGAGATTTGATTACACTTCCCAAAGGCGCTTCTGTTCTTGACTTTGCCTTCGACATACACACACAATTAGGAGCGAGTTGTTTAGGCTGTAAGGTCAATGGAAAAATAGTTCCGCTGAGTCACAAACTTAAAAGTGGAGATCAAGTCGAAGTCATCAGCTCACTCAAGCAAAAGCCAAAAAAATCATGGTTAAACATTGTGGTGACGGCAAGAGCAAAAAATAAAATCAAAAGCTCCCTAAAGGAGGAGAAAAAGCAAATTGCTGATGAGGGGAAAGAAATTCTTCGAAGAAAATTAAAACACATCAAGCTCCCTTTTGACGAGAATACCGTCAACAAATTGATGAATTACTTCAAGTACAAGACAAGCTTGGATCTATTTTATGACGTGGGCATCGGAGTGCTTAACAACATGATGATCAAAGATTTTGCGAGAAATCGAAACAACTGGTACCAATACCTAAAAAACAAACTCTCAAAAAAGACGGAAAAAGTCATTACTGCAGACCAAGAACTAAAGCTCGACACCTTGGTTTTTGGTGCGAATGAGGAGAAATTAAATTATTCTTATTCCAAATGCTGCAGTCCAATTCCTGGCGATGAAGTCTTTGGCTTTACCACCATCAAGGACGGTATAAAAATACATAGACAAGATTGCCCAAATGCCATAAGACTTCAATCCAATTTTGCCTATCGAATCCTAGAAACCAAATGGATTGATAGCAGCAATCAGCAATCTACTGCCGTCATTCACATCAAAGGGATTGACAGCATTGGTTTCATCAATGAAATCACCCAAATACTTTCCAACAATTTAAAGGTGAACATACAGTCCATGAACATTAGCAGTGCTGATGGCGTTTTTGACGGGATGATTACGGTTCTCATTAACGATAAAAAGAATTTAGCCGCCATCATTGAAAACATCAAAAAAGTGAAAGGAATCACTTCCGTAAGTAGAAAATTTAAAAGTACTTAATTCTTAATATCAATTCGAAATTAATGCTTAGTTTTACGCCTTGTTTTGACGCCTAAACGTATACATGAGTAAAAAAATACAAGAGCAAGTAAAACAGGTGTTTACGACCTACCTAGAACAAAACGGACAAAGAAAAACGCCCGAACGCTTTGTTATACTCAAAGAAATTTATGATTACGAAGACCACTTTGATGTAGAAACGCTTTACATCAAAATGAAAAATCATAATTACAGAGTAAGTCGCGCCACCTTGTACAACACGATTGAACTCCTCTTAGATTGTAATCTGGTGCGAAAACACCAATTTGGGAAAAACCAAGCTCAGTACGAAAAAAGTTTCACCAACAAACAGCACGATCACCTGATATGTACCGACTGCAAAAAAGTATTTGAATTCTGTGATCCAAGAGTTCAAAACATCATCAATGCTGTTGAAGAAAATTTAGGGTTCAAAATCATGCATCACTCGTTAAACATGTACGGTATCTGTAAAAAAGAAACCTGTGAAAATAGCACCTCCAAATAAATCCACAATATTAAACACAAACTAAATGGCTGTTGATGTTCTTTTAGGTCTTCAGTGGGGAGACGAAGGAAAAGGAAAAATTGTTGATGTTCTAACATCCAACTACGATATTATTGCGCGATTTCAAGGAGGTCCAAATGCAGGGCATACTCTTGAATTTGATGGAATCAAACACGTTTTACACACCATACCTTCCGGGATATTTCACCCGACGGCACTAAACGTCATAGGAAATGGAGTCGTAATCGATCCCGTAATTTTCAAAAAAGAATTAGAAGGTTTAGAAAATTTAAATGTCAACTTAAACGGCAAACTCTTAGTTTCCCGAAAAGCGCATCTAATCTTACCGAGCCACAAACTACTCGATGCAGCCTCTGAGCAAGCAAAGGGGAAAGATAAGATTGGTTCTACCCTAAAAGGAATTGGCCCAACTTACATGGACAAGACAGGCCGTAATGGACTTCGCGTTGGGGACATTGAGCTACCCGATTTTAAAGAGCGTTACAGCAAACTTGTAGCTAAGCACCAACAAATCTTGAATCACTACGACTTCGAATACGATCTAGAACCCATGGAGAAGGACTGGTTTGAGGCTATAGAAAGATTGAAAAAGATAGAGTTTATTGATAGCGAACACTATCTGGTCAAGGCAAGAAAAGAAGGTAAAAAGGTTCTCGCAGAAGGGGCACAAGGCTCTTTACTTGACATAGACTTTGGAACCTACCCTTTTGTCACGTCTTCAAATACAGTGACAGCAGGTGCATGTACTGGACTTGGAATTGCGCCCAATAGAATTGGGGATGTTTTTGGAATTTTCAAAGCTTACCTAACTCGTGTAGGTAGTGGCCCTTTCCCAACAGAACTATTCGATGATACAGGGGCAGCCATCCAAAAAGCTGGAAATGAATTCGGAGCGACTACAGGTAGGGCAAGAAGATGTGGGTGGATTGACCTCCCTGCGTTGAAGTATGCCATCAACATCAATGGAGTGACCAAACTCATGATGATGAAGGCAGATGTTTTAAGTGAATTCCCGACCATTAAAGTGTGTACGCATTACAAGTACAATGGAGAAATTATTGATTACCTTCCCTACAATATTGAAGGTGACAAGATTGAGCCGATTTACAAGGAATTCCCATGTTGGAAAGAGGACTTGACAACTAAGACCTCCATGACTGAGTTGCCGAAAGAACTTACGGATTATGTCGAGTATCTTGAAAAGGAACTTGAAACCCCAATTGTAATCGTTTCTGTTGGGCCAGATCGAACACAAACCATACTCAACAACTTTTAAAAAATAGTCCCGGCCTTCGGGACTTTTTTATGAATCGAATTTTCACATACACGACTTGCTTATTTGCTCTGTTCAGCAGTTTACTTCATTCTCAGACACAGATCGAAATCATCAATGCAGATGAGATTTATTTCAACCAAAAAATAAATGCAGACCGCCAAGTACTTCTGGGTGCTGTAAAAGCAAAACACAAAAATCGATTCCTAACCTGTGACAGCGCATACTACTACGCAGAAAGAAACACCATTGAAGCCTTTAGCAATATTCATATCTGGGAAGGTGACAGCTTACATTTATTCGGTCAACATCTTATTTATGAAGGAAACCTTCAGATTGCAGAGATTCAAACGGAGGTGCGTTTTGAGCACAATGAGATGATTCTGAATTCAGAACAACTTGAATATCACTTTGAATCTCAAAAGGGGATTTACCATGAAAAGGCAAGAATCACAGAGAAAGAAAAATCCCTCGAAAGTAAGTCAGGAATCTATCATGCAGACAGCGAGAAATTTGACTTTTATGGAGATGTGTGGATTGAAAATATAGAAAACATATTGGGTGCTGACACTGTTTATTACTGGCTAAACAAGGAATATGCTGCTTTTTCCTCTCATGGAGTTATTGAAAATAAAGACCTTCATGTAAAAGCAGATCAGGGATGGCTTGATCAGAAGAATGGCAAAGCCTTGTTGTTCGGAAATCTCAAAATAACCGATTTAGAAAGTGCCCATGTACTATATGCAGACACAACGTACTTATCGGATGAGATGAAAAGCTCGATCTCCTATGGGAATATCTTACTTAATGCACCACTAAATAATGACAGTCTCTATTTAACTGCGGATACTATTAAACAGGTGAAATCAGAAACACTTCACACCATACATGCATTTCCTAGTGTAAACTTTAAGACTTCTGAAATCATAGGCGCTTGTGACTCCATGAGTTTCAACATCCAAGAAGAGCAAATTTTTATGCATCAAAAGCCTGTGAT
Source organism: Flavobacteriales bacterium (assembly GCA_022425195.1). Lineage (GTDB taxonomy): Bacteria > Bacteroidota > Bacteroidia > Flavobacteriales > UBA7430 > UBA7430. Next base: position 23,114 of record JAKMFX010000014.1, on the reverse strand, counting down.
GTGGCTGAATGACTTCCAACTTACGGCAGACACCCTCAAGATGCAACTTCGTGACAACATCTTACAATGGGCTACCTTCAATAAAAATGCTTTCATCGCTTCAAAGGTGGATAGCAATGCCTACAATCAAATCAGTGGAGAACACATGAAGGCCTTTTTTGATGAAAATGAAATCACAAATATTGAAGTCAAAGGAAACGGTGAAACCCTCTATTACATGATGGATGGTGATAATAAAACTCCTGAGGCGGTTAATGAAATCATTTGCAGCAATATGAACATATTGGTCTCAAAACGTAAGATTGACCAAATCAGCTTTTACGAAAAACCCGATGCCGTATTGCGTCCATTGGCACCCTCGGAACCCTTACCCCCTGTCCTAAAAGGCTTTAGATGGATTTCATCTTCTGACTGCCTGAATAAAATAGAAACAGCCGTAGGAAAAAAAAACCATTTTAAGAAAAAATAGCTTTCAAAAGCTATATTATTAAACCTACTGAAACGCACCTTTTCGCCAATAATAATGGTCAAAAGCTTTGAAGTAATTGAATTTTTAGTAAATTCACGCTTTCAAAGAAATCGAAAACAAGTAAAAAATAACAAAGAAACTAATTTCAACAGGTATGAAAAAGATTATTCTTTCATTAGTAGCAGTAGTAGCTTTTACTCTAACTTCTGATGCACAAACACGTAAAGGAACTGTATTGTTAGGTGCAGGTAGCTCATTGACTGAAAGTGGGTGGATGGACCTTCAAATCACGCCTAAAGTAGGATACTTTGTACAAGATGGTGTAGCTGTCGGTGCAATGATCAACTTTTCTAATGACAATGTAGACAAGACTGCTTATGAATTAAGTAGCAGCGAGTCTAGTATTGGTGTTTTTGCACGTTACTACGTGTCTAACAACTTATTTACTGAAGTAGGATTAAGCAGCGTAAGCAAGAGCAGTGAATCTCTTAAAAGTGTTGCACAAGAAGCCACAGATGCTGACGGAAATGCAGTGTCACTTCCTAACGTAGACAAAGTAATTGAAGAATCTACAAGTTCTATGGATATCAACTTAGGTGTTGGTTACACGATTGTATGGAGAGAGCACTTTGCTATCGAGCCATTCGTAAACTTGGTATTCTCAAATGGAGAAGAGAAAGAATTCTCTGAGTCTGCTGTTAACTCTTACGATGTTAAAGGAACTAACTTTGACTTAGGCGTAAACTTTAGTTTATTCTTCTAAGAAGATTTTTTAATCACATACAAAAAAGGTTGTCTTAAACAGACAACCTTTTTTTTTACCTAAGATTTTCCGAACATAACATCTTTTAACTTATGAATCAAGTCCGTTACTTTTCAAAACTTCTTCTTTTTTGGTTGGTTTTTTTCCTTGTCAATAGACTTTTTTTCGCCATCTATTATCAGTCGGAACTCTCTTCTATTGCGGGTAAAGAACTTTTAAGGGTTTTACCTAACACTCTTCCCCTAGACCTGTCTTTCATCGCCTACCTGTCTGCAATATTTGTACTATTGCTGTTCATCCATTCTATATGTAATCACAAGACTATAAGTCGTATTGTAAGTAATGTCATACTCGCACTCAATTACTTTTTCATTCTCATCACATCCATTATCATAGGAAGTGAAATCTCACTTTATGACGAATGGAGTACAAAATTAAATTACACCGCTATTAGCCACTTAAAGAATCCTTCAGAAGTTTTTTTAACGGCGAGTTTTAGCAATTATATAACCCTCGCCATTGCACTTATCCTTGGAACATTATTTATGGTCATCTATAAAAAATATGTGCATCAACACTTTGAAAACTCTAAGACTGGCATTCTATTCAGTACAATCAAATTGCCCATAGTCTTGGGTCTTTTATTACTTGTCATCCGGGGAGGTTGGGGTGATGTGCCGCTGAACACCAGTGATGCATATTTCTCCAAACACGTCATACTTAATGATCTTGCTGTCAACCCAAATTGGAATCTCATTCAAAGTGTTCTAAAAAGCAAAAATGATTTTAAGGGGAATCCCTACAAAAAGCACACGGACATAGAATGCGACAACTTCAAGGCTGAATTCTCTGAACATAAAAACGAGTTTACCGAGCCTATTTTAAATACAACACAACCCAATATAGTATTCATCATTCTAGAAGGGTGGTCTGCCGATAATATTGAAACCCTCGAGGGCTTAGAGGGGATCACCCCACACTTTAATGCTCTGGAGAAAGAAGGTCTTCTGTTCACGAACTTCTACACAAACGGATGGACCTCAGATCAAGGGATTTCCTCTATCTTCTCTTCTTTTCCAGTATTCCCCTACGTGGCCATCATCAATCAAATTGATAAATCCAGAAAATTACCCAGCCTAAGAAAATCACTAAAAAACTACCATGCTTCTTTTTTTTACGGTGGGCAACTTACATTCGGAAACATAAAGGGCTATCTGTTGTCACAGAAATTTGATGTCGTAAAAGATCACAACGATTATAAAAATCTACCTGCAGGGCGATTAGGAGTTCATGACGAATACATGTTTACCCAATTTAAAGATGAACTGTCGAAATTACCCGAGCCCTTCATGAGCGCATTATTTACAGTGAGCTCACACAGCCCCTATGACTTCCCTGGCGAACATAAATTATCTTTCAATAGCAAGTCGGATCCATACGTGAACTCTGTGGCATACTCTGATCGATGTTTGGGAGATTTCATGGAGCAAGTGAAATCGGAGAGTTGGTATGAAAACACCTTATTTGTTCTTGTTGCCGACCACAGTCATAGGTCACCCAGAGAATGGAGGGTTTCTCAAAAAGAACGATTTCAAATCCCCATGCTGTGGTATGGAGAGGTCCTCAAAGAAGATTACATAGGAAGTACACATCAACAAATGGGCTCACATGTAGATATTTCAGCAACCGTTCTCAACCAATTGAATCTTGGCCATTCTGAATTTCAATGGAGTAGAAACTTGTTGAACCCATCTATAAAACCTGCTATTCCCTTTGCCTTCCACAGAGGCTATGGGTTAATGAATAGAAAAGGATATTATGCGTTTTCTGAAGATTATCAGAAGGTTTTTGAGCACCACTTTGAAGACTCTATTGTGGGTCCGCAAATAAAAAAAGATGCGGAGTTATACTTCCAAAGTGCATTTCAGAATTATTTAGAACTGTAGATCAGCGATTATTAAACGCTTACAAATACCTCTTTTGCCAAGATTGCTCCAAGGGTAATTCCCAAGCATTTAACAAATCCGACTTTGATGCAATCAAATTGTTGTACACTAAAGTAGATGCCTTTATTTCTCCGAGTCCGATCTTAGATTTGAAATCGTCTAAGGAACAAACCTGAACTTCTTCATCTTGCTTATAAGCTATTGAAAAACGGTCGAAAAAGGAAATCCCATACTGACTCCCAAAAGCTTTAAACAAGCCCGTAAAAGAGTCTATAGAACAGCCAGAAGCCATTTGCTTTCCCTCATCAGCAGCTATGATGACAAAACAATTGTGCATCAAAACATGAGAAGCATGCATTTGAGATCCATGGGTAGACCATTTTTCTATAAAGGCTTTTAATTCACGATCAATAGAAGCCTGTATCTCTTTTGTCAATTTCTGATTCGATTGGAACACCCATACCCTACTTGTGCTCGGTAGTTTATCAAAATTCACCCACATACTATAAATCGTTTGCTTGAGCAATCATTTCGGCCAAATCCAAAACTTTCACTTGTTCTTCTTTTTCTTTATTCTTAACCCCATCGGTCATCATGGTATTACAAAAAGGGCAACCCGTAGCGATGATGTCTGCTCGGGTTTCAATGGCTTCTTCTGTACGTTCAATATTGACATCCTTATCTCCCTTTTCAGGTTCTTTGAACATTTGAGCACCACCCGCGCCACAACACAAACCTTTGGATTTGCATCGCTTCATCTCTACGAGCTCAGCATCTAGATTTTGAATCAATTTGCGAGGAGCCTCATACACTTCATTGGCTCTACCCAAATAGCAGGGATCGTGAAAGGTGATTTTTTTTCCTTTGTAAGCACCACCTTCAACCTTCAAACGGCCTTCATCAATTAATGACTGTAAGAGCTGTGTGTGATGCACCACTTCATAATGCCCTCCCAATTCTGGATACTCATTTTTGAGGGTATTGAAACAATGTGGACAAGCCGTAACGATTTTTTTTACTTCATAAGCATTCAAGACTTCAATATTTGCCATGGCTTGCATTTGAAATAAAAACTCATTCCCAGCTCTTTTAGCAGGATCTCCGCTACAGGACTCTTCAGCTCCAAGAACAGCAAACTTGTAGTTTATTTGATTTAAGATTTTAACGAAAGCTTTGGTAATTCTTTTTGCGCGATCGTCAAAACTACCTGCACAGCCTACCCAAAATAAAACATCTGGCTGTTCTCCTTTGGCCATCATCTCAGCCATGGTAGGGACTTGTATCTTTTTCGTTTCTTCCATATCAGAATTCATCTCTCCATTTCAATCGATCTGCTGCTGGGAATTGCCATGGTGCGCCATTATTCTCTACGTTCGTGAACATCATATTCAATTCATTGGGCGCTGCAGACTCCTCCATGACCATGTACCTCCTCATGTCTAAAATGATCGAAAGTGGATCTATATTAATAGGGCAAGCATCTGTACAAGCATTACACGTGGTACAAGCCCAAAGCTCCTCACGGGTAATGTAACCATCTAGCAAGGTTTGGTCATCGACCTCAGTTTTGATTCCATCCAAGCGGTCCCCATAGGCCTCGAGGCGGTCTCGAGTATCCATCATGATTTTTCTAGGAGAAAGGATTTTCCCAGTCTGATGGGCGGGACATTCTGAGGTACATCGTCCGCATTCAGTACATGAGTAGGCATTCATCAGCTGAACCCAACTTAAGTCCGTCACGTCTTTTGCTCCAAATCTTTGCATCTCATCAGCTACATCCGTATCAGATACAGCATAAGGATCTGCTTCAGGGTCCATCATAAGCTTTACCTCCTGGGTTACAGATTCCATATTCGTAAAAGCCCCTTTAGGCTTTAAATTCGAATGGTAAGTGTTGGGGAATGCCAATACAATATGTAAGTGTTTTGAATAAGGTAAATAGTTTAAAAAAGCTAAAATCCCCAAGATGTGAAACCACCAGAAAAATCGCTCGTAAGCATATACCGTAGTTTCGCTCATTCCTTCAAAGACAAAAAGCAAAGAAGAGCTCACTGGAAAAGATCCCGCTTCTGTATAATGTGCTGCCCCTAATTTCTGCAAGGTCAAATCCGCACTTTGCATCATCAAAAAGGCCCCCATCAATAAGACCTCAAAAATCAAAATGAGATTAGCATCTGTCTTGGGCCATCCCGCTACTTCTTTCATGACAAAACGCTTCAATTGAATTCCATTTCTTCTAATAAAAAATAGAAGACAGGCCAAAAGAACCAGTAAGGCTAAGATTTCAAAAGAAGCAATCAAAAAATCATAAAAACCACCCATAAATGAAAAAATTCGATGGGTGCCAAAGATTCCGTCTATGATGATTTCTAGTACTTCAATATTGATGATGACAAATCCGACATAAACAATAAGATGAAGAAATCCTGCTATAGGCTTAACCATCATCTTCGACTGCCCCAGAGCCACCCGAATCATAGTTTTCCACCTAACTGAAGGCTGGTCTGATCGATTCACATCTCGCCCCAAAAATACATTGCGCTTAATTTTCAGAACATTTCTTCGAAAAAAGAAAATGGCCAAAATTAGGCAGAGGGCAAAAATGAGATTCGATATTCCCATAAGTTCGTATTAGTTTAACGTATCTGAGGGTGCAGTACTTTCTTTACGTCCGAAAAGCGAAAAGTGAACATAGCGTTTCGGATGCTCGCGCAAATCTTCTAACAACAGCTCCAATTGAGACATTGACGCAGTCATATCCGTATACAGCTGTCCGTCTTTGACCAGCTTCCCTAGACTCCCATGCCCGGTATTGATATCTGTGAGCACAAGGTCAAGACTATTCATCGTCTCATCAATCTGAGAAATTGCTGATGAAACATTTGATGCTGCCAGATCAGAGCTAAATGTCCTGAAATTATTGAGTATGACTTCAAAATCTTCGCGTTGCGCAGATAGTGTTTGAGATAGGGTATCAATATGCTCGGCAGCACTCGAAATACTGTTGTGATTCACTTCAATCAAATCACTTGCTTTCTGAGTAAGAAGAGTTATAGACCTTAGCGTGGAATCCAAAACATTAATAAGCCGTTCTGTTCCATCTTTAATAGGTACAAACTGTTTGGTGACTTGTTCTGTAAGGGAAATTTGTATATCACCTTGGAGCGTATCCCCTGAAATTGCGATTACTTTGGAAATACCTGGCTCTAACTGAAGGCCTTTGGCACCCATGATATCCATGTCGTAAATCTTCACTTTGGTATCATTACTGATGTCCAGAGGTTTTGAAATATGAAAGCCAACCAACAAAGCCCCACCGTAGGATGCATCGAAAGTGATTTCTGTAACCTGACCGATCTTATATCCGCTTATGGTTACAGGCTGACCGACCTCCAAACCGTGAACATGATCATAAAAAGCGTAATAATCACGCTTGGCTTTGAAGACATTTTTCCCCTTCAAAAAATTATAACCCCATGTGAAACAAATTATGGTCGCTACGGTCGTTAAGCCTATTGCTAGTTCTTTGCTATACTTCATCTATCTATTAATGTCTAATCAAAAATACAAATTATTTAAGGAGTTCCAGCACCTCAGGAACGCCCACCTTCACATTATTGTGAACGCCCACCACAAAACAATCTTTAAGCCCCCGACTTACAAGTTCTTTTTGGTGTGACTTAACCTCAGCAATATCACGATAACGCCCGCTAAAATACTTATATACACCGCCTTCAACGATATAGAACGTGCCGTCTAAATTATTGAGAGATTCTTTGTCCAATTGGCTTGAAGAAGTGAAAACTTGTACCGTCAAATATGTAGCATCCGAGAGTTTTCTATCGATTAAAGGAACGTCATTCGAAACAACTTGTCGAATCTGTTTTACATCTTTAATCACCCCTTCTTGCTCACTTTTGTACTCTTTAAATGCCCTGTAAAGTGCAGAGGCCATATAAGTCTTTCCCTTGGATGTGTTTAAAAAGTCTTCCTCTTTAGGGTTCGTGAGAAACCCCAATTCCACAAGAACAGAAGGCATAGCGACTCGACTTGTAACATACAAGGGTTCTCGCTTAACTCCTCGATCTCTTCGATTTACTCTTTCTCTAAACTGCGTTTGAATTTTATCTGCAAAAAGAAGACTGTTTTTCTCATACATCTTCTGGTATAAAGAAACCTCAATCTGATATTCAGGGCTCTGAATGTCAAAATTACCGTAATTCAATTTATCCTCTTCTGTAAGGATAACGGGATTCTCTTTAATCGCCACTCGAGACTGTTTTCCGTGGTTCATCCCCACCACAAAAGAAGAACAGCCATGTGCTCGTGAGTCTGTGAACGCATCACAATGTATAGAGATAAACAAATCGGCTTTTTCTCGATTCGCCAATGCGGTGCGCTCATACAGTTGTGGATAATTGTCCTTGTCACGCGTATACACAACTTCTACATCTGGCATATTTTCTTCTATATACCCTCCTAATTTCAATGCCACATCAAGCGTAATATCTTTCTCCTGAGTAGCATACCTTCCTGTCCCCAAGTTTCCGGGATCTTTACCTCCATGACCGGCATCAATGATGACCTTATTAACTGCTGTACTGTAATCTGAAGAAAATAAATACGACCAGACGGGCAAAGAATAGAGTACAAGAAATATCGCTACAATTCGTTTCACTACAGGTGGCTTTTTTTAGTTAGTTTTGCTTAATTAGCCAAAACAAAAATAAAAAGAAAATTCACTTTTGTCAGCAAAGTTTAAACATAGTCTCTTTTTAACTCTAATCCTATGGATTTTTGTGTTTTTGGAGACCTCAGCTCAGCAGACATCTGAAGACTCAACCTCCACAAAGTCAAGCTTCTTAAGCTCTGACATCACTTATTTCGCTCAGGACTCTAGCATTGTAGACCTGGAAGGAAAAAAAGTTCACCTGTACCACAACGCTCAAGTAAACTATGAAGACATTGAACTTCAGGCCGAATACATCATCCTCAACTGGCAAGATAATACGGTATATGCCATGGGAGAAACCGACAGTACAGGTCTGATTTTTGGCCAACCCATTTTCAAAGAAAAAGGGAAAACATATCATTGCGAAAGCATTCTCTACAATTTCAAAAGTAAAAAGGGGAAAATAAAAGGCATGCGGACGCAAGATGGCGAGGGTTATATCCATGGTCAGCAACTCAAAAAACAGGCGGATAACTCCATGTTTATTCAAGAAAGTAAATACACGACCTGTTCCCATGAACACCCTCATTTCTTCATCAGCGCAAAAAAACTCAAAATCATTCCCAACAATAAGATCGTTACTGGACCCGCAAACCTAGTCATTGCTGACATTCCAACGCCGCTATACATCCCTTTCGGGTTTTTCCCGATGGAGAATGAAAAGAGCTCGGGCTTTCTTATGCCCTCGTACGGGAGCTCTATTAATCGTGGATACTATTTTAGAGATGGAGGCTGGTATTTTGCCCTAAATGACCATGTAGATTTGGCATTGAGAGGGGACATTTACACCCGTGGATCATGGAAGTTGAAAAGTCAAAGTGTCTACAAAAAACGCTATGCATATAAAGGAAACTTTAGCTTAAGTTACTCTAAAAACTTACTGGGAGAAAAAGGATTATCCAACTTCGAAGATCAACGAGACTTCTTCATCAATTGGACGCACGCACAAGATCCAAAAGCACACCCTAACAGACGCTTTAGCGCAAAAGTAAATGCCGGATCTAGCAGCTTCAATCGCATGAATGCCTATCGAGGTAACGACTACTTGAAAAATACCTTGAGCTCCAACGTCTCCTATAGCTACTCATGGATTGACAAGCCATTCAACCTTTCCGCAAACCTTAGGCACAGTCAAAACACCCTAAATAATTCCATCAGTCTAAGCCTACCCGACCTGGGATTCAATGTAAATCGAATACATCCCTTCAAAAGAAAAGACCTTATAGGAAAGCAAAAATGGTATGAAAAAATTAGTCTAAGCTACAACGTACAAGCAAAAAATCAAATCGAAACGATAGACAGTTTGTTGTTTACATCTCAAACACTTAAGGACATGAGATACGGTATAAAGCATCGAATACCCATCAGCAGTTCCTTCAAAGTTTTTAAACATTTTAATCTAAGTCCCTCTGCAAATTATACCGAAAGGTGGTATTTCGACCGAATTGAAAAATCTTGGGATGAAGGTCAAAACAGCCTACAGAATGATACCGTTGGGGGCATGTATGCGGTAAGAGACTTTAACACAAGCATTCGTTTAAACACCAAGATTTATGGGCTTTACCCCATTGAATCTAAAAGAATAAAAAGCATCAGACACGTCCTAAGCCCTAGCATTTCCTTTAACTACAGACCCGACTTTAGTGATGAAAAGTGGGGGTACTACAATCGTACAGTGATAGACTCGCTGGGAAATGAACAACTGTACTCTTACTATTCCGAAAACATCTATAGCAGTGCACCTATGGGTAAATCTGGTAATATCAGTTTAGGAATCGACAACAATTTAGAAATGAAGATTAAATCGAAGAACGATAGCATCACTGAATACAAGAAAATTGCCTTGTTCAAAAACTTGAGCTTTAGAGGGAATTACAATCTCGCTGTCGATTCATTTAACCTCTCCAACTTTAGTTTTTCTGGAAGGTCTGAATTGATTCCAAAACTAAACATCAAGTTCAGTGGGAATCTGAACCCCTACCAATTGGATGAAAATGGAAATACGATCCACAAATACGTATGGAAAGACAATGCCTCATTGGGGAGATTGACCCATTTCAATTTCTCTGTGAATTGGAGTTTTAAAAGCTCATATCAACCCACGAAATCAAATGTCTCACAGAACATTCCTAAAGAGCAATGGAACATGATTCAGGATTACGCAGATGATTATGTAGACTTCAACATCCCATGGGACATCAGCATGGATTATAAATACAGCTACAGAAAACCGTCCGTCGAGAAGTTCATTCGTCAAACATTCAATGTAAGAGGAAACGTTCGTTTGACAGAAAAGTGGAAAATTGGATTTAGATCTGGTTATGATTTCGATTCACAAGAAATATCATACACATCGCTGGACTTCTACAGAGACTTGCACTGCTGGGAGTTGAGATTCAACTGGATTCCCTTTGGATACCGACAGAGTTACAATTTGAGCATCAATGTAAAGTCTAGCATCCTTCAAGATTTAAAACTCAACAAACGTATGAGTTTCTTAGACTTTTAGGTAACTTAGTGAATTAGAGTTTGAAAGACCGTATTGAAAATTTCGTTTTAGCTCTCTTTAGATGAAGAAAAAAATAGCCATACTCAGAGGGGGAGACTCCTCAGAAATAGACATTTCTCTTAAAAGTGCAGATGTTGTTTACCAGCATATTGACACCAAAAAATTCTCCCCTTACCTCGTCCACATAGAAGGCTCTGACTGGCATGCTACGCTGGATGGGCAAAAGTATACCATAGATAAGAATGACTTTTCATTTACATCTAAAGGAGAAAAAACAACTTTTGACGGCATCTTTATGGCCATTCACGGGACACCCGGTGAAGATGGGGTTTTGCAAGGTTATTTTGACTTGTTGAACATCCCCTATAATTGCTGCGGAAGTTTTGAATCTGCCATCACCTTTAACAAGGCTATGTGCAATGCACTCTTAAAACAATTCCAAATCCCAAGTGCTAAGGCGGTAATCATCAACAAAGGGGTGAACTTCGACATTAAATCCATTGAAAAAGAAATCGGTCTCCCCTGCTTTGTAAAGCCCAACAGGGCTGGATCAAGCTTTGGCGTCTCTAAAGTTTCCCAAAATTCACAATGGGATGAAGCCATAAACAAGGCTTTTGAACACGACAATCAAGTCATCATAGAAGCTTTTGTAAATGGTGTTGAGGTCACCTCTGGGGTGATTGAAAAAAATGGGGACCTTATTGCGCTTCCGCTGACAGAAATAGCCTCAGAAAATGACTTTTTTGATTACCAGGCCAAGTACGAAGGAAAAGCAGAAGAAATTACCCCGGCTAGAATTAGTGATGACAATCGCAATCAAGTGCAATCGATCAGTAAAACGATTTATCGAACACTTAACTTAAAAGGCATGGTCCGTATGGATTACATCATTGAAAACCACCAGGCCTATTTGATAGAAATCAATACCATCCCCGGTTTGTCGGAAGAAAGTATCATCCCTCAACAAGCACATTGCATCGGCATGAGTCTGAAAGAGCTTTTTAGCCTCTCTATAGAAAACATGTTTACGAATGATCAAGCCTAAAAAAATACTCAAAAAAAAAGAGTTCAACCTTGAAGAATACGCTCAAGGGATGACTGATGGAGACATCGGTATGTTAGGTAAAGCCATCACATTGGTAGAAAGTACAAAACCCATTCACCAGGAGTTTGCACAAGAGCTTTTAGAGCACATTACGGCTAAAACTGGGAAATCCATTCGCATAGGGATCACGGGGGTTCCCGGGGTAGGAAAAAGCACATTCATAGAGCGTTTCGGGAAATACATTACCTCTTTAGGGAAAAAAGTAGCTGTATTGGCCATTGACCCAAGTAGTGAGGAAGGTAGAGGAAGCATCTTGGGTGACAAAACTCGTATGGAAAATCTGAGTACAGACCCACTTGCATTCATTCGCCCTTCTCCAACATCGGGCTCACTTGGCGGAGTGGCTCGTAAAACTCGAGAAAGCATATTACTCTGCGAAGCATGGGGCTATGAAGTCATCATGATAGAAACTGTAGGTGTGGGGCAATCTGAAACTGCCGTCCATTCTATGGTAGACTTCTTCTTATTATTAATGCTTTCTGGAGCCGGTGATGAACTGCAAGGCATTAAGAGAGGAATCATGGAGATGGCTGATGCCATTGCGATTACTAAAGCCGACGGTGAAAATCTAAATCCGAGTAAAATTGCTGCCAGTAATTACAAAAGAGCCATTCACCTCTTCCCTCCCAAAAGTAACGACTGGATTCCGAGGGTAATGCATTGCTCTGCACAAGACAACCAAGGAATTACTGAAGTCTGGGAAATCATCACAACCTACATAAACCATTGCACCCTCAAGGGAACTTTTCAAGAAAAAAGAAACGATCAAGCCCAATTCTGGCTGTATGAAAGTATTCAAGAGCAACTAGGTAGATATTTTCACGAAAATGAAAAGGTAAACAAAGAATTAACTCGACTTGAAAAGCAGGTTAGATTAGGTAAAATAAGTCCTTTTGTTGCGGCCAATCAACTCATCTCATTATTTCACAACTCATGAACATACCCTCACAACTTATAGAAGTCCTGGACATTGCCATGGCAGGATTCCGAAAAGAAAACGAATCTTTTCTCATTTCTATTCTCCATAAAGAAGTAGAAACCCTCCAAGTCATCAATAGAAACATGGCTGAAGAGTGTCGTGCAGAAAATGGAGAATTTGGAATTGTTCTTGCCGTATGCTTTGACATCAAAAAAGACAAAGATGCATTGGATCGATTCACACATTCTCATTTCAAATTTGACTCCATCCCAGCAAAAGACATCAATGAGGAAATGGCCTATTATTTCTTACCCTTAGAAGGCGGCTCAGAAAAATCCGCAAAAGTCATATGCAAGCTTCTGAAAAAAGTATTTCTCATCAAGAGCGCTCAACATTTAACGTTTGAAGTATACGAAGTAGAAGTTTAATCGTATTATTTGGTGAAGTAATTTTGCTCTATGTAATGAATCAAAGAGTGTATTACCTTGATGTGGATTTCCTGAACTCGATCGGCATATGCACTGTGAGGAGCTCTAATTTCGACATCGGCATACGATGCCAACTCTCCTCCGGTTTTCCCCGTCAGGGCGATGACTTTCATCCCTTTATCTCGAGCTACTTTTGCCGCTTGAATAACGTTTGCTGAGTTTCCACTTGTACTAATGGCTATAAGTACGTCACCTTCAAAACCCACACCTTCAACATAGCGTGAAAAGATAGCATCAGCACCGTAATCATTAAGAACGCATGAAATGTGAGAAGGGTCGGAAATAGAAACTGCTGGCAAAGCAGGTCTATCAGATCTGTAACGTCCGGAAAGCTCTTCAGCAAAATGCATGGCATCGCACATAGAACCTCCGTTACCACAAGTAATTAACTTACCTCTACTTTTAAAGGAATTTACAATTAAAGCACCCGCAGATTCAATGGCCTCCATGTTTTCTTCATTGGCAATGAAAGAAGCTAAAACCTCTTGTGCTTCTATAAATTCTTTACGAATACTGTTCATTCCTACTGAGATAATTGATTAATAAATTAAACACCCTTAACCGAAATTTAATTACTGAATGCTGACAAACTACGTTGTAACCAATCTTTAAAAACATCTACACTTCCGTGATCCTGGTAATTTGCTGCTTCGGTTAAAGCATTTTCCTCATGGTCTAAAATTAAATAATATGGCTGAGAATTGATCTTGTAGCGTTCGGCTTGCATCACCGTCCATTTGTCACCCACCGTTCTGACCTTTTTCACTTTCCCAGCAATCGTTGTTTCATATTGCTCAGATGCAGGTAATTTAGTTCGCTCATCAACATAAAGAGAAATGAGTACAAGCTCTTCTGATAAAATTTGTTTTACCGCTGCATCCGACCAAACTTGCTCCTCCATTTTACGACAGTTCACACAGGCCCATCCCGTGAAATCAAGTAAAACAGGTTTATTTACGCTGCGAGCATGTTCTAATCCAAGCTCATAATCATGAAAAACCATAATTCCCTGTGGTCCCAAGTGTCGGCCGTCCTCTTCCGCATGTGTATCAGTGGAGACTGCAGCTTGAGTGTAACCTACCCCATAAGGGGACTCACTATAATGCATTGGAGGTGGAAAGGCGTTGATGAGCTTTAAAGGAGCGCCCCAAAGTCCTGGAATCATATAAATCGTAAAGGCCCCAGTAAGCACAGCAAAAAAGAGTCGAGACACTGAAATATAAGGCAAATCACTATCGTGAGAGAATTTCAACTTGCCCAATAAATAGAGGGTTAGTAAACCAAAAATGATGATCCAAATGGCTATAAACACTTCTCGCTCTAGCAAGTGGGCCTGCATAACCAAGTCCGCATTCGACAAGAATTTAAAAGCCAAAGCCAATTCCAAGAAGCCCAAAACAACTTTCACTGAATTTAACCAACCTCCTGATTTTGGCAAAGAATTTAACCAACCCGGGAAGGCTGCAAATAAGGTGAATGGCAATGCAATGGCTAAAGAGAAGCCAAACATACCCGCAATAGGTCCCACATAAGAACCTCCCGAGGCGGCCTCTACGAGCAAAGTCCCAACAATTGGTCCAGTACATGAAAAAGAAACCAAAGCTAGGGTGAAAGCCATAAAGAAGATTCCAATCAGACCGCCTTTATCAGAAGCTGAATCGGCTTTGTTAATCCAGGAATTGGGCATTCTAATTTCAAAAGCTCCAAGAAAGGAAGCCGCAAAAAATATCAGCAATAAAAAGAAAGCAATGTTAAAGTAAACATTGGTCGCCATACTATTTAAGGTGTCGGCACCAAAAATAGCTGACACAGCAACTCCCAACACCAAATAAATGATAATAATGGACAATCCATAAATCATGGCATTGCGGATCCCTGCGGCTTTGTTCTTACTCTGCTTAGTGAAAAAGCTTACCGTCATCGGTATCATTGGAAAAACACAAGGGGTTAAGAGGGCGATAAACCCACTTAAGAAAGCGATAAAAAAGATGCTCCAAAGTCCTTTCTCCTTTGCCTTTTCAGCAAGACTGATCTGTTCTGCAGGAGGCAACATGAGCTTTATATCTACCCATTCTGGGGGTAGGCACATCACGTCATTACACACCATAAAACCGAGTTCTCCTTTCAGCAAAACAGAATCTTTTGACAGCAACTTGATGCGTTGTCGAAAATTAACTTTACCGTCAAAAAACTTTAAAACAGCATCAAAGTTCGAGTCGTACTCCTCATGAGCAGCCTTTTGTGCCTCTACAGTTCCTTTCAACTCAATTTTATCTTGCTCAAAAAAGGTGAAAGATGTAGGGACAGGTCCGCCCTCAACATCTTGGGAATACATATGCCACCCCTCTTCTATCGTAGCTTTAGCAATAAAATCAACTTCATTTTGGTCTATAACTTCAAGCTCAAAACTCCATTGCACTGGATTGTATATCTGTGCGAAGGCAGTAGATAAAGTGAATAATGCAATTAAAAAAGTTAATCTTTTTTTCATCGTACTTCTTTTTCTAATTCTATTTTTAAGACCTCAAAAAACTCTTCAGGCCTTTGTGTTCCCACCACATATTCTAAACCATCTCTATCGGTCAATAAGACCGCATCTTTACCTCGAGTATAAAAATGAATCCTGCCCTTTCGGTGCAAGTTGTATACCGGTCGACGCACATAGTATCGGGAGTAATTGATGAGTTCGACAGACTGAATGCTCGATAGGTCAATTTTCACTTTTCGAGCTGTCCACAAACCAACAAAGATGAGACAGCCATTGAGTAATGTCGTTTCTAAATGAAGCACGTACATCAGCATGGCTGACAACAACAAAGTGGCAACCCCTAAATAAAACATGATATCAGCAGAGCGATGACTGGGTTCAGAAAAATAATAGGATACAAAGAAAAATAAGGCCAAAATGATTCGCCTTAAATTAGAATATTTACTGTAACCTAGGTACTGTTTTTCGTGAAAAGCTTCAGATCCGTTCATGTCACGCTCCATTTAGCTGGACAAGGTAAACTTTTTGAGTAGCTTCTACAAGTTTAAAACGCTCATCTATTCGGTGACCTACAACCCAAACAATCTCTCCCGAAGAGCACAACAACCAAACATTTTCCTTCTCAAAGAGGCTCATCTTTTGGTCGATAAAAAAATCACTTACTTTCTTCTTACCCCGCATTCCTATGGGCTTAAAAACATCTCCTTTTTGCCAACGACGTAAGTGTAGGGGGAATTGAAGCTTATCGAAGTCCAACACAGCACATTCCTTAGCTCTGTCCATAACTAAACCCTCCGCTTCTTTCTGAATAAAACGCATCGATATAGGATCATTAAGGAACGTCTGGTTTTCCGAAATATAAAATGAATTCTGCGCTTTCTCGTATTTTTCTCTCAACACCAAAACCTCTCTGTCCTTAAGTAATTCGTGCGTATCACTAAAAACCACCTTCCCAGACTCTGCATGAATTAGGGCATCAATAGCATCCCAATCATGAAACCCAAAAGGATTGATGAAATAAAACAGCACATCCATCGGAGATGGAAAATTTAACAGCTCATCCAAAACAATATGCTGAACAGCTCCTTTTTTCAAAATTAAATCGGCACGATGTTTCTCATAAAAAAAGACCAGGTTTTTCTGGGCACTCGCAAAACGTGCAGCATTTTCTTGATAGGTTTTTGAAAGTGACGGATTGAGTTCTTTAAGTATTGGAATGACTTGATGACGGAGCTTATTTCGAGCATATTTCAAAGAAGCGTTACTGCTATCTTCTCGAAAAATAAAATCCTGCTGATGCATCCATGTTTCTAACGCCGCTCTATCCGTAAATAATAAGGGACGGACTAAAGTCCCTTGCTTAGGCAAGATCCCTCGCATTCCCTTTAAACCAGTACCTCTAGACAAATTGATCAAAAGCGTTTCAACCTGATCATCCCGATGATGAGCCGTAGCTGTGTAAGCTATATCAAATTCTGATAGTAACACTTCAAACCAAGCATACCGCAAGGTTCTTGCGGCCATTTGAATGGACACCGAATTCGAATGGGCATAGTCTTCTGTGTCAAAACTTTTCTTGTGAAATGGAATTTTAAATGCAGCGCATATTTCTTTAACAAAACCTTCATCACCATCAGACTCCTCACCGCGAAGTTTAAAATTACAATGCGCTACTTCAATCGAAAATCCTGACAATCTGAACAAGTGAAATAATGCCATGGAATCAAGGCCACCGCTTACAGCAAGAAGGATTTTAACTTCTGACTTTAAACCTATGCTTTCGCAATATTTAAGAAACTTTTTCTGCATATTCACCTTCCAAAACCTCAAACAGAGCCTTGGCCTTTACCAAACATTCTTCGTATTCTAATTCGGCCTCACTACCCATAGTAATGGCACCTCCCACCATAAAAGAAAGATACTTATTTAATGCATTGTATTGTATGCTTCTGATCACCACATTAAAATCGAAATCTCCTTCAGGAGTTATATATCCCACCGCCCCAGAATACAAACCTCTTTTGGTCTCTTCAAAGGTTTCAATTAATTTCATGGCGCTTATCTTGGGTGCCCCCGTCATCGAACCCATGGGAAAGGAGGCTTGAAAAACATCTTTCATTTGAGTTGCTTCGCTTAACTCACAACTTATCGTAGAAATCATATGGTGAACTTGATCGAAAGTATAAATACCGAAGAGCTCATCTACTTTTACAGAATCTTTTTCAGCAATTCGAGACAAGTCATTGCGCACCAAATCGACGATCATCACATTTTCTGACCGCTCTTTTTGATTGTCTAAAAGCTCTTTCTTGAGCAACTCATCTTCTTCAAGAGTCAGTCCTCTTTTACGGGTACCTTTAATGGGTTGAGAGATAATCCTCCTACCCTCTTTTTTTAGGAAGCGCTCAGGACTCGCCGAAATCAGATGAATCGCTCCCAACTTGAAATAACAGGAAAAAGGGGCTTTAGAAACCTCATTTAGACTTTTGAAAACATTCAAAGGTTCCAAGGCCGTATCCTCAGCATAAAACTCTTGACAATAATTCATCTCATAAATATCGCCACGCTTTATGTGTTCTTTAATATGATTTACTTTGTCAATATAACTACTCTTAGAAACTTTTGCCTTAACAGAGCAATTGAACTCTGTACATGATGCGTTGAATGAGCCTGACAAAATCTCTGTGGGAAATTCCTTTTGGGATTCATTTCGGTACACTAGAAGATGATCACCTTTATAAAAGAATAAATATTTTGGGAGAAAAAAATGTAAACCAGGTGCATGTACACCATCGTGATTATCAGAATTTAAGTCCTCGAGTCCATTTTTTAAATCGTAACTCAAACTACCAAAAACCCAATCCTTGTGTTTTTCATGAAAAGCTTGCAAGGCATCAAAAGCACCCTCTTCTCCAACGCTTATTTCATCGACGGAACCCGTAGCAATTAACCATTCAAAAGCATCCCCATCAGAGGTGTTCCCATCCAGTAGCAGCAGATTGGACTCCTTCTCAAAAAAGTCTAGGAGCACATACTTTAGATCTGCATTTTGTGTGCGAGGAATATGAGTTTGTAATAGCATAGGCCAAAGTTAGGTAAATTTTAAAGCAGTAGGTTCAATTTAGATAGACCAAACAAATAAAAAAAACCTCTTCTCACAGCTGTGAGAAGAGGTAGTATGCATTAAGCGAAAAGACTTTACTAAATATGTAAAGCTCTCTTATCTGTAGCGTCTAGAGCGGCCTCTTTAAAAGCCTCCGTAAAGGTAGGATGTGCATGACAAATACGAGCAATATCTTCAGCTGATGCTCTGTACTCCATGGCAACGACAGCTTCAGCAATCATATCGGCAGTCCGAGGACCAATCATGTGTACACCGAGAATCTCATCCGTATTGGCATCAGCCAACACTTTTACGAAACCATCTGTATCCTCAGAAACTCTTGCTCTTCCACTCGCTTTGAATGGGAAGGTTCCCGCCTTGTACTTTATGCCTGCAGCCTTTAGCTCCTCCTCAGTCTTACCTACCGCAGCCACTTCTGGCCAGGTGTATACCACACCAGGAATTAAATTGTGATTAATATGTGGCTTTTCTCCAGCCAAATGTTCGGCCACAAAAACGCCTTCTTCCTCTGCTTTATGAGCCAACATCGCACCTCGAACTACATCACCTATCGCGTATATATTGCCAACAGAAGTTTGCAAATGCTCATTCACATCTACACGTCCTCTTTCATCAACATTCACTCCTACCTTATCCAAACCTAATTTGTCTGTAAAGGCTTTACGCCCTACAGAAACCAAACAATAGTCGGCCGTATAGACTTGTTCTTCACCTTTCTTATTCGTTGCTTTTACAATGACCTCAGCGCCTTTTCGCTCTACCGAAGTAACACCCGTATTTAAATGAATGTCAAAGTTCAAATCTTTCTTAAGTACTTTTCGCAACTCTTTACCAAGCGCTTTGTCCATGTTAGGGATAAGCGAGTCAGCATATTCGACAACACTTACCTCAGTACCTAACCGTCCATATACAGATCCCAACTCCAAACCGATGACCCCTCCGCCAATAACAATCATGCGCTTGGGAACTTCTGTAAGACTTAGAGCCTCTGTAGAAGTAATAACGCGCTCTTTATCGATTTTTATAAAAGGTAGAGATGCAGGCTTTGAACCTGTAGCAATAATAGTTTTGGCTGCTTCAATCTGAACAGCACCTTCTTCATTAACGATATCGATATGGGTCGCATCGGCAAATGAACCCCAACCTTTCAACACATCGATTTTATTTTTCTTCATCAAAAAATCAATTCCACCGCAGGTCTGCTCAATCACCTCATCTTTACGTTTCATCATTTGAGCGACATTGATCTTTGGCGCATTAATCTCAATACCATGATTGGCAAAGCTGTGCTTTGCATCGTGGAAGTGTTCCGAAGAGTTAAGCAATGCTTTGGATGGAATGCATCCTACATTTAAACATGTACCTCCTAGGGTACTGTACTTTTCAATTAAAGCCGTTTTCATACCCAATTGAGCGCAACGAATGGCAGCGACGTATCCGCCGGGGCCCGAACCTATAATGGCTACATCATATTTTTCCATAACCTCTGTTGTGATTTTAATAACAAGAACAGCAAAAATACAATTGTTATTTATACAAAAGCAATCCTAGATAGAAAATTTCTATTTTTTAAACCTCTAAAAAAGGCCATAAATATCGAGTTTATCTGGGAGGCTGTTTAAAATGAATTTTCAAACGAAAATTCGCATTTTAACTTGTATTTTTGAGACATGATGAAGGGAAAACTAAAAGTTTTGGCAGAACAAATGCAGGGCAACTTGTATTTCGACACCGTCATGCGTAAAATATACGCTACGGACGCTTCTTCTTACAAAGAAATGCCTTTGGCAGTAGCCATCCCTAAAACGAAAGAAGACTTAAAACGATTGATCCGATTTTCGCAAGACGAATCGTTGTCCATAATCCCCAGAGCTGCAGGAACATCATTAGCAGGCCAAGTAGTGGGCTCTGGAATTGTGGTTGATATTTCTGAAAACTTTTGCAAAATCATAGAAGTCAATAAAGAGGAGTCTTACGCAGTGGTTCAACCCGGGGTCATCCGCGATGAATTGAATCTTCACCTTCAACCTTTCGGATTGTTCTACGGTCCAGAAACTTCTACTTCCAACCGGTGCATGCTGGGTGGCATGGTGGGTAACAATTCTTGTGGCGCCCGATCAATCATCTACGGCTCTGCACGAGAGCAACTTATTTCTATGAAGGTCATTCTTTCCGATGGCAATGAAACCGAATTCAAAGCCTTGAGCAAAGAAGAGTTTGAAGCCAAAGCAAAAGGTGTCGGTACCGTCTCAAAGTTGGAAACCAACATCTATAAACAGGCCCAAGAACTCTTTTCCGACGAAGGAAATCGTAGAGAAATTGAAAGAGAATTTCCGAAAAAAAACATCCCTAGAAGAAATACAGGATACGCTCTTGACCTCCTTGGTCAGAGCAGTGCTTTTATAGAGACCGAAGCAGATTTTAATTTCTGTAAGCTCTTGGCTGGCTCCGAAGGAACCCTAGCCTTTACAACGGAAATTAAGGTGAGACTCCACGCTACACCACACGAACACCAAGCGGTGATTTGTATGCACTTTGATTCCATCGACGCATCGCTGAAAGGCAATTTAGAAGCTTTAAAATTTGGCCCTACCGCCTGCGAACTCATCGATCACTTCATACTAGAATGCACCAAGGAAAACAGAGAACAACAACAAAATCGTTTCTTCGTAAAAGGAGATCCCAAAGCGATTTTGGTGGTTGAATTTACGGCCAAGACGGAAAGTCAACTGGATGAAGTCGTCCTCAACTGCCTAAAGCATTTTAAAGTTTTGAACTTAGGGCAACACTTCCCGGTAGTCAAAGGTCCTGACATCGAAAAAGTATGGAATCTACGAAAAGCAGGGCTCGGCGTACTTTCAAACATCCCCGGAGATGCTAAGCCTGTGGCGGTCATCGAAGATACGGCCGTTGATGTAAACGATCTACCCTCCTTCATCAAAGACTTTAACAATATTTTAGAAAAAAGGAATCTCTACTGCGTCCACTATGCTCATGCCGCTACAGGAGAACTGCATCTGCGTCCCATACTCAATTTAAAAACAGAGGAAGGCAATCGCCTATATAAGACCATAGCCACTGACATATCTCACCTTGTGAAACAATACAAAGGTTCTCTTAGTGGGGAGCACGGCGACGGGAGGCTGCGAGGGGAATTTCTTTCCTTTATGATTGGAGAGAAAAACTACCAACACTGCAAAGCCATCAAACAGAGCTGGGACCCAAAGGGCATATTCAACCCCGGTAAAATTGTGGATACACCGTCAATGAATGAATCATTGAGATACATGCCCGACTACCATACACCAGAATTCAACACGGTCTTTAACTTCAGCAAAGACCAAGGCATACTTCGGGCCGCAGAAAAATGTAATGGATCGGGAGATTGCCGAAAAACAGAACTTTCGGCAGGGACCATGTGTCCGAGTTACCAGGCCACACGAGAAGAAAAACACAGCACACGTGCTCGCGCCAACATCCTTAGAGAGGCTCTTAGCGATCCGAACCAGGGAAACCCTTTTCTCAACCCCGAAATCAGGGAGGTCATGGAACTTTGCAATTCATGTAAAGGCTGTAAATCGGAATGCCCATCCAACGTAGACATGGCAAAACTCAAAGCCGAATACAGCTACCAGCTGCTCAAAGAAAAAGGAGCATCCCTAAAAGATAAATTATTCGCTAATATCGACAAGGCCAACCGACTGGGAGCTATGGCACCTAGGGCCTACAATGCCCTGATGAAAAATTCCATCAGCTCGGGGATTGTAAAAAAAATAGCGGGGATTGCCAAAGAAAGAGAACTGCCCCTATTGCAAAAGAATACGCTGAGCAAATGGTTCATCAACCACGAGCAAAAAGGACCTTTCTCCAAGGGAAAAGTTTACCTCTTCAACGATGAATTTACCAATTATAACGATACGCACATTGGGATTACGAGCATCAAACTACTCAATGCCTTAGGATACAAGGTTCAGATACCCGAACATCTGGCAAGTGGCAGAGCATACATCTCAAAAGGCTTTTTAGACCAAGCCCGACAACTTGCGGAAAGAAATACGCAACTTTTATCGGAGCTCATTTCTGAAGAGCAGCCTCTTCTGGGGATAGAACCCTCCGCCATCTTAACCTTACGCGATGAATATATCGACTTGGTGGAAGACCAAAAAAGCGTGAGCCACCTGGCAAAGCACAGCCTAACTTTGGAAGAGTTTCTGGCCCGAGAAATCCAAGCGGGAAACATCAGCTCAGAGCCCTTCACCGAAAAACAACAACACATTAGGCTTCACGGTCACTGCCACCAAAAAGCACTGTCTTCTTTGACGCCCTCTAAAATTATGTTGAGCCTTCCCAAAAACTACAAGGTCCAACTCATCCCTTCTGGTTGTTGTGGCATGGCAGGTTCATTTGGCTACGAAAAAGAACACTATGAAGTCTCCATGAAAATGGGCGAGCTGGTCTTATTTCCCACCATCCGAAAAGAAGCTACCACCAGCCTCATTGCCGCTGCAGGAACGAGCTGCCGACATCAAATCAAAGATGGAACACAACGAGAAGCCCTACACCCTATAGAA
>JAKMFX010000043.1 GCA_022425195.1 Flavobacteriales bacterium | reverse complement strand
ATTTACACTATTAAATAATATATTAAAGATGCAACATCATGAATAAAGAGTTTAGTCAAAAAAATGAAATGTGTAACGAGTTTGATCAAATGGATGACATCCCGAATGAAGAATCTGAGCTAAAAAGAAACAAAAGGCTTGAAAAAGCTGACGATTTCTATTATATCAATAATTTAGATTTGGACATCACCGAAGAAGAGAAAGAAGAAATAAGGCACATAAATGTACTCTACCTAGATGATGATATTGATGTATTGGATAGTTATAAATCTATGCATCGGATGGACTTTAACATCTTTACGACAACAGACCCCATGGAAGCTCGGCATATTATTGCAACGGAAGAAATTCACATCATCATCACGGACCAAAAGATGCCATTGATGACGGGCCTACAATTTTTCACTATGATTTGCCATGAATATCCAAAACCGATACGAGTACTCCTTACTGGATATGCCAATCTAAATAAAGTTGCTGAGGCATTAAGATCAAATATCATTTACAAACACATCGCCAAACCATTTACACCCAACAAAATGCGGCAAGAAATAAAAAATGCCACTGAGATGTACTACCTGCGCTGTGAAATCCGCGAAGCTAATGATCCTCTGGTCGAAACGAATTATTGACAGGTGTAGATGGGCGGTACATTCTAAACCACCCTGAGCGTTTGGCAATCAATCTCACTCAAAAAACTCGAAACATGCTAGATGAAAACAATATTGAAATCGTTCAAATACAAGTTCAAGACTATTCAGAAAATGAATCTACATCAAATTCATACGATACCTCTGTTGTCTATCTGGATGACGATCATGTCATGCTGGAAAATTTCAAAACCATATACAGTCCCTATTTTAAGGTATACGTAACAGACTCTGCTGACAAAGCAAGAGAAATCATTAAAAATAAAGAAATCAACATCATCATTTCAGACCAACGCATGCCTAAAATTACAGGCGTACAATTTTTTACCTCCATCGTAAAAGAGTTTCCTGACCCAATTCGTATACTACTTACGGCATTTACCGAAATTGAGGTGGTCATCAATGCCATAAATCAAGGCCAGATCTATCAATATGTAAGAAAGCCCTACATCTTTCAGGACATGAAAAAAATGCTAGAGGATGCCAGTGAAATTTATCACATCAGAAAAAGTAAATCAGGAGAACAAATTGACAAGAGGAAAATGCATTACAGCCTGTCACCAAATATCGAAATCTAAGGAACCCGTTGAATGCAATTCATATTACAAAATAGATCTAAGGCCCTCATAAATGACCACACTTACTGCATTGGCTAAATTTAGACTACGGATATGAGGACTGTACATAGGTATTTTATATACTTGATTGATGTTGTCTTCTACAATATGAGCTGGGAGTCCTTTGGATTCGGACCCAAAAATCAAAAACAAATCATCTTTATAATCTATCGACCAGTGGTCTTTAGCTCCGTGACTTGAGAAATAAACCATCTCTTTCCCGTGATTTTTCTTGTAAAAATCCTCTATACTCTCGTAAACAAAAAGCGAAATATGTTTCCAATAGTCCAAGCCAGCACGCTTAAGACGGGCGTCACTAATCTCAAAACCAAAAGGTTTCACCAAATGTAAATGAGCACCTGTAGCCAAACTTAAACGACCGATATTACCCGTGTTGTTAGGAATCTCTGGCTCAAAAAGAACAATGTTGAGTGCCATTATTTTCGTCTTTTTTTACTTCGCCTATTGGCTACGATATCCCCTTTGGTTTTGGACTTCTTGTACTTCTTCGCAAGTTTTGCTCTGTACGAGCCGCCCTGATTCGTTTTCTTATTCTTTTCCTTCTTTTCATGAAATCCAGAGTCTCTGTGAATCACTTCAGTACTTCTATTTTTACTGATTTTAGGTCGATCGCGTTCCTCATCTAAAAGTTGTTCGGAAACTTCGACTTCTAGTGGGAAGTCCGTTTGAGGAATTTCAAAATCCATTAATGATTCAATGGCAAGTTTTGCTTCTTGCTCTTTGTCCGTATAAAAAAGTATAGAATTCCCCTTTTTTTCTGCCCGACCGGTTCGACCGATTCGGTGCATGTAGTTTTCAGAATAAATAGGTGTGTTAAAGTTAATGACATGAGAGATCTTTTCTAAATCCAATCCACGAGCCATAACATCGGTAGACACCAGTATACGGTTAACCCCCTCATCAAACTGCTGTATGGAGCGAATGCGGTAATTCTGGGTTTTGTTGGAGTGAATGACGCACAACTCAGAGCCGTATTGCTCCTCTAAATATTCAAAAACACGGTCTGCATGCCTTTTATTGGGAACAAAAACCAAGACTTTACTGAAGGTTTCTTTATCCTGAAGTAAATAATGTAGCAGGTTTAACTTTGTATAAAAATTCTGAACACGATAACACTCTTGAGTGATGTTTTCTAAAGGTGTACCGCTAACAGCAATGGAAATTTTCTTGGGCTTGATGAAGTAATCGTCAATCAAAGCATCCACATCTTCAGTCATGGTTGCTGAAAACATAATGTTTTGCCTCTTTTGAGGAAGGATTGAGAAAATGTTGGCCAGCTGAACTCTAAAACCAAGATCCAACATCACATCAACTTCATCAATAACAAGCTGCTTGACCGTCTTTAACTGAAGTGCTCTGCACGCAGCCAAATCATATAATCTTCCTGGAGTTGCCACAACAACATCTACTCCTAAAGCACAGGCTTTCTTTTGTGTATTGATGTTTGTTCCTCCATAAACACCCAGAACTCTTAGGTTCATGTATTTCGAAAACTCATCAATGCGTTCTACAACTTGTAAAACCAACTCTCGAGTGGGTACAAGAATCAAAACCCTTGGCGTATCCAACTTAGAGAACTTCACATCTTGGAGAATAGGCAACATATAAGCAAGTGTTTTACCGGTACCTGTTTGGGCAATACCCACAACATCAGCACCAGATCGAACGACGGGGAAAGAACTCTTCTGAATGGGTGTGGGTCTCGTAAAACCTAACTCTCCCAGAGCATTTCGCAAGGGTTTGTTAAGCATTAATTCCTCAAAGCTGCTCATTTGGTAAGATGTTTATCAATATTAAAACTAGAAACAGGTGAATTAAAACACATGGATCTTAAGACAAAAAATTGGGAAGCAAACCATTATTTAAGCAGACCATGAAAATCACCGCCAGATGGATGTTGATAGACTTCCAAATCGAATTCTGGAGCTGCAGCATATAAATGGTCAAAGATATCACTCTGAATGGTTTCATATTCAGCCCAATCCGTTGTTTTTGTGAAACAATAGATTTGGATGGGAATTCCATACTCATTTCCTTCTTTTTGAAAGACCATAAGTGTCAAATCAGGGTGTATCTCCTTTAGGTTCTTTAGGTAGGATTCAATATAATTTCTAAAAACACCAATATTTGTAAGATGCCTACCATTGATTAAGAAACGCTTATCAACATCCCCTTTGGCATTATAATCGTCGATTTCTTGTACACGCAAATTGAGGAAGTCCTTGAGGAGCTGATAGTTGTTAAAACGGTTTACCATTTCTTCATCACAGAACTTAACAGATCCAGATTTTAAGGTAATCGATCGTTTAATTCTTCGACCGCCGGCTTCTGACATGCCTCGCCAATTTTTAAAGGAGTCCGAAACGAATGAATAGGTCGGGATGGTAGAAATGGTTTTGTCCCAGTTTTGCACCTTAACGGTATTCAATGTAATCTTAATGACATTACCATCGGCACCATACTTGGGCATAGAGACCCAATCTCCCACTCGTATCATGTCGTTAGCAGAGAGCTGAATAGAAGCAACAAAGCCAAGTATAGTATCTTTAAACACCAACATCGACACGGCAGTTAAAGCACCCATAGCTGCAAGAATACCTTGCGGATCTTTATCGAAAATCTTGGAAACGACCAAAACACCTCCAACGAAATAAGTCACCAAACGCGCCAACTGAAAATACGAATCTATGGGCTTGTCTTTTAATGATTCCGTTTGCTTAAAATAATAATCAAAGGTGTTGAATATGGATATCACCACCATCAGGGCAACTCCAATCATGTAGGCCTCAGTAATGCGAATTAAAAAGGGGATGAAGTTTTGAAAGTCATCAAAAACATAAGGTGCTGAGGCTTGAACAACTAGCGCTGGGGCCAAATGTGCCAAGCGATCAAAAACTTTCTTTTCAAAAAGAATGTCGTCCCAAAGAAATGTTGTGCGTTTTGCAACAGAATGTATCGCTCTGAGGAAAAGATTTTTAGCCAACTTATCAGCTAGAAAACATAATAGGACAAGCACAAGGACTTCAATGACAAACTGAACTTGATGGGCGACATGATCGGCCAAGCCCATATCCAAGAGCCATTGGTATACGATATGATTCAAACTATTTTCCATTCTTTCTTAGGTTAAAAAACAAATATACAATACCTGTAAGATTTAAAATCCACGTGGATGATTTAAAATTAAGTTGATGATTTATCAATCTCTACCTCTTGATTCACATCATGGGATTCACCTTGCTCTATACCATGATCCTCATTCACTCTATGAAGGAGGATAAAACCAATGAAAAAGAAAAAGAAAACAACCAAAATACCTGCTCTCTGACTGTCAAACAAACCCGTCAAAACTCCAAACAGCAAAGGCCCCGCAAAGGCTGTGGCTTTTCCTGAAAAAGCGAAAAATCCGAAAAACTCATTCTTTTTTTCTTCCGGGGTAAATCGCGCCATCAAGGATCGACTAGAGGCTTGATTGGACCCAGAGAATACACCTATTAAAATCGCTGCTCCCCAAAAGATGTTTTTTGCCGTAAGAGATTCGGGCACCGCACTACCTCCGAGTACATATTGCAACCATGGTACCGCAGTGGGAGCAACAATAGCCAATACTACCGCTAACATCAACCCAATCAAAGTGACCTTTATGGTCGTCTTTCCTCCTACCCAATCGTCTAAAAACCCCATTAAAAAAGAACCTATACCGGCTGTTATGTTTAAGATAACACCCATCATCATAATTTCATCAAATGTAAAGTCTAAAGTTCCAGCGGCATAAATACCTCCAAAGGCAAAAATGGTTACTAGCCCATCGTTATAAAACAATCTGGCCAATAAAAAATTTAAGATTTGTGGGTAAGACCTCATCTCTTTTGCCGTTTGCCTGAAATCCTTTAATGTGTGCTTAACATTATTCATCAAGGCTTTTTTATCGGGTTTTCGATCCTTCAAAAATAAAAAAGTAGGTATGCTGAATAGAGCAAACCAAATGGCCACCAAAAGGTTGGTAGCTCTGATGTTCTCATATGCAGCGTCTTCTCCCTTTCCAAAACCAAACACGGGAGTGTCTGTTTGCACCAAGAAAACCATTGCCAATGCCAAAGCGATGAGTCCACCCACATAGCCTAAAGACCAGCCATATCCAGAAATACGTCCTATGTTCTTAGAGTGAGATATGTCCGGTAAATAGGCATTACAAAATACAGAGCCCATCTCAAACCCAACATTTGCAATCACAAACCAAAGAAGTGCTCGAAAAACTTCTCCAGGCATTACAAAGTACAATACTGTTGTGGCTATAATCGTTAGCCATGTAAAACCAAACATAAAGGATTTTCGATAGCCTCCTCGGTCCGCCAAGGCACCCATTACAGGAGACAATAAAGCGACCACAACAGCCGTTATAGACACTGCATGAGACCACTGCTGAGTCCCTGAAATTTCATCCGAGGCGATAACGGTCGTGAAAAAAGTCCCGTAGATAAATGTAACAACGATATTCGTGAAGGGCTGGTTGGCAAAGTCATACATCGACCAGGCCAACACTTCTCCTCTGTTTTTAATCTTCCTAGCCATGCTTACTTATTTCCCTCCAAAAGATACGAGTCGTATCGTTCTAATTGATTGTATTTTATCAGTTCTTCTACTCTTTCCACATACACTTCTCTGAGTTCTGAGTATCTCAACAAATGAGGTGTCAATTCAAACACTTCATTTGTTTCGTTACGCTTTTCTCTAAATCCTGCGTATGGCCCCCTGGCAATCGTTTGAAAGTAGGAAGCAATAGATTCCGGTAAAGAGCCGTATTTCTTCACATATACCGAGATCCCCTCTCTAGCTTCAGAAGCCCTCATTCTCGGTTCATTCTCATGGTAAGACCAAACACCAAAGACGTTGTTTGCCTCTTTGTAAAACCTTGAAGTACCCCAACCCGACTCAATAGCTGCTTGAGCAATCACAATACTTGTAGGATGTGTTCTCAAGCGCAGGAGCAGCTCTGAATGACTCGTGCATTTGTATTTTTTTTGCAGTGCACTTAAGTAAGCTTCATCGGATGGAGATAAATCATGGGGATTTATACCCAATTCCAAAACCTTCTTTCTATGCTGTTCTAATTCGTGTTTTGCAATCAAAATAGATGGAACCATCAGATGGATAAATGCTTGTTTTTTTTCCTGAACGTCCAAAGAACTTAAATCAATCGCCGATGTGTATACATAGGGAACAACTCGTTCCGTAATTTCGCGTATATCTTCAACCTGACTCCCTGAAATTTCTATAGAAGACAAAGACTGAAGCTCTCTCTCTGAGCAAGCGATTAGCGCTAAAATTAAGAGGGACAGTATGTATATTTTTTTCATTTCATCCGAGATTCTCGGCAAGATACTACTTTAAGCTTAAACGATGGACCACTCCATACTCCAGCCCAGCTACTCTTTAATTTCTAAAAGCAATCGGTTCATTTTTTCGAGCCCATTTACGATCGGTCCCCTGAATGCTTAAACGCAAAGTACCTTCTCCCATTTTATGATTGATCGCATCGTAAACCTTCATGAGTTTAGCTCGCTTTACGAAGTCCTGCTCACTAAATAAGTTTAATTGTACTTCGTGGTCGGGAATGATATCCGAAACGATGACGCCCGCCCTTTTGTACTGACAATCATGGTCATACATTCGATCTAAAAGTTGGTAAACTCCTTTAACCATCTCTATAGAGTCATTTGTCGGCATAGGGAATTCTAATTCTAAATATGCGGAATGTCTTTTTACATCAGACTTAAACCGATTGGTTTGAATGAATACAGCTATTTTTTTCGCCCTTGTATTTTGCTTGCGCAACTTAAAAGCACAGGAAGAAGCAAAATTAGATAAAGCCTCATGTAAAGCTTCGAAAGACGTCAATTCCCGTCGAAAAGACCTCGAGGTCATGATGCTTTTTTTTGAAGGTCTACACTCTTCTAAAGCAAAGCAAGGAATTCCATTCAATTCTCTTGCCAGGCGAACGCCTCCAATTTTCATATGCCTCCTCAACCATGATTCATCCGTTTTGGCTAATTGTGAAGCTTGAAAAATTCCTTTGTCATGTAAAAAATGAGCATGTTTCCTACCCACTCCCCAAAGTTCTTCAACTGCATAATGACTCAAGGCTCTAGCCACCAAATCTTTGCCGTGCAATAAAAACACACCTGTATGGGTATGCTTCTTAGCGATATGGCTCGCTAATTTTGCCAGTACTTTCGTCTGTGCAATGCCAATAGAAATGGGGATTTTGGTTTCCTCAAAGATCCTCTTTTTTAAGAGGATGGCTTTTTCATCGGGAGCAGCAACATCGGTAAAGTCTAGAAAAGCTTCATCGATGGAATAAATTTCCATGGCATTGCATTCGGACTCCAATAGCTTCATGATCTTTTCTGAGACTTCTCGATAAAAAGGAACATTCCCCGAAAAAACATGAACTTGATCCCTAAGCAATTGCGCTCTTACCCTAAAGTAAGGTGCTCCCATCTTATACCCTAAAGCCTTAGACTCATTACTCCGAGCAATAATACAACCGTCATTATTAGAAAGTACAACAATAGGCTTACCCTCCAATTCAGGACGAATAGAGCGTTCACAAGAAGCATAAAAGTTGTTGCAGTCGGCGAGGGCTATCATTTTGTAAAACTACAAAAGGGTTTAAGTGTTTTTTCAATTGTTCAAAAGTCAATCTTTACAAAGACATTTTGTGACACCTACTCCTCCTGATCGCCATAAAACAAGTCCTTAATCTGGAATCTGTATAAAATCAAAAAGCTCCATTAATATGGAGCTTTTTGAAATATTTAAATCTATTTACACCTCACTTGAAGGCGTCTTGAATCCTTATTGGTCTTCAGTATTCGTGAAACTCTCCATCACTTCTTCACTAACGCCCGTAAAAGAGAACCCTCCATCGTGGAATAAGTTCTGCATCGTAACCATTCGCGTTAAGTCTGAGAATAATGAGATTACATAGTTCGCGCAATCTTCAGCAGGTGCATTTCCTAGAGGAGACATCATGTCTGCATATTTATAGAAACCGTCAAAACCTTTCACGCCACTACCTGCAGTAGTCATCGTAGGCGATTGAGAAATCGTGTTTACACGTACTTTCTTCTGTTTCCCGAAGTGGTAACCGAAACTGCGTGCAATAGACTCTAAATAAGCCTTGTTATCCGCCATATCGTTATAATCTGGGAAGGTTCGCTGAGCTGCAATGTAAGACAAAGCGACAATAGAGCCCCAGTCATTCATAGCGTCTAATTTAAGTGCCGTTTGCATCACCCTATGAAAAGACATGGCAGAGACGTCCATACCTTTCATCATAAAGTCATGACTTAGGTCTGTGTAGTGCTTTCCTTTACGAACATTGATGGACATACCGATGGAATGTAAAACAAAATCAATTTTACCTCCCAATATCTCTTGAGATTTGGTGAAAAGATTCTCCAAATCTTCCATAGAAGTAGCGTCAGCAGGAATAACCTCTGCATTACAGGTCTCTGCTAAATCTTTGATGGCCCCCATTCTCATGGCGATAGGTGCGTTGGTTAAAACAAACTCAGCGCCTTGTTTTTTAGCTTCTTCTGCAACTTTCCATGCAATAGACTTAGGGTCTAAGGCTCCGAAAATAATCCCTTTTTTTCCTTTTAACAGCATTCTATACTTTGTTTAATTTCGACAAATATAACTGATTTTATGAATTACTTAGTGATTTGAAATAAGTGCTTTTGCATTTTCTAAAGCCGCCGTGCTTATGGTTTCACCACTTAGCATTTTTGCAACTTCTTCCAACCTTTGATCTTTACTTAGCTTACAAATCGTCGTTTTGGTCGCGGTCAAATCATCTATTTTTTCAACTTTATAATGGTGATCCGCTTTGGCAGCAACTTGAGGGAGATGACTGATCACAATAAGTTGAATCTCTCTTGCCATACTAAGCAATATCTTTGATATTTTCCCTGCCACTTCTCCTGATACGCCCGTGTCAATCTCATCCAATATCAAACACGGCAAATTAAGATGTTTGACTAACAAAGCTTTAATCGCTAACATGAGTCGAGAGGTCTCCCCTCCAGAAGCCACCTTAGACATTTCTTCAAGGGGCATTCCTCTGTTGGCAGAAAAAAGGAAACGAATCCGGTCTTTACCCCATTCATTTAATTCGGCTTGAGGCTCAATAGACACTTTGAATTGACCGTTTTTAATTCCCAATTCTTGGATGGTTTCAATTAAGAACGTTTCAATCTCTGCACTTACCTTAGCCCTATTTAAACTAATTGTATCAGCGGTATCACTCAACTGAAGGCGAAGCTTATCTCTTTCTGCTTCAAGCTCTGAAATACGCCCCTCTACTGAGGAAAGTTTCGTGAGCTTATCTTCCAACTCACTTTGCTTATCCAGGAGCGCTTCTAAGCTGATGACCTGATGCTTTTGCTCCAATTGATGAATCAAATTCAATCGATGAGAAATCGCTTCGGTATTACCATCTTCTTGCTCCATTTTTGAAAGCAATAGTTCACTTTCTTTACTGAGGTCCAAAAGCTCTATAAGCACACTTTCGAGCCGTTCGGCACATGCGCTGTAGGTTTCGTCAACTTCTGAAATCTTCTGCAAGTCAACAGCCAATTCTTGGAGTTGATTGTTCACAGGGGTCTGCAGGTGATTGTTATCTAAAGTAAATGCAATTTTTTGCAGCGTATGTAGCACTTCCTCCTTGCGTTCCGCACGTTTCAATGTTGACTGTAAAGACTCCTTTTCACCTGCAATAAGGTTTGCGGACTCCAATTCAGAATGTAAAAAAGAATAATAATCCAGTTGACTCTTGGACGACTCGCCAACGCTTAAAAGAGCATGCAGTTCACTTTCAACATCTTTTAAGTTTTGATACTCCTTTTTGTAGGAGAGAATAAGCTCACGATGCCCCTCTGTGTTTGCCTGTGATAAACCATCAATAAGCTGAAGCTGATAATTTGACTTATGAAGCAAGAGGCTCTGGTGCTGTGAATGTATGTCAACAACTTCGCTCGAGAACTCTCTTAGCTGCTCAAGGTTGACAGGGCAATCATTAATGAAAGCTCTCGACTTTCCATTTGCGTACACCTCTCTTCGAACAATGGTCTGAGAAGGCTCATAGTCAATGTCTTCTTGGTGAAAAAAGTCTGATAAGAAGTAATTTTCTATATCGAAAGAAGCCTCAATAACGCATTTTTTAGCCTTGGGGTGCACGGCCTTTCGATCGGCCCGATGCCCCATGATCAATTGCAAGGCGCCCAAAATAATTGATTTTCCCGAACCCGTCTCTCCAGTAACCACACTAAATCCTTGATGAAAGTCAATTTCTAAAGCATCAATGATGGCGTAATTTTTTATAGAAAGATGTTGCAACATAAGCTACCGAGTCCCTTGAGTTTGAAGCATGCGTTCCCACTTGGTTGTATTTGAAGGATCTACTTGTTTTAGCATTTCTACCAACTCGTTTTTATTGGTAATAAAGCCATCGGAATAAACCTTTGTGATCTCATCAGCTTTCGCATCGAAAAAAAGCTTTAACAAATAAGAACCTTGTTTACGGTCTGCTGATGTTTTCACGTTGTAAAGTGCAGCCGTAATCTCATCCCTACCTGTTTCTGCCTGTTCACCAAGAACATCTAAACCTTCTCTGTGGTAGGAATACATCGCATTACGAAGTGGTTTAAAGTCACTGTGAAGTAGATTTTCAACAATCCAATAACGATTAAAAGTACCTTCATAAGGCTTCCAACCTGAGGCTTGGGGATCGTTCTGAGCATTGTTGAGAATTTTTTGAGCTTTCAAAAAGTAAGGTTCTCCAGAGAGCGGAGAAAAAGTGTCGTAATCCATTCCAATGATCACATAAGCGTAAAATGATAAAATGGATATAAGATTCGAAGTGTGATTGTGCTCGTTAAACTCAAGCACTTCGTTTTCTACATAATCAAAACGGATATCTGAATCCACAAGATTGAGGATAGAAGAGTTGTAGGAAGTTCGATAAATAGGTCTTGTGGATTTGATGGTAATCGTCCCCTTGTAACCATTAGTACCTGCCTGACTGTTTAGATTGATAATGACATTACACTCTATTCGCTCTTCGGAAGAATAAACATCATTCGTCCAACGCGTATTATTCATAAACTCATAAATAGCGGTTCGCATGTTGGTAAACATCTGCCGACTGGTTCCTTGAATCTTTTGTGAGTTTATTTGAACCCGACAGTTCAGTTCTTGAGCTTCTAATTGATAGCTAAAAAGAACGACAAAAAAAGTACAGATGATCTTATGCATCAATTTCACTTAAAATGGTATTTACAATGTCTTCAGCAACATCTCGCTTAGATTTTAACTCAAAGCTAATCTTTTTATTGTCTTTGGTGATTAGGGTCACCTTATTCGTGTCGTATTCAAAACCAGCCCCCTTATCATTAAGTGAATTTAAGACAATGAGATCCAGATTCTTACTTTTAAGTTTAGATGCTGCGTGCGCTATTTCATTCCTGGTCTCCAAAGCGAATCCAACCAGATATTGATGTTTCTTATTGGCCCCCATATGAGCCAATATGTCTTTGGTTTCTTGGAGTACGATTTGAGGCAAGCCATCGTCTTTCTTAAGTTTATTGGAATGAGAAGAAGCAGGACTGTAATCAGCTACTGCAGCGGCAGCAACAACAATATCAGAAGTCTCAAAGTACTTCATACAAGCCTGAAACATCTCCTCTGCCGACTCCACCCTTGAGATGGAAAGGTTGTCGTGCTTAGGGCTTTGAGACGATGGCCCAAGTACAAGTTGAACATCCGCTCCTTGACTTGCCAAATGAAGTGCCAACTCACAACCCATTTTTCCAGAAGAACGATTGCCTATAAATCGAACAGGATCTATAGATTCATAGGTAGGACCGGCGGTCACAAGTACCTTGGTGTTTTTTAATGGAAGCTTACCAGCAATGTCAGCACAAACAAATTGATAGATGTGCTCAGGCTCTGCCATTCTACCCTCACCCACCAAACCACTTGCCAAAGACCCGTGTTCGGCAGGTATAAGTGTGTTTCCAAATGACTGTAATTGAAGAAAATTTTTCTGCGTAGATGGATGCTTGAACATATCTAAATCCATAGCTGGAGCAAAATACACAGGGCATTTCGCCGAAAGATAGGTGGCCATTAAAAGATTGTCGCAGATTCCTTGACACATCTTAGCAAGCGTATTGGCAGTTGCAGGGGCGATGATAAAATAGTCAGCCCAAAGACCTAAAGAGACATGATCATTCCACCTGGGGTTTTCTTCGTCTGTAGTGAATTCAGAAAAAACCTCATTTTGAGAGAGTGTGGAAAGTGTTAGTGGAGTAATAAAGGATTTAGAGGCAGGAGTCTGAATGCACTTCACATTAGCTCCTGCTTTAATAAATTCTCTGACTAGGTGAGCAGTTTTGTAGGCAGCAATACCGCCAGTAATTCCTATGAGGATATTTTTACCGCTTACCATGAGCCTAACTAATCTTGTTTTGGAGGCTTAACAAAAAGCTCGTCATCAAGAAGTTCACGGATGGCTATCAATGTTGCCTTAGGCAACTTCTCATAAAACTTAGAGACTTCAATTTGCTCCTTGTTTTCAAATATTTCATCCAAGCTGTCATTGTGAGTGGCGAATTCATCCAATTTGGAGATCAACTCTTCCTTGAGCTCAGAACCAATTTGGTTCGACCTTTTTTCTAAAGCAACAATAGCTTCGTAGATGTTTCCAACTTTATCTTCTAGTAACTTATTGTTGTTCGTTACTGTTGTTTTTGCTGCTGATGTTTTTTTATAATCCATGATTGTGAACTTATTTCCTGAGTAATTTTACTTGTTTAAAAATTCTTTTTGACTCTTGCATCCACTCACTTTTAGGGTAAGCGTTTTTAAATTGGTTATATGCAATGACCGTGTCTTTAATTCTTTTGTCTTTTTTCTGCGCTACACTATTTTCGGCAAGCAAATAATAACTTTTGAGTTGCAAAAATAAGATTTCCTCTCTAAATGAAGAATTGTGTTTCTCTTGAAGAACTATATCAAAAGCGTGAATGGCAGACTTGTAGTTTTCCGTTGTGAAATAAAGCTTCGCATTTTCAAAATCCTTACGCTCCAACTTATGCTCCATCTCGGTTTTAAGCTCAATACACTTTTCAGCATAAGCACTATTAGGATACCGATCTAAGAAGATTTTAGCTTCTTCGAGAGCTTTGTACGTATTGGACTGATCAAGGCTGAACTTGGGTGACAGAAGATACTGGCAGTAAAATGCCAAATAAGCACACTCCTCTGCTTTTGGGTTGTCCATGTAGGTCGTGGCAAAATTCTTTAAATGGTGCCCTGCAGACAAAAAGTTTCCTTTTTCAAACTCAATTTTGCTGTAATAGTAATAAATATCTTCTGCCTTATCAGTCCCTCTATATAACAAGAGCAGCTCATCGAAGATAGGATAAGCTTTGATGTACTCTTCATTTTCGAAAAATAGGACTGCCTGATTGAATTTATAATCCAAATCATTACTCTTTAAAATCTTCTGGTAACCACCACAAGAACTTAAAAAGACAGCAATTAAAACAAATAAATGGGTTGTGCTCATTTTTATCATGATGCAAAGATATCAATTTAAAGAAATTTATACTTAAAAGGGCTGACTTATCAGCTACAATTTTGCCTAGATGGTTTGTATTTGTATTTTTGCGCTAATTCGAAAACGAAAGAAGAATGGATTTATTTGAAAAATTACGGCAAAATAGAGGCCCATTAGGACAACATGCTAAAGATGCCCACGGGTACTTCACATTTCCTAAGCTAGAAGGAGAGATTGCCAGTAAAATGATTTTTAGAGGAAAAGAAGTTCTCACCTGGAGTATTAACAATTACCTGGGACTGTCTAACCACCCTGAAGTGCGCGAAGTAGATCAAAATGCTTCTAGAGACTGGGGATTAGGCTATCCAATGGGTTCAAGAATGATGTCGGGAAATACTGACCTTCACGAAGCGCTAGAAAATGGGCTTTCCGAATATGTAAAAAAGGAAGATACAATTCTTCTGAACTTCGGTTATCAAGGTATGCTCTCTGCTATTGACGCATTGGTAGACCGCAAGGATGTCATAGTATACGACAGCGAGTGTCATGCATGTATCATCGATGGAGTAAGACTTCATCAAGGGAAACGATTTGTATACCCACATAATGACATCGAAAATTTAGAGAAACAACTAGGTAGAGCTGAAAAAATCATTGCTGAGACCGGCGGAGCTATTCTTGTGATTACAGAAGGTGTTTTCGGGATGTCGGGTGACTTAGGTGACCTTAAAGGTGTTACCGAGCTCAAGAAGAAATACAACTTTAGAG
Organism: Flavobacteriales bacterium; assembly: GCA_022425195.1. GTDB lineage: Bacteria > Bacteroidota > Bacteroidia > Flavobacteriales > UBA7430 > UBA7430. The sequence goes on along the minus strand of JAKMFX010000043.1, from coordinate 2,724 downwards.
TTTTTGTTGATGATGCTCATGGTGTGGGTACCATGGGTGAAACAGGTAGCGGTAGTGCCGAGCAACTCGATTGTATTGATGATATTGACATCCTGTTTGGAACCTTTGCCAAATCATTTGCATCTGTAGGTGCATTTATTTCTTCTACTGAAGATGTTGTTGAATATTTAAGATACAATATGCGCTCACAGATATTTGCTAAGTCTTTACCTATGCCCTTGGTTGTTGGTGCTATCAAACGCTTAGAAATCATGCGTAGAGGTACAGAGCAAAAAGATAAGCTATGGACGATTGCCAACGCTTTGCAGTCAGGCCTTAAAGCGGCTGGATTCGAACTTGGTAACACTGAATCAGCAGTAACACCTGTATACCTTTCTGGTGGTGTAGGTGAAGCCACCAATCTTACTTTTGATTTGCGTGAGAACTACAATATTTTTTGTTCTATTGTTACGTACCCAGTAGTCCCTAAAGGAGTCATCCTACTCCGATTAATCCCTACTGCTGTTCACACACTGGAAGAGGTAGAATACACCATTAAATCCTTTTCAGAAATCAAAGATAAACTTGCCAAAGGCGAATACATCTCAGAGGAAATCGCTAATATTTAATTTGATTTTCTTAAAACCATTGCCTAAAGTTCCGTAGAAATGCGGAACTTTTTTTTTTAGCCAGAATAAAATATGAGTGTTTTCCATTTCAAAAAATTTAGCATCAAGCAGTACAAAACGGCTATGAAGGTCGGTACCGACAGCATTTTACTGGGTGCATGGTTACACGTTGAGCCTAAATATCAGAATATTCTAGATGTTGGAACAGGAACAGGGCTACTTGCACTCATGATGGCTCAAAAAATACCTCATGCAAACGTTAAAGCGTTAGAGATAGATGCAAACGCATACGAGGAAGCTAAGATGAACGTAGAAGCCAGTAAATGGGTGAAGCAAATAAAGGTCTGCAAGACGGATGCTAAGCAATGGGTGTCCAAAGATAAATATGACTTGGTCATCAGCAACCCGCCCTATTTCGAATCGTCAATATTATCGAAAAATGTGGCCAGGAAAATAGCCCGACATCAAGCTCATTTCTCCATTGAAGATTTGGTAAGCCTTTGGAGGAAGTGCGGGAGTACTCATTCTGATTTGGCATGCGTCTTACCGATGAACGAATCTCTTAAAATGATTGAAATCATTGAAGAGAAAGGATTTTACACTAAAAAATTCGTCGCCGTAAGATCCTACAAAAAGAGTCCTGAAAAAAGGGCGTTACTGTTGTTTAGCAAACAACAGATAAAAAGAGAAAATTCGGAAATTTACATCTATGCTTCGCAAGGTGAATACTCAAAGGCCTACACAGACATGACTAAAGATTTTTACTTACACTTTTAAAATCGATTCCTCTATAAATTGAATGCCGAAGGTTTCTAATTCTTTGAGTATCGGTAAGTATATCTCTTTTGTTACAGGAACCTGAACTCCTTTCGCTGTGATCTGCCCCTTTAAAATTAGTTTTGCAGCAATGGCAAGAGGAAGGCCCACCGTCATCGACATTGCTGTTTGAACTTGGTCAACACCCAAAAAGGCCAAAGAAGATTGCAATTCATAGGATGCACCACGTAAATCATATTCAAATTGGTGTTGCATCACTATCATATCTTTATCACCCACATCTAAGCTCCATTTCTCTTCAAGAAGTTTTTGTAAGACATGAGCAGGACTGGCTTGCGTAAAACCCATATTCACTTCGTCAAAGATGCCGAGCCATTCTAGCTTCTCTATCACTTGATCGCTGGCATCAAAGTCGAGCTTTAAACAGTCGTTTATCGTTCGGTTGTTAAGATTCAAAAAAGAACTAAAAAAGGACTTATACGTCATCCCTTTCAAATTCATTTCGTAGGAACCATCAGTAAGTCCCAGTTGTACAAATAAATCCCATGCCTCGGAAAACCCTGGTCTTCTCAGTGTCCCCCTAAAAAGAGTAGGCACATCTTCCAATTGATAAATAGTTCTGTAGGACAGAGAGTCTCTGTTGGCATATGCCTCAAAATTGCCGTAATCGAGTATGCGGAGAGGAATTGTTCTTTTGAATAATTGTGTGTAGGGAACATATTTATAATCACCCCTTTCAATATATTTGGCAACACCTTGGCCGGCAAGAACCACATTACGTGGGTTCCAAGTAAATTTATAGCTCCATGGGTTTGTATCATATGCGGGGGCTACCAATCCACCGCAAAAAGATTTGAAACTTTTAATTCGCCCCCCCTGGGTTTTTATCCGATGAATAATATTCATTGCCGACATATGGTCTAAACCTGGATCTAAGCCTATTTCATTCAGCAATAGTACCCCTTTACTTGCAGCTTCATCATGCAGTTTTTTAATTTCTTCCGACACATATGAGGCCGTCACCATAGATTTTTGAAATTTCACACAATCCTGAGCCACCTTATTATGTAAGTGTGCAGGCAACATAGAAATCACCAAATCAGATTGCTCAACCTCTAAGGCTCTTTGGTCTGCATCAAAAACATCAAAGAACAATGTATGAACACGAGAGTTATTGCTCAAGTCGGTCGATAAAAAACTGAAATCTATATCGCCAATTTTAAGAATGAAGTCTTCTTCATCAGAACAATTAACAAGATATTTTATGAGTGAATAAGTTGAGCGTCCAGCTCCAATTATAAATATTTTTTTAGTCATTAGATGATATATTATACAAGCT
>JAKMFX010000034.1 GCA_022425195.1 Flavobacteriales bacterium | reverse complement strand
TCCATATACTATGAAATATTTAATATCAAGTTTACTTTTCCTATTTTCATCAGGAATCATATTCGGACAAAACACAGTAAGTTTTGAAGTAAAAGAAGAATCGGGCGAATCTCTTATTGGAGCAAGTGTTGTAATTGAAGGTACAACTAACGGAACAATTACCAATGCAGAAGGTATTGCCAAATTTGAAAATCTACCTAATGGTGAAATAGAATTTGTTATTTCATTTGTTGGCTATGAAGAAAAGGAAATTGAATTATCATTTCCTGAAGACAACAATAAAACCATTGAAGTTGAATTGGAAGAAGGTGAAGAACTGGAAGAAGTAGTAATTACATCAACAAGGTCTTCACGAACCATACAAGATATTCCAACACGAATCGAAGCCATTACAGGCGAAGAATTAGGCGAAAAAGCAGCCATGAATTCTTCTAATATCGGAATGCTATTAAGAGAAACTACAGGGGTGCAAATGCAACAAACATCACTTAGTTCTGGAAATATGAGTATCCGCATTCAAGGTTTGGATGGTCGTTACACTCAAATATTAAAAGATGGTATGCCTCTTTATGGAGGCTTTGCAGGTGGACTCTCCATTATGCAAATACCACCGCTCGATTTAAAACAAGTAGAACTGATTAAAGGAAGTAATTCAACATTATATGGCGGTGGAGCTATTGCAGGTTTGGTAAACCTTGTTACCATTAAACCGAATGATGAGCCAAAACTCGACATCATGCTAAACCAAACAAGTGCTTTAGGGACTACAGGTAATATATTCTATGCTCAGAAATATGGTAAAGTAGGTCTTTCGATTTATGGTTCGGCAACAAATCAAATAGCTTATGACCCTGACGATGATGGTTTCTCGAATATGCCAGATGCTCAGACTTTTAGCCTTAACCCAAGATTTTACTATTACATCAATCCCAATACTGAACTTAGTGTAGGTTTAAATACCACCATTGATGACAGAACAGGTGGTGATATGGAAGTCATAAAGGGAAACACAAGTACCGAACATGTATTTACAGAGAAAAACAAATCGGAGCGTTATGCTACGCAATTGAATTTCAGAAATACAAAAGAGAACAGAACCATTGACTTCAAAAACAGCATATCCTATTTCGATAGAAAGTTGACAATTCCTGACTATCGGTTTAACGGAAACCAAGTTTCTAGTTTTTCAGAAGCATCGTACAATTTACATAGAAATGAAAAATCCGAATGGCAATTGGGATTGAATCATTACTTGGAACAATTTACAGAGGAAAATACAGACTCCCTTCCTGTTAGAGATTACACGCACAATACAATTGGTGGATTTATACAAAATACTACGGACATAAATGAAAAGTGGATATTGGAAGCAGGGTTAAGAACAGATTACAATACCGATTATGGAACGTTTGTATTACCTCGCTTCTCTTTACTTTTTAAAGCAAATAATAAACTAAGTTCTCGTATTGGTGGTGCAATGGGTTACAAACTACCAACCATTTTTACCGAAGATGCTGAGAAACTATATTACCGAGGCATACAGCCATTATCAACCGACCAAGTGGATGCTGAAACATCAATAGGTGGTAATTTCGATATTAATTATAAAACAGCTTTAGGCGATGAAATGACATTCTCTATTAACCAGCTGTTCTTTCTTACTCAACTTAAAAACGCATTAGTTTTGAGGGAAGATGCCACCACGGATATGGCTTATTTTGAAAGTGCTGATGGCAATATGTTAAGTTCTGGTTTTGAAACCAATATTAAGCTAACATACGATGACTTTAAACTCTATTTAAACTACGCATTTGTTAATACGGAATTACAATACGACAATATCAATGACCAAAAACCCTTAACACCAAAGCATAATGCAGGTTTTGTTCTGTTCTATGAAATTGAAGAAAAGTGGTCGGCTGGTTATGAAGTATATTATACAGGAAAACAGTTCGATAATCTATACAATCAAAAAACGGATTATTGGACAATGGGTGTCATGTTAATGCGCCATTGGGAACGACTGTCTGTTTTTGTGAACTTCGAGAATTTTACAAATGTTATGCAATCCGATTTTGAGCCTTTAGTATTACCACCAACAAACAATCCTACATTCCCTGATATTTGGGCACCGACCGATGGGTTTGTATTTAATGGAGGCATTAAGCTTAGATTATTATAAACACTAGAACAAGTTATCACTAACAATTAAATTGAAAGTCATGAAAAAAATAAAAATTATTTCGATGCTAATAATGGTTATATCTATTCAATCATTAGTTGCACAGGAGACAGAGACATTCTATTTCTCAAAAACAATAGAAGGAACTTTTGAAGAAGTTGTTGACAAAACTAAACACGTATTTAAGGAACAAGGATTTGGTGTAATAACCGAGGTTGACATGGACGTGAAACTCAAAGAAAAATTAGATAATGTTGACATAAAGCCATATAAAATCCTTGGCATTTGTAATCCTGGTTTTGCCTACAAAACACTCCAAATTGAAGAAAATATTGGTGTTTTTCTTCCTTGCAAGGCCATTGTAAAAGATATTGGTGAAGGTAAAATTGAGGTTGTAGTTGTAGACCCAGCAGCTCTAATGGGAATGCTCAATAAACCTGAACTGGTTTCGATTGCAAATGAGGTGTCAGATAAATTTCAAAAAGCATTAGAAAAGCTTTAATTTGCTTCATCACTATCAAAACCTATTTATATGTATCTATTTACCTTCTATTGTGTGTTTTTGGTTGCATTGTTTATAGTTCCGAGCTATGTAACCTATAAGCGCACAGGAATTAATCCGTTTAAATTTAGCAATGAGGAAACCGCTATAAACTATGTAGGAAAAGCCTATAAAATTATATCAGCAATAGCATTTATTACTATTGCCCTAAATGCTTTCCAACCTTCAGTAATGCAATATTTGGTATCAATAGAATATTTGAAATCAGAAATTACTGTTTGGGTTGGCTTGGGTCTTTTACATCTATCATTTATTATAATATTCATAGCTCAACGCAATATGGCAAATGAGTGGCGTATTGGTATAGATAATGAAAACAAAGTAAACCTGATTACTAAAGGAATGTTTGGAATATCAAGAAATCCAATCTTTTTAGGTGTATTAATTGTTTTCGTAGGAATGTTCCTGATTATTCCGAATGCGGTTACTTTAGTAATATTGATTTCAGGTTTTATTGTTATTCAAGTACAGGTTAGGCTTGAAGAAGAGTTCTTAATAAAGCAACTTAGAGATGAATACATAGACTATATGAAAAATGTTAAACGTTGGTTGATATGATTAAATCAGAATATCACATATCAAAAATGGATTGTCCTTCCGAAGAAAACATGATTCGGATGAAATTGGATGGATTACCAGTCATAAAGAAACTTGATTTTGATATTGAAAACCGAAACCTTACTGTATTTCATTCAGAGGAAGATAAAGAGATATTATATCGTTTAGAGTCATTAAACTTTGGTGCAAAACTAACACAAACAAGTTCTATAGATGTCAATGAGGTAGCATTAGAGGATTCCGATGTACAATCTAAACTACTGTGGTCAGTATTAATAATCAATTTCGCATTCTTTGTTATTGAAATGACTACAGGATTGATATCAAAGTCAATGGGTTTGGTTGCAGATTCTCTGGATATGTTAGCTGATTCCTTTGTATATGGATTAAGTCTTTGGGCTGTTGGTTCAACTGTATTGCGTAAAAAGAAAGTAGCCCGGTTAAGCGGATATTTTCAATTAACACTAGCCCTTTTGGGTATAATTGAAATTGTAAGGCGTTTTATTGGCTCAGAAGCAATGCCTGATTATCGCATCATGATTGGAGTTTCCATCTTTGCCTTAATTGCTAATGGTATTTGCTTGTATCTACTTCAAAAATCAAAAAGCAACGAAGCCCACATGAAAGCCAGTATGATTTTCACCTCTAACGATGTAATTATAAATGCAGGAGTAATTCTAGCAGGTATCCTAGTATTGCTCACTCAATCAAAATATCCTGATTTAATTATTGGCTCAATTGTATTTTTAATTGTAGTAAAAGGGGCTTTTAGAATTTTAAAACTTGGTAAGTAAATGAAACCTATATTTCTTAAATCAACAATTACTTGTCCTGAGTGTGGTTTTAAAAAAGAAGAAACTATGCCAGAGGATTCATGCCAGTTTTTCTATGAGTGTGAAAAGTGCAAAGCTGTTATAAAACCAAAAAAAGGAGATTGCTGCGTTTTTTGTTCCTATGGAACTGTAAAGTGTCCACCAATACAACAAGGAAAGAACTGTTGTTAATTGTACCTTTGTAAAATGAATTCAACAACACTACATATCAAAAACATGGTCTGCAACCGCTGTATAAAGGTGGTTCAGGATGAATTCGCTAAATTGGATTTGGATATTGAAGAAATAGAACTTGGTAAAGTCAATGTTTCATCTCAACTCTCAAACGATAAAATTGAAGAGGTAAGAAAGGTGTTAGATGAAAATGGATTTGAGCTAATTGACGATAAGAAAAGTAAGTTGATTGACCGCATCAAAACAATAATCATTGAAAGAACCCATTATTCAGAATCAGGTTTTGAATCTTTAAATACCTCTGAATATATTTCCAAAGAATTAGGGCATGACTATTCATACCTGAGCAATCTGTTTTCTTCAGTTGAAGGAATAACCATTGAAAAATATATCATCAATCAGAAAATTGAAAAAGTAAAAGAGCTTTTGGTTTATGATGAATTATCCTTAAACGAAATATCATACCAACTAGGGTACAGTAGTGTTCAGCACTTATCAAACCAGTTTAAAAAAATTACAGGATTAACTCCTTCTCACTTCAAAAAGCTGAAAGAAAACAAGCGAAAACCACTAGACGAGGTGTAATCCAAAAATGATATAACTCTTTTCCAAAATCGTGTAATAGTAAACACATCGTTACTTCCTTACTTTGTAATATCAAAAAATCAGAGCTATGGAAGTACAACAATATATCATCACTTTTCTAAATGACTTTGTAAAGATATTGAGTGAAATGTCCCCTTATCTTTTGCTTGGTTTCTTCTTTGCAGGCTTATTGTATGCCTTTATTCCACAAAATAAAATCGAACGCTATTTTAATGGAAAACCATTTAAGTCATCTGTTTTAGCTTCTATATTTGGCATACCGTTACCTCTATGTTCATGCGGTGTTATTCCAACAGGAACGGCTTTTTATAAAAATGGAGCATCCAAAGGAGGTACAGTTTCATTTCTAATATCTACTCCACAAACCGGGGTTGATTCTATATTAGCAACATTTTCATTAATGGGGTTACCATTTGCAATCATTCGACCATTGGCAGCTTTGGTGACAGGAATAACAGGTGGATTAATTACAAGTGTGGCAACTAAAAACGAAACAGACACAAGAACTTTCCAGGAACAAACCGAAGAACGTAAATCATTCTCTCAAAAAGTGGGAGATGTATTCCGTTATGGGTTTGTCGATTTTATTCAGGATATATCAAAATGGTTGGTAATTGGATTGGTATTGGCAGCAATAATCTCTGCTTTAATTCCTAATGAATTCTTCGAACTATTAAATATGCCTCCAATTGTTCAAATGCTTTTAATCCTGGTGGTTTCCATTCCGCTTTATATATGTGCTACAGGTTCAATTCCCTTGGCTGCAATACTAATTTTAAAAGGCATTAGTCCGGGAGCTGCATTTGTATTATTAATGGCTGGTCCGGCAACGAATGCAGCAACAATAACCATTATAGGAAAAGTACTTGGCCGAAAGAGTTTATTCACTTATTTAGCAACCATTATCGTGGGAGCTTTAGGCTTTGGTTTATTAATAGATTATGCCTTACCAACACAATGGTTTACAGAAATTACCCATCAACATCTTGGGCATAATCATCACGAAGGATTAAGTTGGTGGCAAATTGCATCTGGAGTTATATTAATGGCACTAATCATTAATGGATATATCCAGAAATACCTAAACACAAAAAAGAATTCAGTAACTCAATTAAAAAATAATACGATGGAAATCAAAACAATTAAAGTAGAAGGAATGACTTGCAATCACTGCAAAGCAAATATAGAAAGCAATCTTAAAAAGTTAGCTTTTATCGAAAATGCACAGGTTAATCTTAGCGAAAAAACGGTTACACTTGAAGGTGACAATTTTAAATTGGAAGAAATCAAGCAGACCGTTGATACTCTTGGCTATAAGGTAGTTTCATAATACTAAAACCAAAAATATTATAAATCTAATCCAAGATTATATAAAACAATTCGGTTTAAATATCGTTTCTTTGTTAGAGAATAAATAATAATGTTTAGAAAAATAGCACATATCGCTTTATCTGTTTTCCTCATGGTTGCAACCACAGGGGTAACCTTTTCTATGCATTATTGTGGAGGAAAATATGTTTCCACATCCATCAATACGGAAGCAGAATCATGTTGTGATGATGGTGAATGCTGTGAAAACAAGTCTTTACACTTCGAGGTTGAAGATGATTATGTTAGTCCGGTTCAGGTTAAAAATGTAGAAACCGTTGAACTTGACATTCTTTTTCCAATTCTTTTCGCACTTAATTTTGAATTGTTAGATGAAGAAGATAAAGCTATTGAGGCTTTTAGCGATTCTTCTCCACCGCCAACAATTCAAACCCGTCTTGCTTTACTGCAAACATATCTTTGTTAGACGTTCTAATTTATTAATTTACAATTCACTTTGATGCTGAATTGTGCTGTTATGCAATTTTATTGCCTTAACTTTTAATGAATAGATTGTTTATCAAACTCAAAAGATATGTTGAATAAAATCATAAAATTCTTCTTAGAGAATAAATTGGTGACATTCCTGCTACTTGTGATTTTTATCGCATGGGGTGTAATTTCGTCACCATTCAGTTGGGAGACTGGTTTTCTTCCTTCTGACCCTGTTCCTGTCGATGCCATTCCCGATATTGGTGAAAACCAACAAATCGTATATACGGAATGGGCTGGTCAGTCACCACAGGATATTGAAGACCAAATATCCTATCCGTTAACAACGGCATTGTTGGGTATTCCCGGTGTTCAAACCATTCGCAGTAATTCCATTTTCGGATTGTCAAGTATCTACATCATTTTTGATGAAGACATTGAATTCTATTGGAGTAGAACACGAATACTTGAAAAATTAAATTCTTTACCAAGTGGAACATTGCCAAATGGAGTAACTCCTGCCTTGGGACCAGATGCCACAGCATTAGGTCAAATTTATTGGTACACACTCGAAGGACGTGATAAAAAAGGTAATCCAAATGGTGGATGGGATCCCCATGAGTTAAGAACCATTCAAGACTTCTATGTAAAGTATGGCTTAACTGCTGCTAAAGGTGTTTCAGAAGTGGCTTCTATTGGTGGATTCATTAAAGAGTATCAGGTAGATATTGACCCAAATGCCATGAAAGCGCATGGGGTAACTGTCACTCAAATAATGAATGCAGTTAAAAAGAGTAACCTCGATATTGGTGCAAGAACCATTGAGTTTAACCGTGCCGAATATCTTATCAGGGCTTTAGGCTATATAAAGAGCTTAGAAGATATTGAAATGAGCGTGGTTAGTGTGAAGAACAATATTCCAATTCGGATTAAAGATGTAGCGAAAGTTGGTTTCGGGCCAGCTGGTCGTAGAGGTGGATTGGATAAAGGAGGTGCTGAAGCTGTAGGTGGTGTAATCGTTGCCCGGTATGGCGCAAATCCTTTAGAAGTCATCAATAATGTGAAGGATAAAATTGAAGAAATATCAACAGGATTACCTTCAAAGATATTGGATGATGGTACAGTATCAAAAGTAACTATTGTTCCATTCTACGACCGTACAGGCTTAATCAAAGAAACGCTTGGTACACTTGAAGAAGCACTCACTTTAGAGGTGTTAATCAGTATCATTGTAATTATTATCCTGGTACTTAATCTAAGAGCTTCATTTCTTATTTCAAGTTTATTGCCTATTGGTGTATTAATGACATTTATTGCCATGCGTAGGTTCGGTGTTGATGCCAATATTGTGGCTCTTTCAGGTATTGCAATCGCTATTGGTGTAATGGTTGATGTCGGGGTAGTCTTTACGGAGAATATTATCCGGCATGTTGAAATGATAGAAAACAAGGGTAAGAAACTCTTGAATGTTATTTATGAATCAACTGTTGAAGTAGCTCCGGCAGTAATCACAGCATTAACAACAACCATAGTGAGTTTCTTGCCTGTGTTTGCTATGGAAGCTGCCGAAGGAAAATTGTTTAAACCATTGGCTTTTACCAAAACCTTTGCTATGGTTTCTGCCCTTATTATTGGATTGACGATAATTCCGGCTTTGGCACATATCATTTTCTCAATCAAAGTTGATAGAAAAAAGACAAAGCAAGTACTAAACCTATTATTAGTTGTACTTGGTATAAGCTTTATATTCTTTGGAAAGGTTTTTATTGCTATTGCCATAGTGGGTATCGGTGTAAATAACCTTCTTGATTTTAAATGGAGCGATGCACGAAAAGAATTCCCAAACTATATAAACATTGGTATAATAGCTCTAATAGTAGTTTGGTTACTTACAAAAGAGTGGATGCCTTTAGGAGCGCAGAACAGCGATACTTCAAATATTTTGTTCGTAGGATTATTGATTGGTGTTGTACTTACCGCAATGCTATTGGTAGTAAGAGCTTATTCAAGAATACTAACATGGGCATTAGCTAATAAATGGAAATTCTTAAGCATTCCAATATTAGTTGTCTTGTTCGGAATACTAAGCTGGCAGGGAGCAGATAAGATATTTGGTTTTATGCCCGACACTATTAAGGAGAGTAAAGGTTGGCAATCGTTTAATTCTACTTTTCCGGGTATAGGTAAAGAGTTTATGCCTGCATTAGATGAAGGCTCATACCTTTTAATGCCAACAACTATGCCTCACTCAGGTATTGAAGAAAACCTTGAGGTTATACGTATGTTGGACAAAAAGGTAAATGCCATTCCGGAGGTTGATAATGTAATCGGTAAATGGGGACGTGTAAATTCTGCTCTTGACCCTGCCCCAACTTCGATGTATGAAAATGTAATCAATTACAAGTCAGAATACATGTTGGATGAAAGTGGTCATCGTGTTCGTTTTAAAACGGATAAGGAAGGTGCATTTGTTCTTGCTGATGGTTCTACCTATAATCCCGAAAAGGATGATTTCAGGGTAATCGAACGCAAACACTTAACGGAAGATAAATCAGGAGAATATTTCAGGCAATGGCGTGAACACATAAAAGCTCCTAGCGATATATGGGATGAGATTATTAAACAATCTAACATTCCAGGATTAACCTCTGCACCAAAACTACAACCTATTCAAACTCGTTTGGTAATGCTGCAAACAGGTATGCGTGCGCCTATGGGCATTAAAGTATTTGGGCCAGACTTGGAAACTATCGAGAAAGTAGGGTACGAATTAGAGAACCATTTAAAACATGTTGAAGGTGTTGAACCAATGTCTGTTTTTGCTGACCGTGTTGTAGGCAAACCATACTTGGAGCTTGACATAGATAGAGGTGCAATATCTCGCTACGGATTAACCATTGCCGATTTGCAAATGACTTTAAATAGTGCCATAGGTGGTATGCACCTGACTTCAACTGTTGAAGGACGTGAGCGTTTTCCTGTTAGAGTTCGATACGCTCGTGAGTACCGTGACAATCCTGAAGATTTGAAAAAGATACTCATTGCAACTCCATCGGGCGTTCAAGTGCCTTTAGGTGAGTTAGCAACTATCAACTATACTCGTGGAGCGCAATTAATTAAAAGCGAAAACACCTTCTTAGTTGGTTATGTCATCTTCGACAAAAAGCAAGGTTATGCCGAGGTGGATGTTGTTGAGAATGCACAAGATTATTTAAACGAAAAAGCTGAACAAGGAGTATTTAATGTTCCATCGGGAGTAAATTATAGGTTTACAGGTAACTATGAAAATCAGATTAGGGCAACAAAACGATTATTGATTGTTATTCCTATTTCGCTCATAGTAATATTCCTGATTCTATATTTCCAATTCCGTTCAGTAACCGCAGCAAGCTTGATTTTTTCGGGAATCTTCGTTGCTTTTTCAGGTGGTTTTATCATGCTTTGGTTATACAGCCAGTCATGGTTTATGAACTTTACAATGGGAGGTATTCATTTACAAGATATGTTCCAGATACACACCATTAATCTGAGTGTTGCCGTTTGGGTAGGCTTCATTGCCTTGTTTGGAATTGCAACAGATGACGGCGTTTTAATCAGTACTTATCTCAAACAAATATTCGACAAGAAACAACCTGATTCAGTTAAGGAGGTTCGTGAGAAAGTTTTGGAAGCTGGATTGAAAAGGGTTCGCCCAGCAATGATGACAACGGCAACGACTATTATAGCCCTGCTTCCTGTATTGACTTCAACAGGTAAAGGTTCTGATATTATGGTTCCAATGGCGATTCCTTCGGTTGGAGGTATGCTCATTGCAACGCTTACCATCTTTGTTGTGCCTGTTTTATACAGCATGTGGCAAGAGAGGAAAGTTAAAAAGATGTCTAACTCATTAAATAAATAAGGTTATGAAAAGATTAGTTTATACACTGACCATTGTACTTATGACCTTATCTGGAACTATTTCTGCACAAGAAGTATTGAACCAATACTTACAAACGGCTGCGGAAAACAATCCCGGATTGAAGGCTCAGTTTAGTGAGTACATGGCATCATTAGAGAGAGTTCCACAAGTGGGAGCTTTACCTGACCCTACAGTTGCTTTTGGCTATTTTATTCAGCCAATTGAAACACGACTGGGGCCACAACAAGCAAAAATATCTGCCTCACAAATGTTTCCCTGGTTTGGTACATTATCGGCTCGTGAAAATTCGGTAGAAGCAATAGCTAAAGCCAAATATGAGTTGTTTAAAGAAGGTAAATCAAAATTATTCTATGATGTTAAAGCTACCTATTATAATCTTTTCTTTAATGAAAAGGCTATTGGCATCACATTAGAGAATATCGAAATTTTATCCTCTTTCAAAGGTTTGGCAAATATAAAAGTTGAATCAGGCTCTGCATCCGCAGTTGATGCTTACCGTGTAGAGATGGAAATTAATGACCTTGAAAATCAGTTGGCTTTATTGCGAGATAATTCTAATGTTCTTAGAGTGAAGTTCAATAGTCTGCTAAATACAGATGAATCTTCAAATGTTCAAATAGAAGAATTATCAGGAGACATGATGCTTTCAAAACAAATTGAATTGGATAGCATTATGGCAAACAACAATGTGTTAAGCTCTTTCGATTATCAATTAGAAGGTCTGGAATATCGCAAGCAATCTGCTTCAAAAGAAGGATTACCACAATTCTCCATTGGATTGGAGTATGCTTTTGTTGGTGAAGGGAATTCTACAGCAAGTAATGCCGGACAGGATGCTTTTGTTTTTCCAAAAATCGGTCTAACTATTCCTTTATATCGTTCAAAGTACAAGGCAAAAGTTCAGGAAGTAGTTTATCTGCAAGAGGCAAAAAGCTTTGAAAAATCTGATAAGGAAAATACGCTTACTGTTTTATTTGAAAGTATTTGGAAAGACTATCAAGATGCAAACAGAAGGTATTCGCTTTATCAAACTCAAACGGAATTGGCTAAAAAATCGCTTTCAATTTTAGAATCGAATTATGCCACAAACAACATGGACTTTGAGGAGATTTTAAGAATGGAGCGAAAACTTCTGAAATATGCCTTAGAACTGCAAAAAGCAACTGCCGATAAAGAAGCTGCCGTTGCATTTATCCACTATTTACAAGGGAAATAATTAAAACAAATTAAGATGAAAACAAATATAAATAAACGAGATATAAAGCTGATTGGAATCACATTGATTGCAGGCTTATTTTTTGGTTGGTTGTTCTTTCACTCTTCGGGAACTGAAACAGCGCATAACCATGAGGAACAAACCGAGGCTGAAGAAAAGGTTTACACATGCTCGATGCACCCACAAATTAAGCAAAACAAACCGGGATTATGTCCTATCTGTGCAATGGACTTAGTACCGATGGAAACTGGCTCAATCGAGGGAGAACATGTTGACCCTAATGAGATTCAAATGACTGAATCGGCATTGGCTTTAGCTTCGGTTCAAACAACAACTGTAAAACGTGGTGTACCTGAAAAGAACGTTCAATTACTTGGTAAGGTAAAAGCTGACGAACGTAAAATTTCGGAATTAACAGCCCGTTTTGGTGGTCGCATAGAGAAGCTCTTCATTAATTATACAGGGCAGAATGTACGCAAAGGACAAAAGCTTGGGACTATTTATTCTCCCGAATTAATAACAGCTCAAAAAGAACTTTTAGAAGCTGTGAAATATAAGGAGTCAAACCCATCATTCTACAAGGCTTCAAGAACAAAACTAAAGCTTTGGGATTTAACCGAACAACAAATAGATGCCATCGAAACTAAGGGTGAGCCTAAAACCTACTTTGAAATACAATCACCTATTACCGGAACTGTCACAAAAAGACATGTTGCAATTGGTGACTATGTAAAAGAAGGTTCAGCTTTGTTCGAGGTTATTAATCTATCGAAGGTTTGGGTGATGTTTGATGCGTATGAAAGTGATTTGCCCTGGATTAGAAAAGGCGATGTTATTGATTTTACCATTCAATCAATTCCTGGCGAAAACTTTTCAGGAAAAGTCACCTATATCGACCCATTTATTGATGCTCAAACAAGAGTTGCTCAGGTTCGGGTTGAATTAAACAACCCAAAACAAAAACTAAAGCCTGAAATGTTTACCAATGGTATTTTAAAATCGAACGTTGCAGAAAATACGAATGAATTATTAATACCAAAATCTTCTATTCTGTGGACAGGGAAACGAGCTGTAGTGTATATAAAAGTACCGGGGCGTGAATCTGCATCGTTCATTTATCGTCAGATTACTTTAGGTGCAGAAGCAGGGAACTTTTACGTAGTAGCCGATGGACTTTCGGAGGGTGAAGAAATTGCTACCAATGGTGTATTTAAAATTGATGCAGCAGCGCAATTGGCAGGAAAATCGAGTATGATGAATCCTGATGGTGGTCAGGTTTCAACCGGACATAATCATGGCGAAACTACAGCGAAAGGGGGAAATGAGCATGAGGGGCATGATATGTCAGATGCAAACTTAAAGCATGAAACTTTTAAGGTTTCGGGAAATTGCGAAATGTGTAAATCAACCATTGAAACAACGACTAAAGCTTTACCGGGAGTAAATGTTGCTAATTGGAATGTTGAGACTAAAGAACTGCATGTGTCATTTAATGAAGAAAAAAGTAGTCTTTCAGATATTCATAAAGCCATTGCAAAATCAGGTTATGATACCGAATTAGAAACTGCGCCTAAAAATGCTTATGACGACCTTCCTGCATGTTGCCAATATACAAGAGCTACGGAAACAGCAACAGCACCAAACATTCAACACGAGATGTTTAAGGTTTCTGGAAACTGTGGCATGTGTGAGGAAACTATCGAAACAGCAGTAAAAGCACTAAATGGTGTTAATGAAGCTGATTGGAGCCAGGAGACAAAAATGATTCATGTTTCCTTTAATTCAGACAAAGTTAAACTTGCTGAAGTACATAAAGCAATAGCCAAAGCTGGTTATGACACAGAGCTTGAAAAGGCAGACGATGATGTGTATAATAACTTACCGGGTTGTTGCCAATATACAAGAGAGTAATAAATCATTTAAAATTAAGAGTTATGAAAGCTTTAATTATATCAATCGGAATTTTGTTCTTGGCATCAACAAGCTTTGCTCAGTTGGTTCAGGACGAAACAGTGGAAGGTAGATTTAGAACCTTTCAACTTGACAATGGTGAAGCAAAATATTTGAAGTACGATAAAAAGGCTGAGATAATAAAAATATACAACCTTGACCATAGCGTATGGAAATCAGTAAAACTTCCTTTACCTAAAGGACACCTTCTTGATGAGATAAAACTCATTTCAACAAAGACCTTTAATAATGATGAAAATGTAGAGATTTTGTATTCATGTGTTATTTATGATTGGGGGTTTTATGATATTGAAGAAGACCCCTCTGTAAATGAAGATGAATATATCCACTTTACACTCAATATTATTAATGAGAACGGTAAATCATTGCTTAAAGTAGAAGATAGCAATGACTACGAGATAATAGAATCCGATGGAAAACAAAAACTATTTGTTTACAAGCATATTAGTAACGGGTTCAATTCTAAATCTCAAACATTAGTGTATTCAATTCCTCAATAGTTATATGTAAATTTTAAAATTTAACAGATATGAGAAAAACAAAATTGTTTTTAGGCATGGCAATAGTTGCTTTTGCTTTTAGTGCGTGTGAAAAAGAAGATTCAAATTCTGATAATGATTATATGTCAGAAATTATTGGAACTTATAGTGGTGAGTTTTCCAATGATTCAGAATTAAAATCAGGGAATTATGGAACAGCTGATGTTAGTATGGTAAATGACCAATTGCAAATTCATTGTTATGGTGATGTTATGGATACCACTTTTATGATGGATGCTTTTGAAAATGGAGACTCAATAATGGTTTGCGAAACTGGCGAGGCATTTGAACATGAGTATGGTCACATGGGTAATGGTGGAAATCATATGATGGATATGCATAATAACCAATCTGAATGGCAACATCATATGTCTGACGACCATAATGATGGAGACATGCACTATGGAGGCTTTAATATGACCAATCACACTTTTGAATACATGTTCAAAATGATGGATGGCGATTCAGCTTATTATTTAAAATTTAAAGGAGTTAAAAACTAAAAAACAAAAAAATGAAAGCGATTTATTTAACAATGGTAATAGCTCTTATGAGCTTAACAACAGTATTTGGACAATCAAAAACAGAAAAGTTCAAAGTATATGGTAACTGCGGTATGTGTGAAAGTCGTATCGAAAAAGCAGCAAAATCAGTTGATGGAGTAACCGTAGCTGATTGGAATAAAGAAACCAAAATGATTGAGGTTTCATTCGATGCTTCAAAAACAGATGTGCATAAGGTTCACATGGCGATTGCGAAAGCTGGACATGATACAGAAATGCATAAAGCAAAAAATGAAACTTACAATTCACTTCCAGGTTGCTGCAAATATGAAAGAGCAGAAACAAAAAAGGAAGACCATAGTGGTCATAAGCATTAAAAAGATGAATCAATATGCAAAAAGTAATAAATAACGTATGGTAACAATATATAAACCGCATTGAAACGCGCCATACACGGAACGTTGTCAGCAATTAAACCTCAAACATTATTCTAGTGACTAAACAAGTATGAAAAGAGTAATTCTATTTTTTATGCTGACACCCATGCTATTGCTTATGGCATGTTCTAAATCAGATGACGCACAACCAGTTCCTGAAGTTCAAACAGGTAAAATGACAAAAGAACTGATTGTAAACGGCACTACCAGAGAGTATATTATTTATGTTCCTGATAATTACACAGGAACTTCCTCTCTTCCACTGTTACTATCATTTCATGGGCTTGCAAGCAACATGGAGTTTAATTTTAATCAAACAAATTTTGATCAACTTGCGGAAAGGGAAAACTTTATTGTAGTTCATCCGAATGGCATTGACAATAGGTGGACGCTAAACGCAAGTAATAACCCAGACATTGATTTTGTCGAAGCTCTGTTAGATCAATTGGAAAACGATTATAAAATAGAACCTAACCGAATATACAGTACAGGGATGTCAAACGGGGGTAATTTTAGTTTTACTTTGGCTTGTGGACTCAATAATAAAATTGCCGCTATCGCATCAGTAACAGGGCTAATGCTTAAAATAGTTATTGGTGATTGTATTCCAACAAGACCTATGGCTATACTTCATATACATGGCACAGAAGATCCAATAGCGAATTATGCATTTGTGCAAGGAGGTCTGGATTTTTGGGCCGAGCATAATACCACGAACATGAATCCAATTGTAACTAACATCCCAGATATAGATAACCAAGATGGCAGTACAGTAGAACGATTTGAGTATTTAAATGGCGAAAATGGTGTAGAAGTTCAGCATTTAAAAGTTACAGGTGGTGGTCACGAATGGCCTGGCTATAAAGGAAATATGGATGTCAATGCCTCTGAGGAAGTCTGGAACTTTTTGAAAGCTTTTGACTTGAATGGCAAAATTGATTACTAAAACTACTGGCAGCCAGGTATATCCTGCATTGAAACCCTCAACACACACGGTTATGCACAATAACAAAAAGAAAGGGTCATTTTTAAAATCATAAAAATACTGTCCAATGAAAAAATCAATTTTACTGTTTACGATGTTACTGACAATTCTTAGTAGTTGTAGTAAAGATGACGTCAAAGACAATTCGGAAGCCTGTGATTCAAATACCAGCGCCCAATCAATCGTTCTCGATGGCATAAATAGAGAATACGTGTTGTACATACCCAATTCATATGATGGTACATCTGCAGTTCCTGTATTGCTTAATTTTCATAGTTTTGGAGGGAGTGCAAGTGCATTTATGATTGATGCCGACATGCGTGCATTGGCGGAATCTGACACTTTTATTTTAGTTGTTCCGCAAGGCAGCTGCTCCAATGGTTCTTCCCATTGGAATCCTTGCCCAACAGGGGGAGACAATAAAAGCACTGCAGATGATTTCGGATTTGTTGAATCTATGATTCATGAGGTTTCATCACAATATCATGTTGACATGAAGAGGATTTATGCCGCCGGATACTCAAACGGAGCTATGATGGCATATGGCCTTGCGAATAATAAAAGTGATTTAATTGCTGCGGTAGCATCTGTTTCTGGAGCAATGTTAGATTGTACGGGGCCTATAAATCATCCCATGCCCATAGTACATCTTCACGGGACTTCTGACGGGGTTCTCCCTTATAACGGAAACAATGACTACAGCGCTGTACAAAGCACCTTGGACTATTGGATTGATTTCAACAATACAATAACCGGCCCAACTGTAAGTAGCGACAATAGCGGAGGAATGTCTATTGAGCATTATGTCTATGACCAAGGAGATGGCTCAGTTTCTGTTGAGCATTACAAATTTATTGGAGGAGATCATGTTTGGTTTGATGCTACTTATCAAGGTCAGAATACATCAGAATTGGTTTGGAATTTTATGTCACGATATGACATAAATGGATTGAGATAAAGAATAAAAGTGCATAACAATGTATTTAAAAAAATAGGCGAAACAGTAGTAAATTAAGGTTATTGGCTCGTATCAAATTAAGTGCTTAACCAAAAGTTTCGTGCTTCGTAATCGCCTACTTTTCATATACTAACCGTTGTAACAAACCAGAATCACCCATAAATTTGGAAGACTTAATCCATAAAATAAAAACCCGGTTGCACCTTCGCCCTGAAGCGGAGGAGTTTCTATATTCCATTTCAAAAGAAAAGACACTTCACAAAGGAGAGGTTTTAATCCGCCAAGGGCAAGTTGTAAAGAAAACTTTCTTTGTTACGGCAGGTTGTTTGAGGTCTTATTGTATTGATAAAAATGGGAAAGAGCATACCCTGCTGTTTGCCATTAAAGATTGGTGGATAAGCGATTATATAGCCATTCACACTGATGAACTCGCAACACTAACTGTAGAATGTCTTTCTGAATCTAAAGTTATTGAATTCAACGCCAAAGAACTGGATGGAATTCATACGCGTTTCCCTGAATTCGAATCTTATCAAAGACATAATTTAGAGCGCCATGTGGTTAGCTTACACAAGCGCATTTTGAATCAACTGCAATTAAGTGCTGCAGAGAGGTATGATTTATTTTTAAAGCAATATCCCGATATCGAGCGGCATACCCGAAATTATCACATCGCTTCATTCTTAGGAATAACGCAAGAAAGCTTGAGCCGTATTCGTGCAGAGAAAGCAAAAAAATAGTTTTCTTACCATAAGTCAATTTTTGCGCAGAAGGCACTTCCTACATTTGTTTTAAATTAAAAAAAGACAAATATGAAAGCCCTTCAAGTAATAAAATACGGTGACATTAAGGACGCCTTAGCCTTTAATGAAGTCAGCCTACCTACCATTGAGGCAAATGATGTACTTATTGAAGTAAAAGCTGCTGCGATCAACCCAATAGACAAAGGGATTATCCTGGGAAACCTACAAGCCTTACTTCCTTTACCCTTACCATGTACGTCTGCCTATGACGTAAGTGGAATTGTTGTAGAAAAAGGAAATGAAGTAAGCCATTTTGAGGTGGGCGACATGGTATATTCAAGAGTCCCGCAAGAGCAAATGGGTACATTGGCCGAATTCGTAGCTGTTACGAGTGTTGCGGTGTCAAAAAAGCCAGGAAACATTTCTTTTGAGGAAGCGGCGGGCATCCCTCTAGCAGGATTAACCGCCATGCAATCTCTAGAGGCTTCTGGCCTTAAGAAAAATGACAGAGTACTGATCCATGCGGGCTCTGGAGGTGTCGGAAGTTTGGCCATACAATATGCCAAGGCGCAAGGTGCTTATGTATATACCACAACAAGCACAAGCAATTTGGCATGGGTGAAAGAGCTTGGCGCAGACAGAGTCATCGACTACAAAACGGAAGATTACAAAACCATCGCCAAAGATGTAGACATCGTATTTGACACGCTGGGTCAAAACCATTCTCTCGAAGCCTTTGAAGTTGTAAAACAAGGGGGAATAGTCACTAGCGTTGTAGGCCCTTTGGATGAAGCGACTGCTAAAATGTTCGGCATGACCGATTATAAATTACCCGAAGAATTGGCCAAAGCAAGCAGAGACAAAGGTGCTGAGTACAAATTCATTTTCATGCATCCCAATGGTTCACATTTAAATGAAATGAAGACAATGATCGAGGATGAAAAGATCAAACCAATTATTGACAAAGTATATACCTTCTCCGAGAGTATTGAAGCATTCACCCACCTTGCTTCTGGGAGAGCAAAAGGGAAAATTATTGTAAAAATGTGTTAAGTAAAATTCAAAAAAAGAAAATCATGATAAAAAAAACATTCATTGGATTGGCGAGTATCATTACACTCGCATTCGCAGTCATTTACTTTCTGTCACGACCTACCCTAGAAGATGATGGATCTTATAGTCCTTCGAGTTTAGCGCTGAAATTAGGAACCGTTTCCGTAACGGATTTCGAAGACATTAAGTACGAGAAATACCAAGGCAACAGGTCTAAGATTTTGGTGATTTTCACCGAGCACAAAAACTTGGAAATGGAAAATGGCAAGATGTTTTCTACGGGAAACCACCCTGTGGAAGCTCTTGTACCAATGTTACACCTTCAAAATGCAGGATTCGATTTTGAAATCGTAACGCCTACGGGCAAACCTGTAGTATTCGAAATGTGGGCTTTCCCGAGTGAAGACAAAAATGTGAAAGCGATTTACCATGCCTACAAAACGAATTTTGAACAGCCGAAAAAATTGACAGACTTCATCACCGATTCATTCGATAATGACAGCTCTTATGCTGCCGTCTTTGTGCCAGGCGGACATGGAGCAATGATTGGTATTCCAGAAGATAAAAACGTAAGTAAGGTGTTGAATTGGGCACATCAAAGTGATTTGTTTACGATTACGCTTTGTCATGGACCAGGCGCATTATTATCCACTACGCTAGACAATGAAAAATTCCTATATGATGGATATAAGATGGCGGTGTTCCCAGATGCAATTGATGAAATGACCCCATTGATCGGTTATTTACCGGGACAAATGAAAAACGGTGTGAGCGAAAGGTTAAAAAGCTTAGGGGCTACGATTGTGAATACCGAATCTGACAATACGGTTTGTGTGGACAGAAAATTAATTACTGGAGCAAGCCCTTCAGCTTCGAATGAATTGGGTAAAATCGCTGCAAACACTTTGTTGAAAGAGTTGAAATAAAATTACTACGATACATAAATGCAAAAGCGGTTTGGGAGTAATCTCAAACCGTTTTTTGTTTTAATTCACTATCTTACTAACTGGAAGTAAGTGCACATAAATCCGCAACTGCTTTTATACAAACCGTTCCAAATTATGAGATTCTATATCGCAATATTGTTACCCCTCTTTGTAGGGTCCTCATGCAATTCGGACACTAAGAACAATCCTGAGAGAAATACCAGCCAAGAAGACGGGCAGTACTTAAGTATCTCCAGAGATCGATACAAAGATCAATTGTATGGCTTTTGGTTGGGACAGTGCATTGCCAATTGGACAGGTCTTGTTACGGAGATGGATAAAATTGGTGATATTGGAGACATCAAAACGGGAGATTTCTACACCAGAGCCGATTGGGGGAAACCCGACCAACCCAGTATATGGGGAAATGGCGTTCCGAGCGACTTGTCTCCCACCATTGATTTTGTCTTCAAAGACACTCATGAAGTATGGGGTGCAGATGACGATACCGATATTGAATATATGTATCAGCACCTTCATTACATTCATAAGACTAGTTTGCTATCTCCAGAGCAAATACGTGATGGGTGGTTAAAGCACATAAGGTCAAAAGAAGAAAACTATTTATGGGTCTCCAACCAAAAAACTTTTGACTTGATGAAGGAGGGTGTCTTGCCTCCTGAAACAGGGAATCCAAATAGGAATGAACATTTTGAAATGATCGACGCCCAATTAACCACTGAGATCTTTGGTTTGTTTTCTCCGGCAAGACCTGATGTTGCCAGGAGAATTGCAGAACTCCCGATTCAAACCACCGCTCGTCATGAATCTGAAGACATCGCAAAATTTTACGTAAGCCTGCATGCCTTGGCATCAATGCATACAGAGAAAACGATGCGTGAAAGAATCCTTTGGATGGCCCAGGAAGCTGAACAGGTTCTTCCCGACAGTACTTACCCCGCAAAAATGTTTGACTACACGTTACAATTGTATAAATCTGAGATACCTTGGGAACAAGCCAGAGATTCCATCTACCAAAGATATCAGGTCGAGCAGCGCGATGGATACAACATGACTTCCAAGAACTTGTATTGCAACGGTTGTTTTGCTGCGGGAATCAACTTTGCAGCAAGCTTGGTAAGTCTATTTTATGGGGAAGGAGATTTGAAAAGAACCCTGAAAATTGGCACCCTCGCCGGTTGGGATTCCGACAACCCCACAGCTACCTGGGGGGGCTTAATAGGCTTCATGATTGGAAAAGATGGGGTCGAAAAATCTTTCAACAGACAGTTCTCAAATCGGTTTGACATTCACAGAACCCGACAAAACTTTCCCAATGAAGGTGTCGACACGTTAGAAAATATGGCGCTGAAAGGGTTGATGGTGACAGATCGAGTGATTGAAGAAGAGATTGGTGGGACCCTTGATCAAGAAAACAATCGATGGATCATCCCACTAAACACAAATGATGAGTAAAACAACAATCGTATGAAAACAGAAACCCTCATTTTAGCCTCAGCCATCTTATTTACGGGATTGATGGCCGGTATTTTCTTTACCTGGTCCAATGCTGTAAAACCGGGAATAGGAAAGTTAAGCGATCTGGAATACTTGCGCTCCTTACAATCTATGAATCGAGTCATACTCAACAACACTTTTAAAGTCCTGTTTATGGGCGCCATCCTCTCTGTAGCACTGGTCCCAATCTTTTATTTCAGCTTGTACCCCAGCAACATTTTTTGGGTGTTTGTAGGCGCTTTTGTCATTTATTGGCTGGGCGCCTTTGGTGTGACCGTTGGAGGAAACATCCCTTTGAACGAAATCTTAGATAAAACCCATTTGGAATCCATCTCCTTAGAAGAAATGAAAGCACTAAGAGATCGCATAGAAACCAAGTGGAATGGCTTGAACTTGGTTCGCACGATTGCTTCTACAATAAGTTTTGTATTGCTAATTGTGTCATTTCTATTTCTAGAGAAATAAATCCTTTGGACTTCTACATACCATCGGATAAAACAGACAGATGACCCTGACGTAGCGTTATTTAAAAAGAGCGATTAATGAGCAAAAAAGCGTTAAAAAACACTTTTTTGGCTCTTTATTGGCTAAAAAAGTACGTTTTTACAACAAAAACAGTATTTTCAAAACCTACAAACCAGACCCATGTAAAACATCCATCAAAATGAACCCCATCAATTATTATCTTAAAGTTTGGCAGAACTACGCAACCTTTAGCGGGCGAGCCAGAAGAAGTGAGTATTGGTATTTCTTTCTATTTAACATCATCGTCTCTTTCCTTGTAGGAATTATTGCCGTCATGACGGGCTTAATGATCTTACCAAACCTCTACTCTTTAGCTGTATTGATTCCGGGAATTGCGGTTGCGGTGAGAAGGATGCACGATGTAGGGAAAAGCGGTTGGTTTGTCTTAGTTCCCATCTACAACCTCTTCCTTGCCTTGTCTGAAGGAGACGAAGGAGACAATCCCTACGGCCCCGACCCTAAAAATGAGTTTTATTAAGCCTTTTTTAGTTGGCTAAAAACGATAAACCCCTACTTACAAATGAGCAAGGACTTCGTGGTGGATTGACCGCTTAAAAAGGTGCCTTTTAGAAAGTACGACCCGGAGCTGAGATGGCTCAGATCAAATTCAGCTTCTTTTGAATGGAAGGCATTCTGATACACCAAATGTCCGGTGAGGTCATAGATTTCGAGTGCCTCAAGGACTTCTTCAGCCTTCACATAGAAATGGCCTTCTGAAGGATTCGGCACCAAAGTAAATTGCCATTTGAACTCTTCAATGGCAAGGGTATTTTTACAAGCCGTTCCCCCATAGCCCACACAATTCTCGGGGGTAAAACCTTCATTGTAGGGGGCGTAAGCTTCCTTATACATACAGCCTCCTGCATCCGGAATATCATCACAAGAAGTATAAATACATACTGAATTCCCGTATTGGTCTTTACCCGGTTTCGTAGCTATGGTACTGTAGTTTGAGGCTTTCACATCCATACATCCCTCTGAAGGGTCCGTACAAGGAGTTCCTCCATATTCGGAACAATTCCCCGCGCCAAAATTGGCGTGAAAAGGAGCAAATGCTGCCGAATACTTACATCCCATCTCAGGGACATCATCACAAGTGGCATAAGTACACAAAATGTTATCCCACTGATCTACAGCCTGAATGTTGGCAAGGGCATTGTAATTAAGTGCATTGGCATCCATACAGCCGTATACGTCAGGGGAATCTGAACAAATTAGCCCTCCCCAAAATTGACAGAGTCCTCTGTTGGTGTTCTCATCAAAGGGAAAGAAATAATCTATCCAAAGACATCCTTCTACGGGAGCCTGATCACAAGACTCGAAATTACAGAACCAACCTCCATTATCATCCATGGCTTGGACGTTTGCATTGGGATTGTAATTTGTAGCTGAAGCATACATACAACCACTGTACACGACGCAAGATGTACATGACGCCCATACCTCCGAAACTTGTGTGGTGCCATCTACCATAACTTCTCTTTTCGCAAATGTCGTGGAATCCGTGCTGGCAACACATGACCAATCGGCCTGGTCTTTGGCATAAGTAAGCAGGTCTTCATGGTGGTCTCCACCATCCGCACAGTAATTGTAGTGATAAACACCTTTTGGAAGATAGGCCGTCCCGGTCCAAATCTTTGAATCTCCAATTTCTTGTAAAATCGTTCCCGAACCACAAGCGGTCTCATCCATGCCCGTTACGCTCACGTATTCAGGTCGGAAAGAGGCACAGTTCATGTCTACCTCAAAGTTTACCTCGTACAAACAAGAACCGTCATCCGTAAGGGCATCCGTATTATAATTGTGAGCTTCGCTGTCAGTACATTCGGGCGCCTCAGCACTTTCTTGATACACTCGAACCCAATCCACCTCGATCTGAGAAGGAAACTGTGTTTCTGCATTCGGTCCATCTTGATCAATGGCAAGGTTAATCATCAAGAACCATTCGCTTGTATTAAAGGGCCAGGTATATTCGGAGGGATAATCGTCAGGAGTTACGTGGAAGAGATAGACATCATCCACATACCAGCTGATCTTATTCGGCTCCCACCGCACTTCATACACATGGAAATCATCGGCATATGAGCCGCTTTCTATAGTTCTTGAATAGGTTCGATAGGTACTGCCCCCCTGAGAACAAGGCCCTAGATGTGCCGCTCCGGTGGTGATTTCTGCTTCTGTATTTCCGGTGATTCTGTTTCCCTGTTCCATGATGTCTATCTCGCCATCACAAGGCCAGCTACCATCGGTAGGCAGCATCCAAAAGGCCGGCCAAAAGCCTTGACCTACTAGGGTTTTGATTCGCGCTTGAACGCGGCCGTATCGGAAAGTGTACAAGCCTGCGGTAATGATCTTTGAGGAGGAATAATTCATGACTCTAGTACTGAAGGGATCAGCTACGCCATCAGGCTCCTCTTTTGCGATGATTTTGAGCGTTCCATCCGATACCAGGGTATTTTCTCTCTGGTAGCATTGCAATTCTCCATTGCCCCATCCGGTCAAACCGTATTGATTTCCAGTTCCAATATCATGGGCCCATTTGGAAGCGTCCAATTCAGTACCATCAAATCCATCTTCCCAAACCAATTCAAAGTTTTGTGCGAGTAGATTCAATGAGAAACTTAAAAAAAGAAAAAAGGGGATTGGTATTTTGTTCATTTTAGGGTCTATATTGGAGTTCTCAACAAAGGTAACTCATTCAACTTCATATCTGTTATACCTATGAAAAAACAGCAACAAATAATCATTTGCAGGACTTTAGTTACAAAAAGTTATGCGTAAATTTGTAAAAACCAAATCCTGAGACCATGCTATTCAAAACAAGTATCGATCGTAAAAAGAAAGAAATAGAAATGAATCGCATCACAGGCCCTTCCTATTCTCTATTTGAGAAAATACGATTGGGCATCTACGGATCTCCCAAATACAAGATTCTCGAACTGAATCCAGAAAGCATAGGAATCAGCGAGGAGAAATCCAACGATTTGCTGCACGGTAACTTCGAATTGAAAAAAGAGGGAATGGCTTTTTACTTCCGCTACCTAAACGATGAATATGCCATTGTGGGGCGGTACAACCAAATCACTTTTCAAACCAACGACAGATACTTTGAATTGCAGATGGGTACACATTCGATAAAAATGGAAATCAAAAGTAAGAAAGGGCATCTGACCTTCCTGAAAAACTTTGCCAAACACCGAGGTTACGACACCTTTCCTCATGCCGCCATGTAGTGGGTATGGAAAGGAATCACTCCTCTTGGAGGGCAAAAAAATCCTTGTCAAAGAATTTGAGGTACATGCCTACAAATTCTGAATTTCATCTTATATTTAACGGTAGATGGAACACCGAAAAATCATCATTGTAGGCGCTGGAATTGCTGGCTTATCCGCCGCCATCCGACTTCGAAGCCAAGGGCATCAAGTCCACGTTTACGAAGCCAATTCCTACCCGGGCGGGAAGCTCACAGAATTTTCTGCAGAGGGTTATCGATTTGACATGGGGCCCTCACTGTTTACCCTACCCAAGCTCATTGAAGAGCTTTTCGAACTGGCGAATAAACCCATTGCATCTTACTTCAAGTATCGAAAAAAATCAACCATTTGCCATTATTTTTTTGATGACGGAACCACCTTTTCGGCGCCTTCCGACACAGAGAAATTCGCTAGGAGTGCCTCAAAAACCTTTGATGTCTCTGAAGAAACCATGCGCAATTACTTGAAAAACAGCCAAAAAAAATACGAGGCCACTGCCTCCCTCTTCTTAGAAAAGTCATTGCACAAATTAAGCACCTACCTTTCCAAAAATATGGTGAAAGCGCTTTTAAGCATTCCCTACTTAAACATCAACAGCAGCCTATCGGAGCATAACGAAAGGGTATTCAAAGACCCAAAATTGGTGCAGTTTTACAATCGCTTTGCCACCTATAACGGCTCGTCCCCCTACCAGACACCTGGAATCATGTCTATGATTCCCCATTTGGAGCAGTCTCTAGGTACATATTTCCCCATTGGAGGGATGCACAAAATCACAGAATGCCTGTACCATCTGGCAAAAGATTTGGGTGTAACATTTGTATTTAACACCAAAGTCGAAGAAATTGAAACGGAAGGTGATCGCGTTCTGGGCATTAAAACTCCAGAAGCATCCATCTGGGCAGATCTTGTGATTTCGAACGCCGACGTGGTCCCCAGTTACCGTAAACTCTTAAAAAAACACAAGGCCCCTGAAAAAGTACTCAAACAAGAGCGCAGCAGTTCGGCACTCATCTTTTATTGGGGCATCAAAAAACAATTCCAACAACTGGACCTGCACAATATCTTTTTCTCCAGTGATTACAAAAAGGAGTTCGACTGTATTTTTGAGCAGAAAACCATTTCCGACGATCCAACCGTATATGTGAACATCAGCTCTAAAGAGGAGGCGAATGATGCTCCCGAAGGTTGCGAAAACTGGTTCACCATGATTAATGTTCCCGGGAATACAGGACAAAATTGGGACGAGCTGATTGACCGTACTCGTGAAAATGTCGTTCGCAAACTAAGCAAAATCCTGGGGGAAGATATTTCAAAACTCATCACCTACGAATCGATTTTAGATCCAAAGCGGATCGAAAGAAAAACACAAAGCCATCAAGGTTCTTTATACGGCGCAGCCAGCAATTCAAAATTTGCCGCTTTTTTAAGGCACCCCAACTTCAGCAGTTCGATCGAAAACTTATATTTCTGTGGAGGAAGTGTTCATCCGGGGGGCGGCATTCCACTGTGCTTGTTGTCCGGGAAAATTGTGGCCGAAATGATCTCTAAAAATCATAGCTAATGCAAAAAACAAAAATTTCTATAGGACTGCTTTGGTTGTTCACCATCTCTGGCATCATAGGCATACTCTCGCCGGCAAAAGATTGGTTCCTGATGCTCACTCCACTGAACCTCAGCTTGAGTTTTGTCATCCTTTGCATCCACCTAAAAGGCGTTTCAAAGCACACTGTTCACGCACTTGCCATCCCCTTTCTTTTGGGATTTATCACAGAAGCGCTGGGCGTCAACTATGGGCTTCTTTTCGGGACCTATTCCTACGGGGCGAATTTGGGCTTCAAAGTGCTGGGTGTGCCCCTTATCATTTGCCTCAACTGGTGTATGCTCACCATGGTGACGGCAGACCTGGCAAAATACCTCAGCAAAAACAAATGGATCAGAATAGGTGCAGGCGCTTTCATCATGACGCTTTTGGATGTCGTCATCGAAGTCTCAGCACCCAGGTTTGACTTTTGGGCGTTTGAAGGGGGCATCGTTCCCTTGCAAAACTACTTGGCTTGGTTTGCCATAGGTAGTTTGGCTCACTTAGGCTACCAATCTTATGAGGTCGACTCTAAAGCAAAAATCTCTTTTCATGTGTTCGCATCTATATTTGTATTTTTCGCTGTATTTTTAGTTTTCTAAATGAGGAACTTCGATTATATAATTACCGGAGCGGGTGCTGCCGGATTGATGCTTGCCTACCGAATGGCAAAGGACTCTTTCTTTGATGAAAAATCAATCCTCATCATCGACCCAGAAAAAAGAAAACAGGAAGATCGCACCTGGTGTTTTTGGGAAGCGGACGGTGGCGAATGGGATGAGATCGTTTCAAAATCGTGGAACTCCATATATGTGGCAGGGCAAGGACTTGAAAAGACAATTCCCATCCAGCCCTTCACCTACAAAATGATTCTAAGCACCGATTTTTATAAAAAAATATGGGCCGTGATAGAATCGAAATCCCACATCGAATTCCAAAAAGGAACTGTTAGGAGCCTCGAAGCTGATGAAGACGGTGTTCGTGTTCAT
The DNA here is from genome assembly GCA_022425195.1 of Flavobacteriales bacterium. Taxonomy (GTDB): domain Bacteria; phylum Bacteroidota; class Bacteroidia; order Flavobacteriales; family UBA7430; genus UBA7430. The sequence goes on along the minus strand of JAKMFX010000034.1, from coordinate 52,681 downwards.
ACGGATGGAGAGCACTTTCGAGCATCAAAAGTATTCAATAGCATTTCCGACTACACCGATTATAAAACACAAAAGAAGTACCCCGTACTTCAACAACACTTTGTGGGTTGGTTCATCAAAACCAAAAAACCATTTTTTGACCCTTCCACAGCTACATTTATGGATTTCAACATCCCTCAAGAGGGAAACACCAGATTCATGTATGTTTTGCCCACAAGCGAAAATGAAGCCCTTTTTGAGTACACCCTGTTTTCAGAAAAATTACTCAGCAAAGAGACCTATGAGGCCGGCATTAAAGATTACTTAGAGAAACGAGGAATCACTGAGTATACGATCGACAGAAAAGAACAAGGCGCCATTCCCATGACGGCCTTTCCATTTAGAAACAACAACACAAAGAACATTCTTCACATAGGAACCAACGGAGGGTGGACCAAGGCCAGTACGGGATATACGTTTTACAATTGCGCAAAAAAAACAAAAGAACTCGTCCCTTTCTTAAAAAGCCAATCGGATCTGAGAAACTTTGACAGCAGCACCAAATACAATGGCTATGACCTACTTTTATTGGATGTTTTGGCCAATGACAATGCTCGAGGTGCAGAATTGTTTTCAAGACTTTTCGATAAAACAGACGTAAAAACCTTGTTGAAGTTCTTGGATGAGTCTTCCTCCTTTGCCGAAGACTTAAGCATTATACTTGCGGTTCCGCGCGTCACCTTTACCAAAACACTTATAAAGCGCCTCAGCTCTTTTTTACGCCCTTACAAAAGAACATTATGAGCCAGCAAAACCAAATAACGACACTTACCTTTTTTAGATATAACGGCCTAAGCACTAAATTCTGGGCCTTTGGAATGATGCAATATGCCCATAAAGACCTGAATGATGTGAGGGGCCTTGAGTTCTACAAACTGATGGGCACGGGAAACAAATCGGGGTTCAATCCCTTTCCGGATTGGTCGACGTATTGCCTGCTTCAAGTTTGGAAATCCGAGTCTGAGGCAAAAGACTTTCTTGCGAAATCGGAACTGATGGAACGCTACAACAACAAGGCGTCCGAAAAAATTACCTATTTCCTGAAAAACATTGCCGCACACGGTCAGTGGTCTCAAAAAGAACCCTTTGTCAAATCTACCTCACTGAGTACTGAAGATCTTCCCATAGCGGTCATCACCAGAGCCACCATAAAGACCAAACACCTGATTAAATTTTGGAATTATGTACCCACAGCTGAAAAACCTATAGAAAACGCAGCGGGCCTAAAATTCAAAAAGGGAATTGGTGAGATGCCGATTAAACAAATGGCAACCTTCAGCATATGGGACAACGCAGAAGCCATTAAAAAATATGCCTACGAAAGTAAAGCACACAAAAAAGCCATTGAAATGACCCGAACCTATAATTGGTATAGCGAAGAACTGTTCTCTCGCTTTCAACTGTACCACACAGAAGGTACTTGGGAAAATTCATAAAACCGGATCTATATGGACATCCTAAATCTTGCGCTCAGCGGAATTCTAATGGGAATTATTCTGATGACTCAATTCATCAGCTACCCCTTGCTAAAATCCATACCAAAAGACGCGTTTACAGATTACCATGCCACTTACACCGGCTTCATAGCCCCATTGGTAGGGCCTTTGATGGTTTTCGAACTGATTGTCATCAGCATACTCACCTTTCAAGACCCCACAAACACGATACACATCGCAAGTGCTGTTCTGGTCATTATGATTTGGCTCAGTACCTTTTTGATTCAAGTACCGCTTCACAACAAACTCGCCAAAGCTTACCACGCAGGAAGAATCAACAGCTTAATTCATAGCAACTGGATACGCACACTTGGATGGAGCATAAAATTTGCCCTTGCCTTGTATTCTCTGTAACCCATCTTTCATTAAAATACAATCAAAGTTTCAGCCCTAAGCCCTCATTTAGGTTTGGCAAAATAACGCTTTCGTTAAAATTATCTTGCATAACTTTTGTATTAAATAATTATACACTAAATTTGTATCAAAATCATAAGACATGAAAATATATACAAAGACATTAGTAGCAGCATGTATTTTAGTGGCGGCCAGCTGCGGACCTTCAGAAACAAAGACCACAGCAGAACCTGCACCTGTAGTCGTTCAGCAAGAAGAAGAAAAGATTTGGGAAGAATTCGAACTTAGTGCGACTGGAAATACCATGCAAGACATGATGTTCAGTGAAAAAAACATTACCGTTGAAGAAGGATCATGGGTACGCATTGAGCTATACAATGAAGGTGTAGACCCTGCGATGATTCACAACATATTAATTTGCAACTATGGTACTCGTAAGGAAGTTGCCATGAAAGCCATTGAAGCGGGTGCTGACAATCAGTTCATTCCAAATCATAAAGATCTCGTTGCGGCATCTGACATCGCCAATCCTGGCGAATCCGTAACGCTTGAATTCGAAGCTCCTGCTAAAGGAAATTATGAATTCTTCTGTAGCTATCCAGGACATTCACAAATGATGAGGGGGTATTTGTTTGTGAAATAAGAAAGCCTTTAATAGCACAATGTACACCAAGAGTTGAATCTTTCAATTCTTGGTGTTCTTGTTTTTAGGAAAGTCGTAATAGAATAAAAGAGTCTTAAGAAAGGTATTATTTGATGCAGGCAACGAATTCGTCAAGATTATGTACAAACGCAACATCCTTATGCTCTGAACTAAATTCCATCAGGTTAGTTCCTTTGGTCACCACGTGTATTTTAGATTTCGGAAAGTATTCCTTGCACCTTTCAACATGATTTTTGATGCTTGAAAGGCTTACATTTGAAATGGAAAAGAACAATAGGTTTTCTGCTTTTTGTTTGTCGGAAACCTCAGCCAAACAATCTAGGGGTAGGTTATCTCCCAAATAGATGACATTGTACCCATTTTGAACCAATAAAAATTTAGCAAAAAGCAATCCGATTTCATGGAACTCACGTTCGGGTAAGAAAAGCAACCAGGTGCTTTTTTTCGACTTTTTGTTTGCCCCAATGGCATCGGTTAAAGCACAAAGTTTTTGTTTGATTAACTCGGATAAAAAGTGCTCTTGTGAGGGTGAAATTTTACTCACCAGCCACAGCAAACCGACTTTTTGCAACAGAGGGATCAGAACGAGATCATAAAAGGAAATGATCCCCATGTCCACATAGCCTTTGTCAAAAGTCTTGTGAAAAGAATACTCGTCAAAGTTGACTGCTGATTCTAAAAACTTATTGATGTAATACCCTCCTTTTACATGGATGTCTTTGGCTTCCCCAAGGAAATCTACCTGTGATATCATTTCCTCTTCCGTCATTTTACTGACCTGAGAAATCTTAAAGTTGTTCGCCAACAAAAACTGGGTATTGATTCCTTTCACCAAAAGTTCATCATTGTAAACCCTGATGTTGGTATCTGTACGCTTAGGCATTAAAAATTCATACCTATTCTCCCAGGTTCGCAAGTTGATTTTTGGAATTCCTGTGATTTGAGAAAACTGTTCTATACTATACTGTGCCATAACTTTCATCTAAACGGATGAGACGTATCAAAGGGGTTTTGAATCATTAAATAATCGATTCATCACTTTCTTCCGATAGTCAAAAATAGCATTTAATTGCCTTTTTATTACTAAGCTGTTCAATAGATTTCCGAAAATCCCAAAAGGCGGTTTGTACGTAATGATGTCCGTCATCCGAACTCCCGTTTCCGTCGCCTCAAAGAAGTGTTGGTGGTGCCACAAAGTGTAGGGACCTACTTTTTGTTCATCCACAAAAAAATGCTTGTCTTTAACTTGTGTGATTTCCGTCACCCAGGCCAATTTTATCCCGAGCAAAGGAGCCACTTCGTAGGTCACAATCATTCCCGGATACATTTTTTCTGCCACCTCAGAAGTGATGTGAAACAACATGTGGTCCGGCGTAATCTCTTTTAAGTTTTTAGGCGAAGAGGCAAAGTCCCAGATGGTATCTAGGTCGGTGTTTAAGTCCTGAACTTTTGTGAGCTGAAAATGCGACATATTACTTTAAGAGTTTTGTGATTTCGTTACTCAAAGGTTTTACACTACTCGGGAAGTGAGCGATCAACTCTCCTGATGGGCCTACCAAAAATTTGTTGAAGTTCCACGAGACTTCAAAGTCTCCAAGTTTGTTGAGTTCTTTCTGCGTAAGCCATTGATAGATGGGCGAGACTTTCGATCCTTTCACATCAACTTTGGACGACATAGGAAAGTCAACGGAAAATTTTGTAGAACAAAATTCCTTAATTTCCGACTCCGAGTTTGGCTCTTGGGCTCCAAATTGGTTGCAGGGAAATGCAATGACATTCAGATTCTCTTGAGATTCATGAAGCTCCTGCAAGGCATCGTATTGGGAAGTATAGCCACAAAATGAAGCGACATTAACCACCAAGACATATTGGTTCTCGTAGGATTTCATTGAAATTGTTTCTCCATCAATCGAGAGGTAACTCAACTCATGAATGCTTTGTGCTGTAATGCTCATTGACGTAAGTATAAGTGTGAGTACTGATAACCATTTCATCCTTGTAATTTCTCGAGAGACTGGAGCACCTTGTAAGCTTCATTAAAGTATTGGTCAGATATCTTACGATCGATACGTGAATACTTGTGTGAAAGCTTCAACAGGTTTTTGTACTTGCGTTGCAATTTCTTGCGGGGCGAAAAAAAGCTAAATAAATTCATGTTATAGTAGTTTAGATTTACCTCCGTCAACGGCAAATACTTGCCCAGTAATCCATGAAGCATCATCAGAAATCAAATGACATGCTAAGGAAGAGACATCGTTTGCAGTCCCCACACGAGGAATCGGATGGTTTGCCGCAATGCGATCTTTCTTAGAATCTGAATTAAGCAGATGAGCGCTTAAGGAGGTGTTAATAATAGATGGTGCAATGATGTTAAAACGTATTTTGGGTGAAAACTCTTTTGCTAGAGAAACAAATAAGCCTTCCAAGGCCGACTTCGAGGCTGCCGTAGAGGCATGAAAGCTAAAGCCATTCTGTGCACAGACGGAAGAAAATCCTACTACCGAAGATCCTTCTGACTTTTTCAGCGCTCTTAAAGCAAGCTTCATGACTTTGTTAAAACCGATGACGTTGACTTGGAACTCATGTAGAAAGTCTGAATCCTTAAGAGCGTTGTACGGTTTTAGGTTGATCGTTCCCGGACAGTAAATCAATCCGTCAATAACCTCAGGCAAATCGAAAGAAAACTCATCAGAATTGAGAACATCAAAATGTCCTGTCGTCAAATTAGAATGCTCTAGTGAGATGGGATTTGAACAAAATGTAGCATAAACAGCGTAGCTTTTGTAAAGAAGCTGGCTTGCTATGGCTTGTCCGATCCCCCCTGAGGCCCCTATAATTAAGTAATTCTTCATTTTGTATACGTTTTGTTTGTCAAATTTATACAAATTGTATAACTTTACCAAGAATTTAATATACAAATTATGAGCCGAAGAAGATTATCAACCAAGCGAGCCGAAGATTTGATTTCAGCAATTAAAGAAAGACAGCCGAAAATCGTCTTCTACACAGAAAAAATCAAGATTAGCCTTCCTAACATGGAAAGCATCCAGCTGTGGAAAAAAAGATACCCTAAAGGAAAAGTAAGATTTAGCTAGTATTTAGCCAGTCCTATTTTATAGGTTTCTAATGCCCTTTTTCTGGCATGTTCATGGACAACTATGGGCTGTGGGTACTCTAGGGAATTAAGTTCAGGAATCCATTTGTTGATGTATTCCAATTGAGCATCAAACTTCTTTGCCTGAGTACTTGGGTTAAATACACGAAAATAGGGAGCTGCATCACACCCAGTTCCGGCAGCCCACTGCCAGTTCCCATTGTTGGCCGATAGGTCGTAGTCCATCAGCTTTTCTGCGAAGTACGCTTCGCCCCATCTCCAATCCGTAAGTAAGTGCTTGCACAAAAAGCCTGCTGTGAGCATACGCACCCTGTTGTGCATATACCCCGTTTGATTCAGCTCACGCATGCCAGCATCCACAATGGGATATCCTGTTTTTCCGGATTTCCACAATTCAAACATCTTTTCATCATTTACCCACTCAATGGCATTGTACTTAGGTCGGAAATTTTCTTTGACCACATGAGGGAAATGGTACAAGATCTGCATGAAAAACTCTCTCCAAACGAGTTCAGAGGTAAAAGTCTCCGACACAGAGCCTATATTAGACATGAGGGTACGAACACTTACGAGTCCAAAACGCAAATATGGGCCCAAGCGTGAAGTCCCATTGATGGATGGGTAATCTCTGTACTTGGCATAATCTGTAACGACTTTCAAATCATAGGGCATGACTTTGATCTCAGACACCTTAATCCCAAGTGCATTTTTTGTCGGAATTTCATTTGTGATTTGTAAAAACGAAGATCCATCTGGAGCGTCATAGATCGTAACCAAATCATACAATTGCAGCCACTTTCTTTTGTAGGGCGTAAATACTGTGTAAGGGTTCCCATCGGCCTTCAACACCTCATGGGGCTCAAAAACTACCTGATCTTTGAACGAATGAACCATTATTCCAGCGCCTGTCAATTGTTTTTCAATCCCTGCATCCCTCTGGCGGGCATAAGGCTCATAATCTCTATTAAAAAACACATCAGAGATGGTATAATCTCTACACAGGGATTGCCAAACCTCATCAACTTTACCCTTTAAAATCAACAAAGAACTGCCCAATGATTTTAGCTCTTTATCAATATCAGCAAGGGTATCGTAAATAAAATTCACTCTGGGATCGTCCTCTGGTAAAACCTCAACAATGTCCTTGTCAAAAATAAAAATGGGCAAGACGGGATGACCCTGCTTTAATGCATGGTAAAGTGCAGTGTTGTCCTGAAGTCTCAAGTCCCTGCGAAACCAGAATATGGATATGGGCGTTTTCGATGTCATAGTTTATAAGCGCTACTCAATTTCTATTTTATGAATTTGCAGTCGGTAATCCTCATCTACCTTATTCCCGATTAAAAAACAGATTTCCTCAAGTGAAGCATCATTAAAATTGGGCCTATCTATATCCCGCCCTCTGTATCTTGGAACGAATGCATCAATATCAATAACGACCCTCTCTTTTTCGCCTGAGGTTTCAAAAGCATATACATAGGAATGCGCATCTGAAGATTTGTGTTTGATCCTAAATTGATAGGATTTTGAATCTCCAGTCAGGTGGAGTACAAATCTTTTCCGCAGCGTTAAATCCACGTTCAGACGACAACGAACACCGGCAAAACCACCGTTATTATCCGTAGAAACATGCCCGGAGAATATACCAGAGCCCTCTGCATCTTTGGTGAACACACTTTCCGAAACGCCCCCCATCACGCCGTCGCTAAACACCTCCCAAGATGGAGTTTTATGGCTGTCTGTAAAATCGACAATAACCTGGGTGTTCTGCGCATTAGTAGAAGTATATACCATCAGTAAAAAAAATCGATAAATAGTTAAGCATCAGCAATATTTAAATGAAGCTCCAAGGAGAAGCATCCCTGCTGTTTATGGGAATGTCTGCATGGTGAAATTCTCAACAACACAAATTTAAGGCTATTAATCAACCTCGCCAAACATATAAAACACAAGCATGGCACATGCAAAGCATTAGAAACTCAACTTTAGATAGATGAGAACTAAATTTCGGCTTAGTTATTGAAGGAATTGTTTAGTTTTGTAAAAACAAGTTCATTTATTCAACAAATTACCAACAAAAATGAAAAAATTACTTTCCCTATTGGCAATCTTTGGCTTGCTGAACATCAATAACTTGGACGCATTAGCTCAAGATGAGACTTCTTCAAATACGGAAATCACCACAGACAGCTCGGCTGTAGATTCTTTAACCACTGACACTGTTGCTGAAGCGGCTGCACCTGCTCCCATTGAAGAAATTTCAGAAGAAGTGCCGGAAGCCGGTTTCCACCAAGTGCTCAAGGAAAAGTTTATTGAAGGGGGTGCCGGATTCATGGGTATAGTATTGATTGCGCTCATCTTAGGCTTGGCACTGTGTATTGAACGTATCATCTACTTGAACTTAGCGACGACAAATACCGACCAACTCCTAGGAGATATCGACGAAGCATTAAATAAGGGTGGCGTTGAAGATGCAAAAGAAATTTGCCGCAACACGCCAGGCCCAGTAGCCTCTATATTTTACCAAGGACTAGAGCGCTCATCAGAGGGCTTAGACATGGTTGAAAAATCTATTGTTGCATACGGATCGGTTCAAATGGGTCGATTGGAGCGCAACACTTCTTGGATCTCGCTATTTATTGCCTTAGCGCCTATGCTCGGGTTTATGGGTACCGTAATCGGAATGATTGGCGCCTTTGATGCCATTGAAGCCAACAACAACATTTCTCCTGCACTCGTTGCTGGAGGTATTAAAGTAGCCTTATTGACTACGGTATTTGGTTTGATCGTAGCCATGATCCTTCAGGTATTTTACAACTATATCATCGCTAAGATAGACAACCTTGTCAACTCCATGGAAGATGCCTCGATCACACTGATTGACATCTTGGCAAGACAAGAAGCAGCTAAAAAATAACATACAAACCGTTAAAACATATTGAAATGGGAGATTTCATGGCAAATTACGGTATTATTCTTACCTACATTTTAATCGCAGCGGCTACGATATCTGCGATCGCATTTCCAATAAAACATTTGATTTCGCATCCCAAAAAGGCGAAGCAAGTAGGAATTACTGTCGGGGCATTGTTGCTCATCTACATCATTGCTCTACTTATTGCATCTGATGAGGTGACGGATCACTTTATGAAATTCGATGTGACCGAATCACAGTCCAGACAAGTTGGCGCAGGTCTTATTGTATTCTATGTATTGGCCGTTGGAGCGATACTGACTACAGTCTATACAGAGGTATCAAAAATGCTTAACAAATAGGCAATGTCTAGAAGATCATTACCCGAAATTAACGCAGGATCGATGGCAGACATCGCATTTTTGCTACTCATCTTTTTCCTGGTCACCACCACGATGGATGTTGACACCGGCCTAGTCCGAAAACTTCCTGCGATGCCTGAAGATGAGGAGCAGATCATTGATGATTCTCAGATCAAAGCCAAAAACATATATGTGGTATTGGTCAATGCTAAAGACCAACTTTTGGTGGAAGAAGAATTGATGGAGATCTCTCAATTGAGAGCGGGAGCCAAAAAGTTTTTAGACAACTGGGGCAAAAACCCCTCCTTATCTGACAACCCTCAAAAAGCCATTATTTCGCTTCAAAACGACCGTGGGACTTCCTACGAGATGTACATCAAAGTCCAAAACGAACTCTCCGCAGCTTACCGCGAGCTCAGAGATCGAGAAGCGCAAAAGAAATTTGGCCTGAACTACACAGAACTGAAAGGCGATAGAAAAAAGGAAATCCGAAAGATGTTTCCTGAGAAAATTTCTGAAGCAGAACCCAAAAATGCAGGAGGAAACTAAATGAGCAGATTTAAGAAGAAAAAAGGGAGTGGAACTCCGGCCATCTCAACAGCCTCTCTTCCCGACATCGTTTTTATGCTGTTGTTCTTCTTCATGGTCACCACGGTGATGAGAGAAACAACACTATTGGTTGAGAACGCACTACCGCAAGCATCGGAGGTGAAAAAAATTGAAGACAAATCACTCTGTAGCTATATATACGTGGGTGCACCTGTTACAGGCATGCAGTCAAAATTTGGAACGGAACCTAGAATTCAGTTGAATGACTCCTTCAAATTGGCGAGTGACATTCAAGAATTTGTCGCTTCAAAAAGAGAAGCCACAGCAGAAGAAAAAAAGCCGCAACTGATTACCTGTATCAAGGCAGATGTAGATGCTAAGATGGGCCTCATCACTGACATCAAACAAGAATTACGGAAAGCGCAGGCCTACAAGATTAATTACGCTACCTATTCAAGTGTCGATTGATCTTGAGGATGAAAAGAAAAAAAGGGAAGCCATGGCTTCCCTTTTTTTATGACTCAAATTCAAAATTGAGTGATTTCACCTATTGCGCATAGATCAGCAATCAACTAGTTTTATAAAGACTTTCATTTTCAACATGTTTTTTAAGTTGGCCGAGTCCCCATTTGTTTTGCGAATGGGGACTTGTTGTTGAAAAACCTGTCAATCTCTTTTTGACAATGGCACCTTAAACAGAAATAAGCCCAGAACAATCATCGAAAAGAGTACAATTAAAAATTGCTCTGTACCAATGAACTCCCATGAAGAGTGGATGCCACTGTGCTGAATTAAAAATGTAATGATCAACAGGGTGGTGTTGTAGAAAAAGTGAAGATAAATCGAACTTCTCAGGTTGCCCGATTGTACATATACATAACCGATGAGGGCACCCAATATAAAGCGGGGTAAAATGGCGTGGTATTGAAGGTGTATGACACTAAACAACAAGGCTGTTATCCAAACGGCCAAATGCTTAGACCCCCACCATTCCAGAAATAAATTTTGCAGCACTCCGCGAAACAATAGTTCTTCACCTAGGGCAGCCACGACACCTATTAAAAGAATCATAAGCACCAAATCTAAATAGGTATCCATGATTAAAAATTGTTCGGTTACGCGGAGGGTTTGCTCTTCAATGACTCTGAGAAAGTCCAAAAACTCTGGTAGGTATAAACCTTCGTTTAAGAAACCCAAAAAGTTGGCCACAGGAATCATCGCAAAAGCCATGATCAACATAGATAGCATCGCTACCACGGACAAAGGGTTTTGCCATTTCAAATACTGAGCAGGCTTTTCCACACCTCGCAAGTGCAAAAATGCAAATGCCGGTATGATAAAAGTTCCTACCGCATTAAAAAACTGCATCACCTTCATGGCGTCAATCAAGTCTTTATTTTCAGGATCAAAAACCTCCTTTGTGCTCGAAAAGAAACTGATATCAAAGACCCACTGACAAATAAAAGCACCCACTATATGTGAGCTCATAAGCCCCATCACAATGACAATGGGGAAGTAATACAACAAGGTTGAATAACTTTTCTTTGACCAGATACCTCTAGTTTTCTCTACAAGGCTAAATCCCATGTGTTTTTCGTATTTTTGCGAATATTTTTCAGAAGTGGTAAAGATAGGAAATATAGAACTTGGGGACTACCCCCTTTTGCTGGCTCCCATGGAGGATGTTAGCGACCCCCCTTTTCGTGAACTCTGCAAACAGCACGGAGCAGATTTGATGTACACGGAATTCATCTCCTCAGAGGGCTTGATTCGCGATGCTGCCAAAAGTGTTCAAAAACTAGACATCTTTGAATACGAGCGCCCCATGGGCATTCAAATTTTTGGCTACGACATCAATTCCATGCGCGAAGCTGCGGAAATTACAGCGCAAGCAAAACCCGACATCATCGACATCAATTACGGATGCCCCGTAAAGAAAGTAGCCTGTAAAGGTGCTGGCGCTGGAATATTAAAAGACATTCCCAAAATGGTTCGCATGACGGAAGAGATCGTAAAATCTACCGACCTGCCTGTGACCGTAAAGACAAGATTGGGTTGGAACGAGGAAAGTAAATACATTGTAGATGTGGCTGAAAGGCTTCAAGATGTAGGCATAAAAGCCATATCCATACACGGGAGAACCCGAAAGCAAATGTACAAAGGGGAAGCCGACTGGACCCTCATCTCTGAAGTGAAAAACAATCCAAGAATGCACATCCCTGTGTTTGGCAATGGAGATATCGACTCGCCCGAGAAGGCCAAAATGATGAAAGAAAGGTACGATGTGGACGGCATGATGATCGGCCGAGCTTCAATCGGATACCCATGGATCTTCAACGAAATAAAACACTACCTAGAAACGGGAGAAAAATTAGCCCCTCCCTCCATAGAAGAGCGCATCGCTGCCTGTAAACAACACCTTCAAAGATCGCTAGAATGGAAAGGCCCTGTGCTCGGTGTGGTAGAAACCCGTAGGCACTATACCAATTATTTCAAGGGGATGTTCGGCATCAAGGAGTACCGAAAAAAACTGGTCACCACCGACGAACCAGAACGACTGTTTGAAATTCTGGATGAAATCTCTGAACAATTTGCCGACTACCAATTTTGTTAAGACCCCTGAATAAACTTTCGCTTCAACAGTCTCACTGGAATCCAAGTGATCAACATTCCCAAAGAAAGTACCGTAAGCATAATCAAAAGTACGTCTGTCGTCTGAACCTCAACGGGGTAATTATTGATGACAAAAGAACCTTGTGCGCCAATTTTTAAGAACCCGAATTTTTGCTGCAACAAGCACAAGACCACGCCAAAAAACAAACCTATAGCTCCCCCAAAAAAGGTGATGAGCAATCCCTCATAAAAGAAAATCCTTTGGATGGTATGCTCTGGAGTACCCATGGCCCAAAGACTTGAAATGTCCTTGCGTTTTTCCAAGACGATCATGATGACTGAGGCCACAATGGTAAAGGTGGCGATGAGCAGGATAAAGGATAAGATGAAGAAGATGGCCCACTTTTCGGTTTTCAACACCTTGTACAAAAACGCCTGCTGTTGATATCGATTTTTAACCTCAAAATCGGAACCAAAATACGTCTGAAGCGCCTCCTGAAGGTTTTCAGCATTGGCATCCTTCGCTTGGAACTCCAGCGAGGTCACCTGCTGCTGCTTACCTAAAAAGTCTTGGACAGAACTCAAAGAACACAAGACATAAGAAGCGTCATGATTCGCTTGAACGGAATAAATCCCAGACACAAACCAAGAACCTTCTGTAAAAGGTCGTTCAAGAGATCCTACTTTTGCTGATACATTGGGAACATAAACGCGCAAGGGCATATAATACTGATCCACGGGAATCGATAAGGTGTGGGCTAGGGCCTGCCCCACTATGGCGAGGTCTTGACGCTGATTGCCTCTAAAACTTCGCCCTTTAAAAATGTGCTTCTCAATGCGAAGGGAATCATCAGAAGGCCATTGCTGAACCCCTTTGAGTTTTGCAATTTGTTCTTGATCCTCAAAGCGCAACAACACCTTTTCTTCACATACCTCTTGAATCGATTCCCAGGGCGCAAGGGCCTTTAATTCCTCAAGGTCATAGCTTGAAGAGCCAAAACTTTTCGACGCTACCGAGCGCACCACAAAATCGGCATTAACCTCATGGTACATGGACTTAATGAGCGATTCAAAGCCATTAAAAACAGACAAGACCACCACCAGTGCTAGGGTCCCAACAGCGACACCCAATACAGAAATACCCGTGATTATATTAACCGCATTCTTGCTCTTTGAAGAAAATAAATAGCGTCGGGCGATGTAAAGGGCAACATTCAAAATTATTCAGATAAGTTGGTGTCTTCTCCGCGAAGTAAGCGATCTATGTTTTCGGCATAGTCCACAGAATCGTCAATAAAAAAGGTCAACTCGGGAACAATGCGAAGTTGATGACGTACACGACGCCCCAATTCGTTTCGAACTTCTGCGCTATGGTTACCCACAGCACTTAGAAAGGCTTGCTTATCATTCAGCGGAAACACGGAAAGGAAAACTTTGGCGTAAGACAGGTCCGGGCTCAACCGAACTTTAGAAACTGAAATAAGTGCCCCAGGAGCTATTGAAGGGGTCTTCTGCAATAAAATCTCGGCCACATCCTTTTGAATTTGACGGGCCACTTTTTTTTGACGTGTACTTTCCATGGGGTAAAGATAAGAATTTAGCAACAGTAAAAGACAGGAATTCAAAGGGGCTCATTCACCCCAATAAACAAAGATGAATCACTTAAAACTCTCTAGAGATGAAACCCATATCAATTTGAATTTTATCTTTGCATAATACCGTAACGATAATCGACAAGGACTCACCTTCATGAAGCCATTTTTTAAACTTCTAAAATTCGCCTACACCTACAAGCATTTGGCACTTCTCAATGTGTTCCTTAACATCCTTTCTGTGCTTTTTGGTTTGTTTTCCATCACCCTGGTCATTCCGATGTTGGGAATCCTTTTCGGCACCCAAGAAAAGGTTGCCGTAGCTCCGGAGGGAGACTTCTCCACGGAGTGGATCAAAGAATACCTTTCCTACAAACTCACAGTGATGATTGAATCCGTTGGCGACTCTAATGCCTTAGGGCTCATCTGTGTGGGGATTGTGAGTGCTTTCTTCCTAAAAAACCTAACCCGCTACCTTGCGCAATACGTTCTCATTCCCATTCGAACAGGGGTGGTGACGGACATCCGCAAAGCGCTGCACGAAAAAATGTCCTTCCTGTCCATTTCCTATTTTTCGGAACAGAGGAAGGGAGACTTGATTTCTAGGATGACTACAGACGTCACCGAAGTGGAAAACACCATCATCAACACCTTAAGTGTTTTGGTGCGAGATCCCATCAACATCATCGCATCCATCATCTTCTTGATGACGATGAGTGCCAAACTCACCCTCATTGTTTTCTTCCTCTTCCCTCTTGCCGGTCTGGTGATTGGAAACATAGGGAAAACGCTAAAGAGGAAGTCAACGCGAGGACAGGCTCAAATTGCTCGAATATTATCGACCATTGAAGAAAATATTTCAGGGCTCAGGGTCATCAAAGCCTTCAACGCAGAAAAGCAAATCAATGATAAATTCGAAGAGGAACTCCTAAAGCACCAAAAGATCACAGCAAGCATCCTAAGACGAAAAGAGCTGGCCTCTCCCATGAGTGAATTTTTGAGCACCCTAGTGATGGTGGTTATCATCTGGTACGGAGGAAACCTCATCTTTGAGAGTCAAAACAACCCCGAGCTGTCTGCCTTAAGCCCACAGACATTCATTGGCTTCATCATCATCTTTTCGCAAATTCTACCGCCTGTAAAATCCCTTTCCCAGGGGTATTACCTCATTCAGAAAGGCGCTGCCTCTGCTGAGCGGATTCTAAGTGTATTAGATGCAGAGATCGAGGTGAAAGAGAAAGACAATGCCTGCGGTATCGAAAAGTTTGGCACTTCCATTCGGTTTGAAAACGCCCACTTTTCTTACGACGACAAATCGGTGTTAAGAAACATCAATCTCGACATACCAAAAGGAAAAACCATTGCCTTGGTTGGTCAATCAGGTGGTGGAAAGACTACCCTTGCAAACCTCGCTGCCCGCTATTACGATCTTAAAGAGGGAACGCTATGGATAGACGGAAAAGACGTTCGCGATTACAAACTCTTTGACCTGAGAAAGCAAATGGGGATCGTCACCCAAGACGCCATCCTCTTCAACGACTCCATCTTTAACAACATTGCTTTGGGGATTGAAAACCCGGAGCTTGACAAGGTCATTGAAGCCGCCAAAATCGCCAATGCCCACGAGTTCATTGAGAAATTGGAAGATGGCTATGAGCACAACATTGGTGACGGCGGACACAAACTTTCTGGCGGACAAAAGCAACGCTTGAGCATTGCGCGGGCGGTGATGAAAAACCCACCGATATTGATTTTAGATGAGGCCACCTCTGCCCTAGACACCGAATCGGAACGTCTGGTTCAGGATGCCCTGACCAAGCTGATGGCCAACCGAACTTCCATAGTGATTGCTCATCGCCTGTCTACCATCCAGAATGCAGATGAAATTGTGGTGATTAATGAGGGGCAAATTGTAGAACAAGGCACCCATGAGGTATTGCTAGAACAAAAAGGACATTACCACAAATTGCACAATATGCAGAACCTGTCCTAGTATGGTGAAAAAGATAGAACATATTGGCATTGCCGTAAAGAACTTGAAGCAAGCAAATGAAGTTTATGAAAAGCTTCTGGGAGGCCCGCCCTACAAAATAGAGTCGGTGGAAAGTGAGGGTGTAAACACCTCCTTCTTTCAAACCGGAGAAAGTAAAATTGAGCTTTTAGAGGCAAGCCACCCCAACAGTGCCATAGCCAAATTCATAGAGAAAAAGGGCGAGGGAATCCATCACATCGCCTTTGCCGTGGAAGACATTAAGGCTGAAATGGAACGACTCAAAAAAGAAGGATTTAAAATCATCAATGAGCATCCAATAAAAGGGGCAGACAACCAATGGGTTTGCTTCGTGCACCCAAAAGATACGAAGGGCGTACTTATTGAACTTTGTCAAAAAATAACCTAGAACAAAAACCGAAGACAAAAATGATCTACCACACACGAAAACTGGTCAAACCGGAAGATTTAAATGCGAGAGGGTCACTATTTGGAGGAACGCTCCTGAGCTGGATTGACGAAGAAGCCGCCATCTATGTGATGTGTCAGCTGGAGACCAAAAATGTGGTGACCAAGTACATGTCAGAGACCAACTTTGTAAGACCAGCACACAATGGAGACATCGTAGAAATTGGTTTGGAAACGGTCGCCTACGGAAAAACTTCCATCACCGTAAAATGTGTCGCTCGTATCAAAGGGTCTGAAGAAATCATCATCACCATAGACAACATCGTCTTTGTTCACCTGGATGAAAACTTAAAACCCTGCCCTCACGGTAAGAGCTGAGATATCCGCTCCTCATCATTCAAATGATGCACCTTTAAGCCAAGGCTTTGGGCACCCTCTATGTGCTGAATGGAATCGTCTATAAATAAGGTTTCCTCGGGCTTTAAACTCTTTTCCTGAAGAATGTACTCAAACACCTCTGCATGGGGTTTTCGGAGCCCCAACTCATGCGACAGATAAAGCTTTTCGAATAGAGTACTGAACTCCTCAAAAGCTTCTTTACCCACCCTAGCCTTGATCTCTGCGATGTGCATCTCATTGGTATTGCTCAATAGGAAAATTCGGTAATCGTCTTTCAGACCTTTTACACAAGACAGCGCATCGGGCATAAATCTCAACAACATGGCATTCCATGCCGACACCACTTGCGCTTGAGATACTTTTACAGACAACAAGCCTTGAATGCGTTCCACAAAGTCCGTTCTGGAAATCTTTCCCGTTTCTAGGTCATCAAACAAATCCGATTGCCCCGCCTTGGCATACAAATTCTCGAAATCATCAATACCTAAATCAACAAAGGCATCAATTGTTTTTTGATAGTCAATGGCGTAAATCACGCCTCCCAAATCGAAAATGATGTTTTTTACTCCTTGTAGCATATCTCCTATTTTCGTTGCAAGGTAACAAGATAATGCGTATTATTGCAGCCTTATTTTTACAGTCAACACCCTAGGGCTAGATTGAAAAAATAGGGCCTATAGCTCAGCTGGTTAGAGCACTTGACTCATAATCAAGGGGTCCCTGGTTCGAGCCCAGGTGGGCCCACAAAAACAAAGCACTTGCAGAAATGTAGGTGCTTTTTTTTATTTGAAAGAACCCGCTTCCAATACAATTGATTTTCAATAACATCCCTGATCGATTGTGATTTATAGGGTCACTTGTCTTCATGATTACGCAGGACTCAAGTCATATTTTTACGTATTTATACGTATAAAAATACGTAATTTGACTATCTTGCAGCCCTATGAAACAACAAAGTGTCAAAACGACTTGTTCTTACTGTGGCGTTGGATGTGGTATTGAAGTCCAAAAGGACTTTCAAGAAAACGTCACCGTAACGGGAGACAAAGACCACCCTGTGAATAAAGGGATGTTGTGTTCCAAAGGAATGAACTTACACTATGTGGTGAACGACACCTCCGACCGGCTCTTATACCCAGAGATGCGTTGGAACAAAGCCTACCCTCGCGAACGCGTGGACTGGGATACGGCATTAGACCGAGCAGCAAAAGTGTTTAAATCGCTCATTAAAAAACACGGTCCCAACAGCGTTGGTCTCTATGTTTCCGGTCAATGCCTTACCGAAGAATACTACATTGCCAACAAGCTCAGCAAGGGCTTTCTGGGAACCAATAACATAGACACCAACTCCAGACTGTGCATGAGTTCTGCCGTGGTGGGATACAAAAAGACCTTTGGAGAAGACTCCGTACCCGTTTCCTATGAAGACATTGAGCTTGCCGATTGCTTTCTCATCACGGGAGCAAACCCCGCTTGGTGCCACCCAATTCTATTCAGAAGGTTGGAACAACACAAGGAAAAGAATCCCAACGTAAAAGTGATTGTGGTCGATCCTAGAAAAACAGATACGGCTCAGTTTGCAGACCTTCATCTACAGATCATCCCTGGAACGGATGTTTTTCTATACCACGCCATCGCAAGACATCTGATCGACAAAAAGAAGATTGACAGTAAATTCATCAAAGCACATACCGAAAATTTCGAAGCCTATAAAGAGCGTGTAAAAAGCACCTCTATAAAAGAGGCGGCCAAGATATGTGGCATCAGCGTTGAAGAAATCAAAAAGGCAGCGCTCATGATCGGCAATGCCAAGGGCTTCATCAGCATGTGGGCCATGGGGCTGAATCAAAGTGCCATAGGAACCAACAAGAACTGTGCGCTCTTGAACATTTCGCTCATCACCGGACAAGTGGGAAAACCTGGCTCTGGGCCTTTTTCTCTGACCGGCCAACCCAATGCCATGGGAGGACGAGAAGTCGGCGGAATGGCGAACCTATTGGCCGTCCACAAAGACCTATCTAACGAAAGTCACAGACAGGAAGTGGCTGACTTCTGGGGCGTACCGTCCATTTCGCCAAAACCGGGGTACACCGCTACCGAAATGTTCGATGCTTTGGAATCGGGGAAGATGAAAGCCATATGGATCATCTGTACCAACCCAATGGTAAGCCTACCCAATATGCATCGCATAGAAAGGGCGCTTAAAAAAGCGAAATTTGTCATCGTTCAGGACATCTCGAACCGAAGCGACACACTCGAATATGCCGACTTGGTCCTTCCGGCAGCCGGCTGGCTCGAAAAAGAAGGTACGATGACCAACTCCGAGCGACGAATTTCCCATTTGCCAAAATTTATTGAGGCGCCAGGAGAGGCGCGACCTGATGTAGACATCCTATGTGATTTCGCACAAAAAATGGGATATCATGCTTTTCAGTACGCGCAAACAGAGGACATCTACAAAGAGTATTGCGCCATGACCAAAGGCACAAACATCGACATCACTGAATTGAATTACGATCGACTGAAGACGGAAGGTACCTTCCAATGGCCCGTGAATGCTTCCAGCAAAAACGGAACAAAGCGATTGTTTGAAGACAAAAAATTTCACACCGCCTCTCAAAAAGCTCGCTTTAACGTAGCTTCCTTTGACCATAACATCTCAGATAAACCTAACGAAGAATACCCTTTTGTACTAACCACCGGAAGAATTCGTGACCAATGGCACACCATGACGAGAACGGGGAAAGTCGCTCGACTGAAAACCCATTATCCGGACCCTGTTTTGGAAATTGGTATTGTAGACGCACATCTGCAAAAAATAAAACACGGACAGGTGGTAGAGGTGAAAAGTAAGAATGGAATGGTTCGGGTAAGAGCAAAAGTGACTGAAACAATGAGAGAGGGTGTGGTGTTCTTGCCAATGCATTGGGGGAAACAACTTCAAAGCGACCTAAACCGCACCAACAACCTAACGAATACCATAGTAGACCTCGAGTCCAAAGAACCGGACTTTAAATACACGCGAGTATCCATTAAGAAATATAAAAAGCCAGTCAATAAAATCGTTGTTGCCGGAGCGGGAGCTGCCGCTTTCCGTTTTGTACAAAACTATCGAGAACACAACGAGCAAGATGAGATTCATGTATTCTCAAAAGAGAAGTACTCCTTTTACAATCGGGTATTGCTTCCGGAATACGTGACGGACGAATTGTCATGGGAGCAACTTCAAAAAATTAGGGAGAAAGAACTTTACAAGCTGAACATATACATGCATGACGAAGTAGCCTTGGAACAAATAGATACGGTTGCTAAAAAGGTTACTGACAATTCCGGCGAAGTATACTCCTACGACAAACTCATTCTGGCGACGGGAAGTCGGGCCTTTGTCCCAAGGGATGTGCAACTGGATCTTCCAGGACGCTTCACGATGAGAAACAAACCCGATGCCGATCGCTTTAAAGCGTACTTAAATCAGATTGACCTACCTGAAAATGAAAAACATGTAACGATTGTAGGTGGAGGTTTGTTGGGGCTGGAATTGGCTGCTGCACTGAAAGAACAAGGAGTAAAAATTAGCATCGTTCAAAGGAGCTCTAGACTGATGGAAAGACAACTAGATCCGAAATCGAGCAAGCTATTGGCCATGCACGTTCTCGACTTGGGCATTCAGATTTATTTTTCCAATGAGGTAAGCACGGTCTTCAACGACGACATAGCCAACCACTTAAACATCACCCTAAAAAGTGGGCGTTCCTTTCAATCGAATGCGATCGTCTACGCCATTGGAACGCGACCGAACATTGAAATTGCCAAGGATGCCGGCATCATTTGCGGTCGAGGAATCAAGGTCAATCAGCATCTAGAAACCTCAGTACCGGATGTTTTTGCCATTGGCGAGATTGCAGAGTTTAACAACAAACTTTTAGGAATCACCTCTGCCGCTGAAGAGCAAGCGGGAATTCTGGCAAATTACATTGCAGGAGACATCAGCAGTCAATACAAAGGCTCTGTTGCCATGAACATCCTCAAATTTAAAGACCTGAATTTATGCACCATTGGTGAGATTGATGTCCCCGAAAATGACGACAGCTATGAAGAGATCATTCTGGCGGACATGCAGATGCGCTACTATAAAAAATGCATTGTAAGAAATGACTTGCTCATCGGTGCCGTACTCATTGGAGACAAAACCGAGTTTGCGGAATTTAAAACCCTTATAGAATCCAAAGTTGAGTTGTCAAATAAAAGAACCCAGCTGCTGCGGGGGGCTTCCAACAGCGAACCCGTAAAAGGCAAACTCATTTGCTCTTGCAGTCAGGTAGGCGAAGGAAACCTACAAGAAGCGATTGCAGCAGGCTGCAACGACTTTACGGAACTGTGTAAGCAAACGGGGGCAGGACTGGGATGCGGAAGTTGTAAAACAGAGGTGAGAGAAATTCTCAGCGCCACAAAAGAACCGGTGTCATGAAAGTATTAAGTCGCCTAATCATCAAAGGGGGCGTATTGGCGCCTGCAGAATTGAAATCCATCTGTCAAACGACGGAAGACATCGGCTTAAAAGCCATTTCTTTTGGGTCTCGACAAGACATTCTATTCCCCGAGGAAGTATGCTCTGAAGCCTTGAAATCGTTCAAAGATTTTGAGGTGGTTACCCCTGAGAATACAGAAAAACAAAACATCAGTTCTTCCTATGTCTCCAGCAATATCATGCCCAGTACATCATGGCTAACGGGAGACAAGTATTTGTATGTGCTCGAGCAGTTTCGAGAAACTCCGCTACTGAAAGTAAACATTACAGACCCCAAACAACATTTGGTACCCGTATTTACCGGGAACCTCAATTTTATCGCCTCAGAACAGGAGGATTACTGGCACCTCTACCTCAGACTGCCCGGATGGAAGGAAACTCTCCCCTACCCGGTATTGATTTACAGCTGGGATATGGCTCGGGTAACCAAAGCCATTGAAAAGCTTCTTGTGGAAGAGCCCGAAACCATCGAAACGCTCTTTGAACTGGTCAATGATGCGGAGCAGACCAATAACATTACCATTGACAAGCCTTTGGAGATTCCCTTTCAACCGTTCCCCTATTACGAGGGAATGCACAGAACGGGTAACGACAAATACTGGCTGGGCTTATATTGGCGTAACAACCTCTACAGCCTCGACTTCCTGAAAGCCATGTGCGACCTTTGTCTGACCTGTGAAATTGGTAAAATATCCATCACTCCCTGGAAGTCATTCATTGTGAAAGACATTCCCAAGAGCACCAAACTCCAGTGGGAAAAATTATTGGGGAAGTTTGGAATCAACGTACGCCACTCCATGCTAGAATTGAATTGGCACTTACCTGTTGGAGATGAAGAGGCCTTAAAGCTAAAGAAATACTTAGTCACCAACTTCGATCAAAACGACATCAGCACCTACGGCTTGACCTTTGGGGTTTCAAACAACTCAAAAACAACGAATTACTTTACCTCTATTGTCGTTGAGAAAAATGCGAGCCCCATTGAACTCTCAGCATATAAAATTCGAGACACCTACAACCTGTTGTACGCCAAAAACTTCGACACCAACGAACAAGAATACATCGTTCACGTTCAAGATGTAGACATGGTGGAGCTTCCGGGATTGTTAATGGAATTGAGTCGTATGTATTTCGATCAGCTGGGGAACGAAAAGGATGAAACCGTCCTTCCCGAAACCGAACCGGAGATTATGGAATACGAAGTACATCAATGTTCGGAGTGTTTGACCATTTACGACTCGGAATACGGCGACCCCAGTCAAGAAATTGAACCCAACACGGCTTTCGACGACTTGGGAGAAGATTTTGTCTGTTCTCTATGTGGGGCGCCAAAAACTTCATTTCAAAAGAAGATGTTCACAAGAGCTTAAGGGAAATATGTTGGTTTGCCCATTCAACCACTACCCGCCAATGGCCAGCATACTTCTGTTCTGACTGTGATTCTTTGGGTCATTCAACGCTTCAAATGAAGTCATTCCTCCACGAACGGACTTTTTTCGTGAAATCACATCGCTGATGAGGGTTTCTGAAAAGGTGTTTTCCCGCAAGGGTGTGAGTAGATCGAGCTCATCATTAGAAAACAAACAATTTTTTATTTTCCCATCGGCGGTCAATCGAATACGATTGCAGGTGTCACAAAAGGGGTTACTGACAGAGCTGATGATGCCAAAACTTCCTTTATGGCCGGCTATTTTATAATTTTTTGCCGTTGCATTGGCCTCGATTTCTAGAGGAAATAGTTGACCAGCTCCAAAGTGATGGGCCGCGGTTTGAAGAATTTCTTTTTGGGTGACCAATTGTGACTTATCCCACTTATTTCCGTGAAAAGGCATAAACTCTATAAAACGAAGTGCGATGGGAAGCGCTTTGGTTAAAGATATGAAATCAATTATTTCATTGTCGTTAAAGCCTTTCATCAACACCACATTCAGTTTCAAGTGAAAGCCTTCTCTAATCAACAGCTGAATGTTTTGAAGGGTTTTTTTAAAGGCATCACGCTTTGTGATCGTTAGGAATTTATCTTCCTGAAGGGTGTCGAGACTTACGTTAAGACTTCTAACACCACAAGACTTCAAGGGGTCGATATATCGGTCCACCAATACGGCATTGGTGGTTAAAGTCAAATCGATGGGTAGGGTAGACAAGTCTTGTAGAATTGGGGTGAAATCTTTTCTTACCAGAGGTTCTCCTCCGGTCAGCCGAATTTTATCGACCCCGTGTTTCACAAAAACTTGGGCCAGCCTAAAAATTTCCTCACGCGTCATCAGATGCTTCTTTGGCATCAGCGGCAGCCCCTCAGCAGGCATGCAGTAGCTACAACGCAAATTGCACTTTTCCGTAAGGGAAATGCGTAAATAATTGTGCTTACGCCCCATGGAATCTACCAATATATCGGAGGGTTTATGCATTGTGCGTAAATCCTTTTAACACTTTAAACACATGCGTAATGTGTGGGAAAATCGCATCCATAGACTCTCGTGCACCGTTGGTAGATCCGGGTAGAGCGATGAGTAAACAATTTCCAATGGTGCCCACAACACTCCTCGATAACATGGCATAAGGCATTCGGTCCTGTCCGTAATTGCGAATCGCCTCTTCTACTCCGGGGATTCTCCGTTCTAGGATGGGCGCTAAAGCTTCGGGAGTTACGTCTCTTTCCGACAGACCCGTGCCGCCAGTAAAAATCACCAGCTGTTGTTGGGTCGCATACTCCAGTGCTTTACTCTGTATTTGCTCTATCTCATCCGGAATGATGTCGTAGTCGATCACCTCAAAACCATGCGCTTTGAGTCGTTCAATGATTACTTGTCCTGCACGGTCTTTCTTTTTCCCCTCAGAGATGGTGTCTGAGCAGACCAGCACACTCGCTCGAATGGGGCTGGGAAATCGATTTTGATAACTGCTTTTTCCTCCGGACTTTTGGAGCAGCTTGATGTCGTGTATTTCAATTCCCTTGTCAATAGGCTTAAGCATGTCGTACATGGTTAGCGCAACGACAGATGCACCGTGCATGGCCTCAACCTCAACACCCGTTTTGTAAACGGTTTTCACGGTAAACAAGATGGTGATGTACAAGTCATCCACCTCATAATCCACAGAGGTATACTCCACCGGTAAAGGGTGGCAATCGGGAATGACGGTATGTGTATTTTTAACGGCAAACAAACCGGCTGTTTTTGCCATTTCAAAAACATTTCCTTTGGGAACTAGGTTTTTCTGAAGGGCCTCTATGGTCTCTGGCTTACTAACTTTGACTCGAGCTGAAGCCGTTGCCTTTCGAAGGGTGGTTCTTTTATGCGTAATATCTACCATAACTATTGATTTACTTTCCACTGATGGGTTTCATTGTCAAATATTTCCTTCCCAAAAATGGGCACTTCTTCTTTCACGCGGTTCACCAAATATTCTGTGGCTGCATACACTTCTTTTCGCCGCTCAGCAGAAACAAAGACGAACAGGCACACTTCGCCGGCCTCCACTAAGCCTAAGCTATGATAGACATGCATGCAGGTGAGTTTGTACTTCTGAAAAGTCTCTTCCCTAATGGTTTCTAGCTGTGAGTTCGCAAGCTCTATATAGCAAGTGTATTCAATCCCTTTCACCTTCTGACCATCAACTTCGTCTGCGCGCACCTGGCCTAAAAATATATTATGGGCGCCAATGCTGTGCTTCGTTTGGTGCTTCGCTAGGGATTGCGCAATAAATTCGGGTGTAATTGCCCCCTCTATAAAAACATTTTTCATGGAAATTAATTTGTATTATCAACGAAAGTATCAACCCCCGGCATACGGAGGGAGTATGACAATTTCATCAGAGTCTTTAATTAAATAAGTCTTATTAGGATTGACAAGAACCTGGTTCACGGCAATCTGTTTTTGGAATCGCTCCAAGCCATACTGCTCATTCAACCGGTCCATTAAATCTTTCAAATTGATGTTTGCGATGCACACTTTTTCTCGAGTACATCCGGTAGCCTCTGCAATTTGACCAAAGTATCTTATCAATGCCATACTTATTCTTTTTTATCAATCAAATCACTCGTTAACTTATTCATGATTTCTACTTTTTCTTGGAAATCATTTTTAAGTGTTTTTCTGTAAGTGTTGAGATTCCCCACCAACTCATGGATGTCATCGGGAAGCACTTCTTCTAAAAACTGCCGAATTCTCTTGGCCATCGTGGGGGACTGCCCGTTCGTGGAAATGGCTATCTTCACATTTCCCTTGGTCACAATCCCACCCAAGTAATAATCACATTGATGGGGTGTATCTGCAATGTTCACCATCAAATATCGCTCTTTTGCTTCCTTATTGATTTGAAGGTTGACATCTAAATTATCGGTACAGCCAATCACTAAGTGTCTTTTTTCCAAGTCGGAAGTTTCATAAGCTTTCCTCGTTAAAAAAACGGAGGGATGCTTCGCCGCTAGCGTCTCCAATTCTTCCATAAATTCGAGAGATATCACTTCCACATTTGCATTAGGACTGGATTTAAGTAGGAAGGAAAGCTTTTCCAAACCCACATTTCCACCGCCGACAATAAGAAAGTTTAACTCGTGTACTTTGACAAAAATCGGATACAATTCATTTCGTTCCATGGCACTATTTTAAGGGGTTATATCTAAGTTTTGATAAATAAAATCATCTTCTATAAAAGCTTCTGTAAAGTAAGTCAGCATACTTTCATGACCGTTTACCACCTCTCCAATAATGATGATGGCTGGCGACGAAAGCTGTTTTTCTTCTACAATCGCTTCAATCGTCTCTATCGTACCCACACCTGAAGATTCCTCATCTTTTGTTCCATTTTGTATGACTGCAATCGGCAAAGAAGATCTGTTGTTCCGTTTGTAGATACCTACAATCTCTGACAGCTTACTCATCCCCATCAGCACGACGACGGTGGCATTAGAGGTAGCAGCTAGATGAATGTCACTAGAAATTTCGCGTGATGAGGTGGTTCCAGTGATGACCCAAAAACTTTCGGTAAACTTTCGATGTGTCACGGGAATACCAATTGCTGCAGGAACGGCTATGGCAGATGTGATGCCCGGGATGATGGCCGTTTTTATTCCAAAAGATTCTATGTAATCCGTTTCTTCCTTCCCTCGTCCAAAGACGAAGGGATCTCCACCCTTCAATCTAACAACATAGCCGTATTCTCGAGCATACTTTACCAAGAGATTGTTAATGTGATCCTGAGAAAAGCTGTGCATTCCTCTCCTTTTTCCTACAAATACTTTCAAGGCATTGGGTGCATGATCCAAAATAGATTCATTCACCAAAGCATCGTAAAGTACAACGGGTGCTTTCTCTAGAGCTTTTACCGCCTTTAGCGTCAGTAAGTCTGGGTCTCCAGGACCGGAACCTACCAATATCACCTTGGGGGTTTTTGTGGATGATTTACGCATAGATTTATAATAAACGGTTGAGGTCTTTTTGTGAATTTATGTTTTGTAGTGTTGCGGTCTCTTCCTGATCGACAACCACAACTTCATGGGGCAGAAGGCTGATCAAATCACTCAGTTTTAAGTACTTTTTTCTGATGGCCTGCTCAAAATGTCCACGAAGTCGACGAGAATACAAGCCAATCAATGGACTGTCTTTACTCCCATCCGAAAGAAATGTAATGGGTTTTTTCTGCTCTTCTTTGAACAAATGTTTTTTCAACACCTCTGTAGTAATCAAAGGAACATCACAACTTAGAATTAAATTCCACGAGGATGAAGAATGGCGCAAAGCAGTGTAAATACCACCCACGGGCCCTTTTCCGGGAACCACATCAGGGATCAAGGGATACCCATAAGTTTCGTAGGCATCATTACTCGTTACCAGATGAATGGAATCGCTAAGCGGTTGTACCGCATGAATGATGTGCTCGACAAAGGTTTTATCATTATAAACCACCAAGCCCTTTTCACTCCCCATTCGAGCGCTTTTTCCACCACATAGGATGTATATCGATAAATTATCTATCATAATATCGTAAGTTTTAAACATGCAATTAATAACACCACCGAAAGCGTATACCTAAGTATTTGGTTAGGGAAAGTCCCACTGCCATACTTTGCCCCCAGAGCTCCTCCAATAAGCGCTATTGGAACCCAATAAAAATGATGTACTTCCAGCGGATGGTGGGACACATAACCCACCAGCCCAGCAAATGAATTAACAAAGATAAAAAGTGCCGACACCGCAGCCGATTCTTTTAAATCTGCCCACCCAAGTAGAAGGAGGATGGGGCTTAAGATAATCCCCCCACCAATACCTATCAGTCCAGAAAAGAATCCAATACTCAGACCCAAGACCAGGGCAAGGGGTTTGTTTAAGGTTCGGTTTGAACGATTCCCTCTACCGAAAACACCCAAAATGCGTAGCGTAGCCAAGAGCAGAAGCACACCCAAAGCTTGTTTGTACAAAACGGGATTCACATCCAAATAACCGCCCATAAAAGCGGCGGGAATCGAGGTCAATGCAAAGGGATAAAATAAAGATCCTCTAAAGTGTTTTTGCTTTTTAAAAAACCAAAATGATATCCCTGAAATGAAGATGTTGAGCACCAAGGCCGATGGTTTGATAAAAACAATGGGAAATGAAAAAAGACTCATCAGCGCAATGTAACCACTGGCACCTCCATGCCCAACACTAGCGTATAGAAAGGCTACTGCCGCCAAGAGCAAACAGAATACAATTGTGATATGGATTTCTAAACCAGCCATTTTTACCATTTTTTAAACTCGGTTTCTAAAAACGCTATACAAGCCGAATTTAGATTTTCAAAACGCACTATCAATTCCTCACCATAGGGGGTAAGGTGCGTACCCCCTCCGTCCTTTCCACCAATCTTTTTATCCAAAACAGGCTCCTTGGCAGAAGCATTAATCTCATTGAGCAAGCGCCATGCTTTTTTATAGGACATGTTCAAAGACTTCGCTGCCGAACTCATAGAATGGGTTTGATTTACTGCTTTCAATAGCTGTATTCTCCCATTACCCAAAAAAGGAGTCCCATCCACCTCAATCCAAATCCTACTTTTTACTTTCATAGAGGCAGTTTTATACATTCCACCTCTTCCCCTTCGTGAACCTGCTTCTTTCCTTCAGGCACACAGATCAAAACATTACTCAAGGCGTAGGTGTGCATCATCGCAGAGCTTTGACCGCCTTGAGGGCTGACGCTACCATCCTCATTGAGTATGGCCTTTAAAAAAAGAGTCTTGCCTGATTTGTTAGCGACTCCCGAGGTGCATTTCGCGAGGATACGTTCGCTTGAAAAGGATTGCCCGGTCATCCATCGCTGAAGCATAGGATACACATAAATATAAAAACACGTTAGAACAGACGCGGGGTTTCCCGGAAGGGCAAAAACGAATTTAGATGCTTTCTTCCCAAACCACAGAGGTTTTCCAGGCTTTTGATTGACCTTATAAAACACCTCCTCAACATTGTTGTGGATCAGGGCCTCCTTTACAAAATCATAATCCCCTACCGATATCCCACCTGAGACGAGTAAAATATCACTTTTATCTAACAACTCTTTTACCGCATCTTTAGTAGACTGAAGGTCATCCAAAACAGAAAGCATTTCTATATCAGAAACACCAGTCTGCCTCAAAGCAGCTTTCAACAAAGATGAATTGCTTTCATAAATACATCCCTTTTTGAGAGGAGCTCCCACAGATTGTAATTCATTACCTGTGATTAAAACACCCACCTTAGGCTTCTGATATACAGACACATCCCCTAATCCTAGTCCGGATAAAAAACCTACTGCTGCGGCATTTATTTGCGTACCCTTAGCCAAAGCCAATCCCCCCTCTTCAATCTGCTCACCTTTCTCTCTGATATTTGAAAATGGCTTGGGCATTTTTTGAACAGAGACCTCTTCTCCATTTGCTTGTACATGCTCTTGCATGACTACCGTATCAGCGTCATCTGGGACAAGGGCACCCGTAAAAATTCGCACGACATCCCTTGCGCTCATTTTGGGCGATGCATCATTCCCCGCCTGAGACTCATCAACAAGGCGGTAATTCATATCATTACTGTGTCTTAGCGCATAACCGTCCATGGCAGACTGCCTAAAAGGAGGCATGTCGATGGGAGAATAAACATCCTTTGATAAAGTAGCCCCCAAAGCATCCACAACAGAACGTTGTTCTTCCTTTGGATCAAGCTCTTGAGAACTTATACTATGTAGTGCGTCTGTAACTGAAATCACGATCGTTATGTTTTCACAAATATAGCGTTTTTTACTAAGTATTTATACGTAATTGAAGTCAATTTAGAAAAATAATTGCCCGCGCATAATGCATAAGAAAAACAAAAACCACCAATAAAATTGGTGGTTTTCGGAACTAAAACAAAGAAATTATAAATGGGCCACAGCTTGTGACTGGGATCAAAGACTAAAGTGTATTAACCAGTTTTTCGTAAATTTAATTTGACAAAAAAACAAACAAATAAACAAATCGGATGCTGTATTAACTTCATGCTTATCTTTTACGTTTGGTGTCTGTTGAAATAGTCTTTACATTCAGCCACAAGTTGCAAAACCCATCGAACAAAGAATGCTTTATTTACTGTACCATATTTATTGAAGGAACTTCGGCTTAATCACCAACATCATCCAAGCCCAGTTTTGACTTCCTGAACTGTCAGCTGCGCCGACAGCCCCCTGTGGAAGGTCATACATTCCATCGCTTTCAAACATTTGGGAATATCCTGCCTTCACCGTGTATCCATCAAACTTTTTAGAGAGCACTAGATCCACTTCCGTCCCTATGGAATTATCGCCACTTGCCAAATCTTGTTCCGCCTGGAAATTCATCACTTTTACGAACATTCCGTATCCTTTTCCAAGCTTCACCTTAGCACTTGCGTGCAAATCAATTAAGCCCACAGAATTCGCGTGCTGACCTACGTAGAAGTAGTCCATGAACCCATTAAACTTATGGTTGGTTCCGTATAGTGGGAAAAAAGCTGCGGACTCATCTGTTTTACCGGAGATGATGCTACCACCCAAGCCATAAGTTACCTTTGGACTCGCTTTGTAGCTGGCATCTAAACTGGCCAAATAAGCACCTGAAACTTTCGCCCCTCCTATACGCTCTCCATCTTGCACATAAGCATTCGCATTAAATAGAACAGACTGAACCTTAAACTTTGCATGAACTCCTACCGTCATGAGATTGTACAAATCTGTCCCTTCGGTTTGAAATCCGTTATTCAAGAGCAAACCACTAAGGCTCCCCCCTTCAAATGTCTTTTTAGCATGCACGTACTGCATGGTTTTGTAACTGAAATTCTTGGCAGAATAATAGTCATTACCCGTCAAAGAATATTTTTCTTGGTTGAAAGCCAAACCAAAGTCTACAGCCAAACCTTCCTCAGTGTATTTAAGAATGGCCGCATCGTGTGTTCTTTTCTGTAGCGCCCAGCCCACAGTTCCCAAAATTCTTTGATCGTCATAAGCAACCCCCTGTCGACCTAACTTCAGACTTAAGCCTTCGCCCAAACCGAGATTTGCCCATGCCTCCTGAACTCTGAGGTTACCGTTAGAAGCAGAAGACAACTGAGTTCGATCACCCATTGTAAACACTTCTTGTAAGCTTAAGTAGGTACTGTAAGCACTTGTTTTGTAGGATAAGTTCAAAGCGGCTCTTGATGAGGTAGACAATCCGTAATCATCGGACTCTTTGACCAATTTTTTATATCCATTTGTGTACTCCGTTCTCGTGGTAAACTCTCCTGTGATTGAAACCTGCGCGAACATACTTGCTGATGAGATAACAAGTAAACCAAAAAGTAATTTTTTTAGAATCATAGTTTGTGATTTTTGTTAGTGATGTTTTATTAGTGACTGGTTTGTTGATAATTTTTAATGTTCAAGAAAGTTGATGAGGTGTTTTCGATACTCGTAGTAGTCATTATGTGCCAAAACCTTCTTTCTTGACCTCGGTCTTTCGAATTCTATAGGAAGGATGTCACCTATTTTTGCGGAAGGGCCGCTGGTCATCATGACCACCCGATCGGACATAAAGATGGCCTCATCCACATCGTGCGTAATCATGACCGCTGTGATTTTCTCTTTGTTCCAGATTTCGATCAACACATCTTGAAGTTCTCCTCGGGTAAGAGAATCTAGCATCCCAAAAGGCTCGTCCAACAGTAGAACTTTAGGCTTTATGGCGAATGCTCTGGCGATCCCTACCCTTTGCTGCATCCCCTGAGACAACTCAGAAGCTTTTTTGTGAAAAGCTCCAGAGAGACCTACTTTATTCAAATAGTATTTACAAATGTCCTCTCGCTCCTTTTTGTTGCCATGTGGAAAAACCTTATTGACGCCGAGCATGACATTTTCCATTGCAGTCATCCAAGGCATTAAGCTGGGCGACTGAAAAATAACACCCCGATCAGGCCCAGGTCCTTTAATAGAAGACCCTAAAATTGAAATTTTACCATCCGTAATCTCATTCAAGCCGGCAATCATAGAAAGCATGGTTGTTTTCCCACATCCCGAGTGACCTATGATGGTGATGAACTCTTCTTTTTTCACATAAAGATTGAGGTCTTCTAACACGACATAATCCCCATTGGGCGTTGGATATACTTTTTTTAGATCTGTAAGATTGAGCATGATCTCATTTGAGCTCAGCGTTTCTTGTATGTTTTGACTTGTCTCCACCTTGTTCTTTTTTTAAATCATTTCTGCTTCCTCATATACACAATACCCTCATGCTCTCCACCTAAGGTCTCTAGGCTGCAGATCAGGCAATTCATAATGAATTGTAGAATTCGAACTCCTTTCGTTACCGATGTCCATCAGGTATTCTATAATGGCATTACGGGTTTTCTTGTACTCAGGATTGTCATTTAGCAATGTTTTGTCCCTAGGTCTATCGATGTTAATTTTAAATTCGGGCCCCAAAGTCGCCTTCGGACCTGGCTTGAGAGGAATGATTCGATCGGCCATATAAATCCCCTCATCAACATCGTTTGTAATCAACAGGGCCGTTCGTTTGTTTTTGTTCCATATATTCAGAATTTCATCTTGCAAATTCCCTCTTGTCAATGCATCTAACGCACCCAAAGGTTCATCCATAATGATCATCTCAGGATCCATGGCTAAGGCTCTGGCTACTGAGACTCGCTGACGCATCCCTCCAGAGAGCTCTTTCGGCCTTTTGGTAATTGCTGGGCTTAGGTTTACCATAGCAATGTATTCCTTGATGCGCTTGTCTAAAAAATCTTTTGACGCATTGGGAAAGGCTTCTCGAACGGCCATTTCTACGTTCTGATAAACGGTTAGCCATGGAAGTAGAGAGTAATTTTGAAATATAACCCCCCGCTCATGACTGGTCCCCTCTACAGGCTTTCCTTTGAATAGCACCTCTCCAGAGGTCGGAGCTTCAAGACCATTTATCAAATTCACTAGAGTCGTTTTCCCACTCCCTGTAAACCCTACAATGGCTACGAATTCTCCCTCTTCAATATGCAGATTGATATCGTCTAAAACCTCGGTCATGTCCGCACCGGTTCCAAAATTTTTAGTAATGTTATTGAGTTCTAAATAAGCCATTTCATAAATTTTTTATTGTCTTACTTTTTTGATTTTCGACCTATAACTTATACATCGGATCCTTTGTCGAAAGAGATCAACTTCTGTATGGTTAACATGATTTGATCCAGCAAAAATCCGATGAATCCAATAATGAACATCGCAACGATAATTTTTGAATTTGAGTCATTCGCACCGTTCTGGAACTCCTCCCATACAAAAGAACCCAATCCAGGACTTTGAGCCAGCAATTCAATGGCAATCAACACCATCCAAGCAACGGAAAGCGTAATTCTTAAACCGGTAAATATCAGAGGAAGCGCTGCTGGTAAAATGACCTTGAAAATCTTTTGAAAAGTTCCGAGCTTCAATACTTTAGCAACATTGATGTAATCTTTGTCTACCGATGAAACGCCCACCGCGGTGTTCACCAGGGTAGCCCACATAGAACAAAGACCCACACTGATAAATGAAATGATGTAAGAGGTATCTCCTGTAGAATCTTTGGTCAGTGTTTTCACAATCATAAACACCAACAAAAGCCACACTACTGGCGAAACGGGTTTTAAGATTTGAATCAGCCAATTGAATGAGTTTCTTAAAGTTTCACTGAGACCTATAATGATCCCGATAGGGGTTGCGAATAAAAATGCCAATAAGAAACCGGCAAATACGGTTTTGATACTCGTTTTGATTTGATCCACAAAGGAAGGCCTACCCGTATAAACGATGGGATCCTTACCCTGCTCCAACCTCTTCTTGTTCAGGGCAGATGTTTTGACGATAAAAGCTTCCTTATTGGCAGAAATTTGCCTGTGATCTTCTAATAAGAGCTGAAAAGAATTCCAAACTTGCTTCGGAGAAGGTAAAGTATTCGGCTGACAACTCACATCTCCAGACGCGATACAATCTCTTGTCTTTTCTGACTCGGCATCCCCTCTTTCACTTCTCGTCTTCTCTATGGCATAATTCGCTTCTTTATTGTAAAGAGATTTTGAACCTGTGTACCAGATCCCCAAAAATAGGATCATGGAGGCTATGGGTGCGAGAACTTTTTTAAAAATTTGTATGACATTCTTTTTAGAATCTTCCCCGGCAGCTAACCTAACTACAGGTTCTAAAAACCCAAGTCCAAGAAACCGAAATGCGCGCAATAAAGAATCTTTCATTTTGTAATCCTTTTAGTGTTTTTTAAAGCTTTTAATAGGAGAGCACTTGCTTTGCACAAGCACTCCCCCAATAAATTCTGAGTTTTGAGTACTAAGCCTACTCAAACCATTTGCCTGTTGTATTAATCTTTATTACCGATGCTAAAACTGTTGATATAGCCGATAGGATCTTTTGCATCGTAGGTTTTACCGTCAATAAACTCATCGGTTGCCGGCTTATAACCATCCGTTTCAGGGATGTCAGCCTCTGGGATCTTACCCTCTGAGACCAAAATCTCAGCCGCCTTGGTCCATATGTCGGGTCGGTAGATCTCTTTGATCTTCTCTCCGTACCACTCAGCAGATTTAGACTCTGGTATCTGCCCCCATCTTCTCATTTGGGTTAAAAACCATATACCGTCAGAGTAGAATGGGTAGGTTGCATTGTATCGGTAGAAAACGTTGAAATCCGGCATAGATCGCTTATCGCCTTTTTCAAATTCAAAAGTTCCCGTCATTGAATTTGCCAACACGACCTCGTCAGCACCTACGTATTGAGACATGGATAAGATTTTTACCGCTTCAGCACGGTTACCAGGCTCATCAAGCCATTTTCCAGCACGAATCAGTGCCTTGGTAACGGCAACAGCGGTATTTGGGTATTGCTCGACAAACTTTTTGGTCATCACGAATACTTTTTCCGGATTGTTTTTCCATATGTCATAATTGGTCACAACAGGAACTCCGATGCCTTTGAATACAGCTTGTTGATTCCATGGCTCACCCACGCAGTAACCATAAATGGTTCCCGACTCCAGAGTAGCAGGCATCTGTGGTGGTGGCGTTACAGAAAGTAGCACATCTGCATCTACCTGACCTTGAATGTTTTCTTTGGTGTACATCCCCGGATGAATATCATCTGCAGCCAACCAATAACGAATCTCGTAGTTGTGCGTGGATACGGGAAATACCATCCCCATTTTAAAAGCATTTCCTTGCTCATTATAACTTTTAATAGCCGGCTTTAAGCTTTCTGAACGAATCGGATGAACAGGCTTACCCTCTGAATCTTTGGGAATGTTTGGTTTCATCATGGACCAAACATTGTTAGAAACGGTAATTCCATTTCCATTTAAATCCATAGAGAAGGGAGTTACCAATTCCGCCTGACGACCGAAGCCTGCACCCGCAGCAATGGGCTGTCCGGCAAGCATGTGCGAACCATCCAATTGACCGTCGATAACTCGATCCAATACATTCTTCCAATTAGATTGTGCTTCCACAGAAACAAAAAGTCCCTCGTCTTCAAAAAACCCTTTCTCTTTAGCAATAGCTAATGGAGCCATGTCCGTAAGCTTTATAAAACCAAAGGTCAGCTGAGGCTTTTCAATTTCTAAGGTCGTGGTATCTGAGCCGGCTTGCGCCTCTGGCTTTTCACTTGTTGAAGTTTGGCCACAAGAAATGGCAAGCAGTAGGCTTGCAAATGCGGCGGACTTGAGTACTTTCTTTTTCATGTGTATCGGTTTAAGGTTGATTTCTGTGAACTAATATTGATTACAAATGTAATGGGGTGATGGAACTCAAACGATGATAATACCCATACATAAACCATCTTTTAATCGTGTTATGCCCCGCTTTTAATCACTTTAAAACCTGCGAAAAGACAGGTTTGAGTATAAGCATTTACACAATAGACACTGCCAAGGGATTCATCGCCCCACTATTGCGACTTCGGAAGTATGTGTTTGGAGATTTCTTCCTGGAGTAATGCAGGGTTTAAAATCCCAATCCTCCTCCCTTTGGCATTCAAAAGTCCCTCCTTTTTGAGTTTGGAGAATACTCGAATCACCTGCTCTTCGGTGGTCCCAGAGTAATCGGCATAATCCTTACGATTCAAGTTGATGTTCAGAAGTTGGTCTGTAGAGCCAAATTTTCGATCCATCAATAATACCGCATCGATTACCCGCTCTCTAACAGACATCTGAGCGAGCTTCCGAACTCTTGTCTCGCTGGCACTCAATTCATCGGCATAAAAAAGCATGAAGTCGAAACAGAGCCTGGAGTTTTTTAGCAGGATGTTTTTAAGATCTTTTTTAGAAAAATAACAAAGGGTACTGTCTTCTAATGTTTCCGCAGAAATCGAGTAATAAGAGGAAGATCCAAATCCCCCACGGTGACCTATGACATCTCCATCTTGAGCAAATCGAACAATCTGCTCTCGGTTCTCTACCCCCGTTTTGACCACCTTCACTTTTCCTTGGTAAGCGAAAAACAAACCGTGTGCAGGCGTCCCTTCGATAATGAACTGTTGTCCTTTTTTATACTTTAGGGTATGCTTTGTTTCGAGAAGCTGAAATACATTGGGATCAACACTGTTTTGCTTAATCAAGCAATTTAAATTTTTACAAGACTTACATTCTGACATGTGGTGCAAATTTGATTTGACGCGCCATGAAGAATTCATGATGCAATTACACCGTAAAATTAGAGCTTAGAATTGTGCTGTAGTATGGGGATGTGTAGGTAAAAAAGTCTGTTTTCAACATATTAAACCCTGTGTTTTAGCAGGTTTCATGTGATAAGAGTACAGATGTCGATTCTAATAAATCAGCTGTCCAAGAAATAGTTGTGTTCCGAAATTTCTTTTTTGAGTAAAGGGACATCAATGATTCCAATTTTTTTCCCACTTGTTTGGAGCAACTTTTCCTTTTTGAGACTGGAGATGATACGAATGACTTGCTCCTCTGTAGTTCCCGCAAAATCGGCAAAATCTTTTCTAGGAAGTTGAATGTTGAAAAAGTCGTCTTCACACTGTCCAAATTTTCGATAGATGTAAAGGAAGGAATCAATTACTTTTTCTCTCACCGTCATTTGGGCAAACTTTCTAACTTTTGTTTCAGACCTGTTGAGTTCTTCAGAATAGAAAAGCATCATGTCAAATGTAAGTTCGTGAACCTCCTTGAGCATCTTTTGAAGTACATCATTCGTAAAGTTGCAAAGATGGGTTTCCTTGATGGCAAGTGCGCCGATGGGGTAATGTTTTGTGGTCCCAAAACCACGATGACCAATAATCTCTCCATCATGAGCGAATCGAACAATTTGCTCGCGACCGTATATACCCGTCTTAACCACTTTTACTTGACCCTTTCTTACAAAGAATAAACCGTGAGCCGGGGCACCCTCCATAATGAACTGCTGTGATTTCTTACAAATGATGTTGTGTTTTTCACTCACATACTTTTGAATACCTTCATGATGTATGTTCTTTTTGATCATACAATTTAGATTCTCACATGAAACACAATCAGACATAACTCTCAGGGTTAAGTGAATTTATTTCAGGCAAAAGTAGGTAAAATTTGTGTAATACTAAGTATTATTACTTAAAATATATGTAAGCTGTGTCTCACAAAGCACAAGCTCCTCGCAAATCTAGGATGACATCAAAGCGATTCAAAAGGGCTCATGATATTTTTGTAGATCGGTAGTTTCTGTACTGGTAGAGCCTTAGACTAAAAATAAGTAGTGCCATTTTCATGTGTTTTTTTTATACAAGCACTAAATAATTTTTGACAAAAGTAACTTCTTAGTGATTGTATAAAGATGTCAACTCGTAGTTAAAAAGCTATTTTATTTTCAGGTTTCATACACTATATAATAGATTTAAACACACCTTTTCACAGGCTTAAACTTAATCTAAAACACGAAATTTACACCATAATTCTTCGTTTAAGCACCATCATTCCTACAAAGTTATACGACATGACGCTTTTAATGGTGATGATTAAACAGATTAAAGAAATAGAAAACAACAATTACGTAATAATAATAAATACACTACGTATTATTACTTATTTTACGTAGTTTTGTCCAATAATTATTAAAAGTAATCGCTATGAAAAATGTTTTGGTTGTCGGAAATGGGATGGTTGGATACAAATTTTGTGAAAAGTTTAGAGCTTCACAGAAAGATGGGGATTATAAGTTAATCGTTTTTGGAGAAGAACCAAGACCTGCCTATGATCGGGTCCATCTGAGTGAGTATTTCGAAAATCAAGACGCTCAAAAGCTTGAACTTGCACCCAGAGAATGGTACCGTGAAAACAACATCGAACTGATCACTTCAGAGCGCATCACATCCATCAATTCAAAGCAGAAAGAGATTGAAACCTCCAGCAAAAAAACATATCCATACGACTACCTGGTTCTGGCTACAGGGTCCTCTCCCTTTGTTCCTCCTATAGATGGGGTTGACAAACAAGGGGTTTTTGTCTACCGGACCATCGAGGACTTAGAAGACATGCTTACCTATGCTGCAAAGCTGAAGAAAGAAAAACCAAATTCGAAAGCGACGGTACTCGGCGGAGGATTGTTAGGCCTTGAAGCTGCCAAGGCAGTTATGGATATGGGGCTAGAACCCCATGTCGTTGAATTTGCGGACAAACTAATGCCCAGACAACTTGACAACAGCGGGAGTAACATTCTTAAACAAAAGCTGGAATCACTGGGAATAAACATTCATTTGAGTAAAGCCACAAGTAAGATCCTGGGAAATGGGAAAATTGAGGGTATGCAATTCAAAGGAGCAGATCGACTTGACACCGACATGCTGGTCATCTCCGCTGGAATTAGACCTCGAGACGAATTGGCTAAAACTTGCGACCTTGAGGCGGGGCCTAGGGGAGGAATTGTCGTTAACAATAAGATGCAAACCTCAGACCCAAGTATTTATGCCATTGGAGAAGTAGCACTATACAACCAAATGATTTATGGACTGGTGGCCCCGGGATATGAAATGGCGGATATCGCTGTTGAACAGATTCTTGGCAGCTCAGAGAAATTCATGTCTGAGCACATTGACATGTCTACAAAACTCAAACTGATCGGTGTAGATGTTGCGAGCTTTGGAAATCCATTTGTTCCCGCAGAAGAGGGACACTCAATTCTTTTCGAAAATAAAATTAATCACGTCTACAAAAGAATCAACATAAGTACTGATGGGAAAAAACTTCTTGGAGGGATTCTCATAGGAGATGCCGAAGATTACAACATGCTCCATCAGATATACCTCAATGGAATGGCTCTTCCCGAAAATATTGAAGACCTTGTTCTAGGTGCGCGCTCTGAAGGGGACGACTCTTTTGGTAGTGCTATGGCCCTGCCGGATTCTGCACAAATATGCTCCTGTGAAAACGTTTCAAAAAAAGACATCTGTGGGAGTTTACTAGAGGGAGAAGCCACAAATTTTAAAGAGGTCGTTTGCCAAACAAAAGCAACATCCGGTTGTGGGGGATGTAAGCCTATGGTAACGGAGTTGGTCA
The DNA here is from genome assembly GCA_022425195.1 of Flavobacteriales bacterium. Taxonomy (GTDB): domain Bacteria; phylum Bacteroidota; class Bacteroidia; order Flavobacteriales; family UBA7430; genus UBA7430. The sequence continues at coordinate 13,631 of JAKMFX010000034.1, read as the reverse complement.
ATGAAACATTAAAATCACTAGGACAAGAAGTCAAAGAGACGATTTGCGAACACTTTGAATACACCCGACAAGAGCTATATGACATCATAAAAGTAAAAAAGATTCGTACGTTTGATGAAGCACTGGATGCTTGCGGGATAGGACATGGGTGTGAAACATGCAAACCCCTAATTGCCTCTATTCTAGCGAGCCTTTACAATGACACTGCGAACAAGGAAGATGTCATACAAGACTCGAACGACAAATTTTTAGCCAACATCCAACGCAACGGAACGTATTCTGTTGTTCCGAGGATCCCCGGAGGAGAAATCACGCCAGAGAAACTCATCACCATTGGTGAAGTCGGGAAAAAATACAACCTATACACCAAGATTACTGGCGGACAAAGAATCGATTTGTTTGGCGCGCAGCTACATGAACTCCCTGGGATATGGAAAACACTCATTGATGCGGGTTTTGAAAGTGGACATGCCTACGGAAAATCCCTGCGAACGGTGAAAAGTTGTGTGGGTTCAACATGGTGTCGGTACGGGATGGATGAAAGTGTAAGTTTCGCCATAGAACTTGAAGACCGATACAAGGGCTTGCGGTCTCCTCACAAAATCAAAGGCGGCGTCTCTGGGTGCATTAGAGAATGTGCGGAAGCCCGAGGAAAAGATTTTGGGGTCATCGCCGTAGAAGGTGGATGGAACCTCTATGTGTGTGGGAATGGAGGAGCAACCCCCAAACATGCACAACTACTTGCCGAGCAGATTGACAATGAAACATGCATTAAATACCTCGATCGCTTTTTGATGTACTACATCCAAACAGCGGCACCACTCATGAGAACAGCCGCTTGGCTCGACAAATTAGAAGGAGGTATTGAGCAACTCAAAAAGGTCGTTGTTGAAGACTCCCTGAGCATCGCAGCCGAACTAGAAGAAGAAATGCAACAATTGGTTGACGCCTACGAATGTGAGTGGAGACAAATTGTAGAAAACGAGGAACTACAAGGCAGGTTCAAGCATTACTTGAACTCTGATGAGACTGACGACAACCTAGTTTTTGTCCCTATGAGGGATCAAAAAATGCCTAAAGCATGGTAACCCTTTAAAGAAAACAACATGAACCTATCAACCTACGAAACGGTCAAAAATACAGATGCAAATGTTTGGTTTGAAATTGCAAAAGAAAGCGATTTCCCAAAAAATGGTGGGGTATGTATTAAGTACAAAGACAAACAAATTGCCGTGTACAATTTCACTCGAAAAGGTACCTGGTATGCTTGCCAAAATCTTTGCCCTCACAAATTGGAAATGGTCCTCTCGAGGGGGATGATAGGAGATGAAGGAGGAATTCCAAAAGTAGCCTGTCCAATGCATAAGAAAACATTTTCCTTAGAATCGGGTGAAAATTTAAATGGTGACCTAGAAGCCATTGCAGTGTATCCTGTCAAAATTGAAAAGGGCATTGTGTATGTCGGATTTTCTGAATAGCTTTGATTATCTTATACAAAGCCCATGCTATTAGAAAAAGCCCTGCTACTGATTGACGAAAAAAATGCGCTAGACCCCAATAAGGAGAACTACTTAAACGAAGAGCATCCTAAAGAACTTCTTTATTCTCAAAGAATGTTTGCCCAGCTTCTAGACTTTGATCCTGAGGCCTCTGAAGAACTCAAGATAGCCATTCGAGCACAGCATATTGGGCGTTGGGAGATTCCCAGAAGCGACTATCCTGCAAATAAAGTAGGGTACTTCAAATGGAGGAATGAGCTCAAGAAAAAGCACGCATCATTAACAAGTGAAATATTAAGTACAGTCGGTTATTCCTCAGAATTTAGTGACAGAGTCGCTTTTTTAATCCACAAAAAAGCACTCAAAAATGATGCTGAAACTCAAACCTTAGAAGATGTTGCCTGCCTGGTTTTCCTGGAATACTATTTCGAAAGCTTTTCCCTAAAACACGATGAAGATAAAATTGTCGACATCGTAAAGAAAACATGGAACAAAATGTCAGAAAAAGGACATGAACATGCCCTAAAACTCAAGCTATCTAAAACCTGCCAAGATCTTGTTGGAAAAGCTTTGCAGGCCTCTTAAAATGTACTCCAATAAAAACAACAACGCGATGAGGTATTTGCTTTTTGTTGGTGTTGGCGCATTCCTTCTGTCTTTGGTGACCCATCTATTTGTGCTCCCAAAACAGCTGATAAACTCTGACATTGAATCCGAGATTTACATCGCCCTTTCGGTGAACCTATTGATTTTACTCACAAGTATTATCCTGCTTTATCTGCTCATCGTAAAACCACTAAAGCAAACGATATCTCTTTCAGAACAAAAAAACAAAGAAGCATCAGAAAAATCAGACGAGCTGCTGTCTGAAAAGGAAAAGTCGATTGAAAGATATCGTCAATTGACGCAAACATTCGACCGGAATTTGTTGTTCGCTAGGATAACCTCAAAAGGTTCCATCTTACACATTGGAAGAAAATTCCTCCAACACTTCAACATACCCGAGCTTAAAGATTGGACTTCCTTTCCAGAAATCATTTCCATTCACAAGGACCAGCAACAAAACATAAGCGCACTGATTGCATCATATGCAAAAACAGGCTGGCAAGGTGAGTTGGAAGCAACCGACAATACGGGTAAAGTCATTTGGCTGGAGATGCACCTGATTCCCTTTTTATCAGAGGGGCGTGACGACTTGATTGTCATCGCCTCAGATATTACAAAACGTAAAAAGGCAAATTTTGACATAGAAGCACTGACGAAAAAGAACTTCGAGCAGAAAATGCAACAACAAAAAATCATCTCCAGTAAAATCATTGAAAATCAAGAAAAGGAACAGAGTAGAATCGCAAAAGACATACACGATGGAATCGGTCAAATGCTCACTGGACTCAAGTTCAACATCGAAAGCATAGAACTCAACAAAAAAGAAGAATCCCTACAAAAAATTGAACAGCTCAAAGACCTTACCTCCGATATCATTCAAGGTGTACGAACGGCAACTTTCAACCTGACACCACCTGAACTTTCAGACTACGGCATAAGCTCCGCCCTTTCCAAATTGGCTCATGAGTTATCACGACTCACAGGGCAAAACATTACCTTTCTCAATAAATCCGAATTCAATCAGCGACTTCAACCTACAGACGAAATTAACATTTACAGAATTGTTCAAGAGGCCATTAACAACGCCGTTAAGTACTCCAAATCGAGTTATATCATAATTACCCTATCTCACAGTAAAAACATGTTAAGTATTAACATTGATGATGATGGTGTGGGCTTTGCCAGCCCGAAAGAAAGTGCTGAAAAAGCCTTTGGAGGGATGGGCATGACTTTTATGCAGGAGAGAATGGACTATGTAAACGGACGACTTTTCGTGAACTCTTCACCCGAAAAAGGAACACGAATCACACTCAACATCCCATTGGATTGAAATTAGGTATAATTACTTAAAAAGTGTAATTTCACGGTATGAAATCTGAAGAATCTAAAGCGCCTCTAAAAATAATTTTGGTGGATGACCACGTCCTCGTTAGAGATGGAATCAAAGCACTTTTAGCACATGAAAATGCTTTCGAAGTCATCGCAGAAGCCTCCAACGGTAATGAGGCACTCGAGATCATCCCAGAACATCAACCAGACATGCTTATCGTAGACATTCGAATGCCTGAAATGACAGGTAATGAACTGGTACGCATCGTAACCAGTAAATTCCCAAAGATCAAAACATTGATTTTATCGATGCATGATGCGCAAGAATATGTCCTAGAGGCCATAGAGGCTGGCGCAGACGGCTACATGCTAAAAGGGGCCAGTAAAGTTGAATTACTAAAGGCGCTTGAGACCATTTCAAATGACGGCAAATATTTCTCTGGAGATGTTTCTTCCATTCTCATCAACCATCTGAATCCAACAAAAAACAACAGCACAGCGAACAAATCAAGCGTAAATAAATTCAATCTATCGAAAAGAGAGATGCAAGTACTGAGCATCATCTTAAAAGGCAAAAGCAATAAAGAAATTGCTGAAGAACTTGAAGTGAGCAGGAGGACCGCAGAAGTTCATCGCTATAACCTAATGAAAAAACTAAACGTTAAAAATCTTATTGAGCTCTCCAACAAAGCTCGTGAATTCGATTTGGTTTAGTGACCTTAGAGCCCTTTCGGGACTTCCCCAAAAAAGCCCAACAGCAAGCCAACCTTTACTTTTCAAATGTGTGCATCACTATTAAAAACCGGCCTATTTTTGAAAACACTAAAAGCAACAACCCACTTATAATAAGACACTTAAATCTTTAATTAGATGGTTTCCTTCCCCGAAGCCGATCCATTAAGCCTCAAAGAGAAATCATTCCATCCTGGTCATCAAAAAAGATTCCTCATTAAAACATGGTAAAATTTGCTGTTGATTATCATTTAAATTTAGTAATTTTGCACATGATTTCTGTGGACATTTTTGAAGATTGATTAAACAGAGTTTTACGCCCCCCAAATTACAATCAAACCAAACGGGAGGACCTCTTCATCTCAATCCTAGAAAACAGCTTACAGCGTGTTAAATAACAGGTATTTAGATTCGAAAATTTTTAGACCATGATGAGTATATTAGTTGGATTGATCATATTACTTTCAGTAATTGTTTTGGTGCAAATATTAAGGGTGAATGAATTGGTTTCAGAAGTGAAAGACCAAGACGCCAATGAAATCACCGATAAAGACAACAACATACAAGGGATCTTGACCTTTGCTGTATTTGGGGTTCTTTTCTTAGGCTTTGTTCTGTGGCAATTCAAATATTGGGGCGTTCACATCCTACCTCCTGCAAGTTCTTTGCACGGAGCGACCATTGACACCTTAATGAATTTCACCATGGGCGTCATCCTTTTTGTGTTTTTCTTAACACAACCCATACTTGCATGGTTCGCTTATAAATACAGAGGTCGCAAAAATACCGTTGCCTACTTCTACCCACACAACAACAAGCTAGAAGTGATTTGGACAGTGGTACCTACCTTGGTTCTTACACCTCTGATCATTTATGGTTTGAATGTTTGGAACGACATTACGGGTGTAGACACAACAAATTCTAAAATCATCGAATTGTATGCAAAACAATTCAACTGGACAGCTCGATATGCGGGTGATGACAATACTTTAGGTCAGGCGAACTACAAACTCGTTGAAGGACTCAATGTTTTGGGTGTGGACATGGACGATGACAGCGCTCAAGACGACATCGTTACTCGAGAAGTACACTTGGTCGTTAATGAGCCTGTACTTCTCAAAATGCGTTCGCAAGACGTGATACACTCTGCCTTTTTACCACATTTTAGAGTGCAAATGAATTGTGTTCCGGGTATGACAACCCAGTTTGGCTTCACGCCAACACAAACCACGGCTGAAATGAAAGAGCAAGAAGGTGAAGACTTTGAGTTTGTCTTGTTGTGTAATAAAATTTGTGGTGCGGCTCACTACAACATGAAGATGAAGTTTATCGTTGAAACTCAAGAGGAATATAATGCTTGGATGGCCTCACAAGAAACGCTAAAAAATACATTAACACTAAACTAGTTTAATATGTCAGAACATCATAAAGAAACGTTCTTAACGAAATACGTCTTTAGTTTAGATCACAAGATGATTGCTAAGCAATTCCTCATCACCGGTATGTTTATGGGTGTGATTGGAATGCTGATGTCAATACTTTTCCGTCTGCAATTATCCAATCCTGGAGAATCTTTCGCAGTGCTTGAGTTTTTCCTGGGTGAGAAATGGGCTCCAGGCGGAGTACTTGATCCAAACATCTACCTGGCGCTGGTAACCATGCACGGTACCATCTTAATATTCTGGGTACTTACTGCCGGATTAACCGGTACGTTCGCCAACTTCTTAATTCCACTTCAGATTGGAGCTAGAGATATGGCCTCAGGATTTATGAACATGCTGTCTTATTGGTTCTTTTTCGCAGCTACCATTGTACTCTTGTACTCTCTGTTTGTTGAGTCGGGACCCGCAGCTGCAGGTTGGACCATCTACCCTCCTCTATCCGCACTACCACAGGCGATACCTGGTTCGGGATTAGGACAAGATCTATGGCTCATCGCCATTACTTTGTTTGTCGTATCTTCTCTATTAGGAGGGCTTAACTATATTGTTACCATTCTTAATATGCGTACCAAAGGAATGACCATGAGTCGACTTCCTTTAACCATATGGGCATTATTAATCGTTGCCATCTTAGGGGTGCTATCTTTCCCAGTACTTTTATCATGTGCTTTGCTTCTGATTTTTGACCGTAGTTTTGGTACTTCATTTTACCTTTCAGACATCATCATTAATGGTGAGGCTCTTCACAATACAGGAGGATCTCCAATTTTATTCGAACACCTATTCTGGTTCTTAGGTCACCCTGAGGTATACATTATTTTGTTACCAGCTTTAGGGATTGTATCTGAAGTAATATCTGTCAATTCTAGAAAGCCTATTTTTGGTTACAAAGCGATGGTGGGTGCCTTGATTCTTATTGCATTCTTATCCTTTGTGGTATGGGGTCACCATATGTTTATCACGGGAATGGATCCATTCTTAGGTTCTGTATTTACATTTACGACCTTACTTATTGCCATCCCTTCAGCGGTAAAAGTATTTAATTACTTGGCCACACTATGGAGGGCAAACATTCGATTTACACCGGCAATGCTTTTTGCCATTGGATTTGTATCGACCTTCATCACCGGAGGTTTGACAGGAATCATCCTGGGTGATTCAGCCCTTGACATCAACGTACACGACACCTATTTTGTGGTAGGTCACTTCCATATTGTAATGGGATTGTCTGCCATCTATGGGATGCTTGCAGGAGTTTACCATTGGTTCCCAAAGATGTATGGACGTATGATGAACAAGAAATTGGGATACTTCCACTTTTGGGTCACCTTTATTTCTGCTTATGGGGTATTCTTCCCAATGCATTTCTTAGGATTAGCAGGACTTCCAAGAAGATATTATACCAACAGTGCTTTCCCAATGTTTGACGGACTGTCTGACATCAACGAGGTCATCACATTCTTTGCCATCATAGGTGGTTTGGTTCAGTTGTTATTTATTTTCAATTTCTTTTATAGCATCTTCAAAGGAACGAAGGCTACAGAGAACCCATGGGGCTCTAACACGCTAGAGTGGACAACACCTGTAGAAAGAATACACGGAAACTGGCCAGGTGAAATTCCAACCGTAGAGCGTTGGGCATATGACTACTCTAAGCCAGGAGCTGATCAGGACTTTGTCCCTCAAAATGTACCTTTAAAAGAAGGTGAAACAGAACACTAACCAACAAACATGCAATTGAATCTCAAAAAAAATAAAGCTTCTAAGCAACTCCTTTGGATAGGTATTGTAAGTATCGTCATGTTTTTCGGTGGGCTCACCTCAGCTTACATCGTAAGGAAAGCCGAAGGCGGATGGCTTGAGTTTGAGATGCCTGTATGGTTTACCATAAGTACAGTAGCCATCGTGGTCAGCAGTGCCTTGCTCTTGTTTGCTGCACAAAATGTGAAAGCAGGTAAATCAGGGACCTCCCTGCTACTCGGTACTTTGCTTTTGGGAATCCTTTTTTCCTTTTCTCAAATCCAAGGTTGGGGTGATTTGGTTGCGCAAGGTGTTTATTTGACCGGGGAAGGAAGTAATGCTTCGGGATCTTTCATTTACGCGATCACGCTGATGCACCTGCTCCACCTAATCGGAGGTTTGATCGCACTGACGATTACAACGATAAAATCCAAAATTGGAAAATATACAAAAGACAATTATCTAGGAATACATTTGGTCTCCATTTACTGGCACTTTTTGGGCCTATTGTGGTTGTACCTATTCCTATTTTTTACTTACTCATAAAATCGAGAACGATATAAGTTATGGAACAAGCAGTTGAAAATAAAGATCCCTGGGGCGGAGGCGATGCAAAACCCTTAGGCTCGAGTTACGGAAAACTAATGATGTGGTTTTTCTTGATGACAGATGCTTTAACCTTCTCAGGTTTTTTAGCAGCCTATGGATTTAGTAGATTTAAATATGGAGACATATGGCCCGTAGCTGAAGAAGTATTTACGCACTTCCCATTTCTAGAAGGAGAGCATCCATTGTTGTTTGTTGCCTTAATGACCTTCATACTGATCCTAAGTTCCGTGACCATGGTATTGGCGGTAAACTATGGTCACAAAATGGAGAAAAAGAAAGTGATTCTTTGGCTTTCATTAACGATTGTAGGTGGAATCTTGTTTTTATCCTCGCAAGCATGGGAATGGGCACACTTCATTCATGGATTGGATGGCGTACCTGCAACTTTAGTAAGCAATCCCTACGGACACCCTCTATTCGGTGACTACTTCTTCTTTATAACCGGTTTTCACGGATTCCACGTACTTAGTGGTGTGATCATCCTAATCATCATCTTAATCAATGTGATCAAGGGGACCTATGAAGAAAGAGGACATTATGAAATGGTTGAAAAAGTAGGTTTATACTGGCACTTCGTAGATTTAGTATGGGTGTTCGTATTCACATTCTTCTACTTGGTATAATTGTAAAAAAGACGATCATGGCTAACGAAACTAAAAAAGGAAACTGGTGGATTTGGAAAGTATTTTGGATACTTCTATTTGTGACTGCCGTTGAAGTTGTACTTGGGATTATCAAACCTCCATTCATGGTGGAAACTATAGTTCTTGGAACCAAATTATTGAATCATATCTTCATCATACTAACGATTGTGAAGGCCGCATATATTGTGATGACCTTCATGCACCTAGGAGATGAAAAGAAAAGTTTAAAATGGGTCATCATAGGCCCGATGTTTATTCTTATACCTTACCTATTGTTCATCATCATTGTAGAAGGATTCTACAATTATTCCATCATGTAAACTTACCTCATGCAGGAAAAATTAAAAAAGTGGGGATTGCTTTTCGCATTGCTTGTTTTGCCTTACCTGGCTTACAACTTTCTTTCTAGAGGGGAAAACAACTTTGTAAAGCTTGCCGTAATTGGTGAAGATGACCATCGTATTCCACCTTTTTCGTTTATCAACCAAAATCGAGATACCATCACGAATGCGGATTATGACGACAACATTTACGTGGCGAATTTTATTTTCACTACCTGTCCGACCATCTGCCCTACGATGACCATCAACATGAGGTACATACAAAGTGAACTGAGTATTTACCCAAACATAAAGTTCTTATCACATACGGTGAATCCGGAGTACGACACACCAGAGCAATTAAAGCAATACGCAAAAAGAATGCGAATTGATGAGTCGAATTTCAACTTTGTAACTGGAGATAAAGAGGCCATTTATGAGGTCGCAAGATCCTACTTTGTCAATGCTCAAGAAGACGAACTCGCGCCAGGTGGATTTCTTCATTCTGAATATCTAGTGATCGTCGATCGTGAGGGAAGAGTTCGATCGGGTTACAGCAATTTTATCTGTACCGGATGTGACACTTCTTCTAAGAAACCCGACCTCGACTGTTCGGGTTGCGGCCCTGAAAGTAAGATGAAAGGAAATCCAGTGGGAAGTTACGATGGAACCAAAGATTTTGTCATCAAGGACATGATTAAAGACATCAAAACATTGATGGCTGAATATCACAAGGATGCAAAAGCAGAACGACAACGTTATGAAAACTAAATTAGGAATCTTTTTAGCAATGGGGCTGGTGCTCTTCACAATCAGTAGTGATGCGAGTGCACAGTGTGCCATGTGTAAAGCTGTAGTGGAAACCAATCTTGAAGCAGGTGGATCAAAAGGAGCTGGCTTAAATGACGGAATCTTATACCTGATGGCATTCCCTTATCTGGCAGCGGTAGGTTTTACTATTTTATACTTCCTGCAAAAGAAAAAGACTCGTAATTCCTTGACCGAATAATTGATCCATACACTCAAATATTACGCCCAATTATTAAAATTCCGTTTGTCCTTTACCGTTGTGTTTTCAGCTGTATCGGGTTATCTCATCGGAATAGAAGACTTTTCGGTTAACGAATTTTTCTTGCTGATGTTGGGGGGCTTTCTCGTTACGGGATCTGCAAATGGATTCAATCAAATTCTTGAGAGAAACTTTGATCAATTAATGCCTAGAACCGCTAACCGGCCGCTACCTATGAAGCGCTTAACGGTATTGCAGGCTTTCATTTTCTCTGCCCTGACCGGAGCCGTTGGACTCTACCTACTGAACTTTATACATCCACAAGGAAGCTTTTTTGGCCACCTCTCTAAGTCGAGCTTTTTCGGTTTGCTCTCAATACTCCTCTATGTACTGGCATATACACCTATGAAGCGTATTTCAACGTTCTCTGTATTTATAGGAGCCATTCCGGGGGCCATACCTTTCTTGCTGGGCTGGGTGGCTGCAACCGACAATTTTGAATTGATTGGGGGAACGCTGTTTGCCATTCAATTTTTATGGCAGTTCCCTCACTTCATCGCCATTGCCTGGGTGTTAGACAAAGAGTATAAGAACGCAGGTTTTAAAATGTTATTTGGAGGTGAAAAAGGAACTTATCCGGCCCTAATAGCCATCATTACATCTATAGGAATGGTGATGCTATCGGTCGTGCCATTCTTCTGGAATGTATCCGGACTCAACCTTTCTGTATATTCATTTATTTTGATCCTTGGACTGGGCTGCTGGTTTGTATACAAAACCATTCAACTCTACCAAAATACAAGTGATGCACAGGCCAAGGAACTGATGATTGCCTCGATCATCTACCTACCCATTTTTCAAATCATCTATATCATAGATCGGTTCATCAACTAACAGACCTCTATTTAAAAAGGATAGTACGGAGAGATCATCAAGTACACCAGAACTCCGGAAAGAGATACGTACATCCAAAGTGGCATGGTTATTCTTGCTATTTTTTTGTGCTGAGTGAATTTCTCCTGCATGGCTCTAGAAAGACTAATCAATACCAAAGGCACAATAGCTATCGCCAAAATGATGTGTGTAATCAAAATGAAATAATAGACCTTTTTAATCAGTCCCTCTCCTCCGAATGAAACCGTATCGTGCGTGGCATGATGGAATACGTAAAAAACTAAGAATACAATAGATAAAACTACCGCAGAATACATGAGCTTCTTATGTAGCTCACGGTTTCCTTTTTTAATAGCCACCACGGCAAAAATCAAAATGAAAAATACGGTACCGTTGATGCAAGCATTTAACAATGGCAAAAAATCAATACTGGTCGTAAACTTTGGCATTATATAAAGACCAAAGACAGCTATCGGAAGCAAAAAAGAAATGAGACGGATGAGTAGTTTGTGATTCATGAAAAGAGGATCAGTTTGAATAATTTAATGTTGATAAGGTCAATTTTCAGTCCTATGACATAAAGCTACGAAAAAAATAATCTCAGTAGGTTGAAACCCATGCAAGACTGGAGATTATTTCTTCTTAATGTCTTTCAAAAGATTTAATTCATCAGCAAAATAATGACAAAAACGTCGCATGTCTTTAGCCATCTTCTCGTCACCAGTGGCACGTTCATAGGTCTCTGTCATCGCTGTAAGGGTCTGATGAAAAAATGTTTTCATTTCATCTACCTTCATTTCTTTGGTCCACAAATCAATGCGAAGCGCATTTTGGTTTTCTGCATCCCAGAGCGAGATAAGTACAGCTTCTGATTGCTGATTCACTTCTCCAGCATCTTCTGCAGACCATTGGATTTTCTCAGGGACTTTATTGTCGTCTAAACTAATGTTTATTTTAATTTCGGACTCTTTCATGCTTACGATTTTGGTTTGTAACGTGATTCACGTAATATTTTTTGAGCATCTAGCTCATTCATTAACTCTATTAAACTCTTTTCAGGATTTGCCTTCATGTAAGATCTAATGACATTCCAGCCCATCCACCGTCCAATTCTTCCGGGGGTTTCACGATCAAAGTGGGTGTTGAACTTTGAAAATGGAGCATCTTCTATAAATCTCCTTTTATTTTCTTGCATACTCGAGAACAAAAGCTTGTTTTCAATAAAATAAGCCCATACATCCGATTCATTTTCAAAGCACCATGACATTTTCTGTGGAGCATACCCCATAACCATCTCTTCAGATGCATCGGGAAGCATCAACGATGTTAGGTAATGTATTTTCCCATAATGAAGCATGGATGCCAGCAAGCTATTGTCATCTGATAAAGGAAGACTCGCGCTAAAATAAGCAGAAAACATATCTGTCAATAGGTATTTTTTATCAAAACCCTGTTTGATGTAGTTGGGTGCTGTTTGATAAAAATGAGCATCAGGCCCTAAATACATATCCAAAGAAATAAGTAATGATTGATCTGAAACCAAAATAGGGTCTAAGCGCTCGAAATTAGAAACCCAGGTGTGAATACGCACCGGCTTGTGCGTAGGGAAATAATGATACAAGTGCTGAAATGCATGATAAATCTTATCATCCAAAAGGCTTAGATCCATAAAAGAAGTGTCCACAGCATTGTACAACTCTCGAATCTGAGGGTCTAAAAAACGTTTTTTGAGTTCCGCTTCATCCTGATCCGTTCTAAAAAAATCAGGAAAGTCTTTTTTCAGCGCTTGAAGATCGGATGTAAAATTCATACTGTCCATGGCGAAAAAAGCATGATCAAAATGCCCTATCGTTATCGGAGGCGTCACAGAAGACACATCTATCTTCTGCTGATGACAAGACGATAGTAGAATCAAACCAAAAAAAATAAATGCAAATAGCTGCTTCATTTTGATACCATTTATCTTGCAAAAATAAGAAATGAATAATGAACACATTAAAACTAAATCAATATTCATGGAAAATTCATTTTTATTAAATTTGTAATCTCATTTACAGCAGCTATGGAGACGAAAAAGGCAATCGAACACATTACAAATTGGTTAACCAACTACAGCAACCAATCGAACACAAACGGATTTGTCGTTGGGATTTCTGGAGGAATCGACTCAGCGCTCACCTCTACCCTTTGCGCCTTAACAGGTAAAAAAGTCTTGTGCTTGCTGATGCCTATTCACCAACACAAAAATGAATTTGACCGCTCTCAAGCTCACGTTGAATGGCTGTGTGAAAACTTCTCAAACGCAAGCTATACAACCGTAGATCTCAGTGACACCTTCGACACCCTTTCAAAAGTGGTTCCCTCAGAAGCAAATCACAACTTGACCATGGCCAATACCCGTGCAAGAATACGAATGACTTCTCTATACGCCTTTGCGGGAGCACACGGTATGTTGGTCGCAGGAACGGGAAATAAAGTAGAGGATTTTGGTGTCGGTTTCTACACAAAATACGGAGATGGAGGTGTCGACTTAAGTCCCATTGCTGATTTAATGAAATCTGAAGTCTTTGCCCTTGCAAAAGAATTAAATGTTATAGATGCCATTCAAACCGCTAAACCCACCGATGGGCTTTGGGCAGATGGCAGAACCGACGAAGATCAATTAGGAGCTTCCTACGACGAGCTCGAATGGGCAATGAAAGCTTATGCGGAGGATTCTCAAAATCGCTACGAAGGCCGTCAAAAAGAAGTATTTAAAATTTTTACCGACTTACATCTGGCCAACCGACATAAAATGGATGCCATTC
>JAKMFX010000030.1 GCA_022425195.1 Flavobacteriales bacterium | reverse complement strand
ACTTAGAGCGTTTTTTTTTTAGTCCACTTTCTGATGATAGTGAACAAATTTGCATTAAGCCTAACTCAATAAGCAGTCTTTGGTTTCTGCTAGATTTGTAGCTGACATCACAATCATTACAAATTTCTAGTGCACTTAAAATGAAATCTTGATGACAGTCTTGAGATTGTTTAATGTACTTTGCTTTGATGGTTTCTCCTACTTCGATAAGTTCCACAGTCTTGGGGTTTTTACACACGAGAATATTTCGCAGGTGCTCGGCCAATCCGTTGATGAAGTTGTGTCCGTCAAATCCTTTTTGAAGGATGTCATTAAAGGTAAGTAGGGCAGAGGGAATGTCTTGCCCCAAAGCTTGGTCAATGACCTTGAAATAATAATCGTAATCGAGAATGTTTAAATTCTCTATCGTATCCTTATAGGTAATCTTAGCTTGGTTGAAGCTGACCATTCTGTCAAAAATAGAAAGACCATCTCTTAAGGCTCCATCGGCTTTTTGCCCGATGATATGTAAAGCATCCGGCTCATATTCGATGTTTTCTTTTTCGCAAATTCCTCCAAGATGTTTCGCAACATCCTCGACTTGAATACGTTTGAAATCAAAAATTTGACATCGTGAAAGTATGGTAGGGATGATTTTGTGTTTTTCTGTAGTTGCCAAAATAAATATGGCATGTGCAGGAGGTTCTTCTAATGTTTTCAGAAAGGCATTAAAAGCCGCTTGAGAGAGCATGTGGACCTCATCAATAATGTAGATTTTACGATCACCAACTTGAGGAGGGATGCGTACCTGCTCAACTAAGTTACGGATGTCTTCTACGGAGTTGTTTGAAGCGGCATCCAATTCGTGTATGTTGAACGAATGTTGTTCGTTAAAGGAAGTACACGATTCACATTCGTTACAAGCTTCAGTATTTCCTGATAAGTTCAGACAGTTGATTGTTTTTGCAAGGATACGAGCGCAAGTAGTTTTACCTACACCTCTGGGTCCACAGAACAAAAAAGCTTGAGCCAAATGATTATTGATAATGGCATTTTTCAGCGTATTGGTTATAGACTGTTGTCCTACGACCGTGTCGAAGGTTTGAGGTCTATATTTACGTGCCGATACAATGAAATTTGTCATGGGTAATCATTACTGGTTGAAGTACTTTCAAATATAAAAGATGTTTTGATTTTATCACCTTTTTTACATGAGTAAGATATTAACAATTTCCACCTGTGATAGCCTACAGTTGGAACTATTATCGATTATGAACATTTCTATAATGAGCTTAGGTAATTGATTAACCGTCTTACGGCTTTTCCTCTGTGACTGATCTCTCCTTTTTCTTGCATCGTCATCTGGGCAAAGCTTCTCGTTTCATTTTCAGGAACAAAAATGGGGTCATAACCGAATCCTTTTTCACCAAGTTTTATGAGACTTATTTCCCCCTCAACTTTCCCTTCGAAAAGTTGTTCTTCTCCGTTTAAGACCAGAGCAATTGCTGTTCTGAATTGTGCTTTACGATTTTCACATCCATTAAGTTCAGTAATAATTTTCGCCATATTAGCGTCAGCATTTCTTTCTGGTCCGGCATAGCGTGCGGAATATACACCCGGATTTCCATTCAGCGCATTTATTTCCAAGCCCGAGTCATCGGCAAAGCAATCATAGCCAAAATGTTCTTTGACGTAATTAACTTTTTGAAATGCATTGGCCTCAAGTGTTTCACCCGTTTCTGGAATGTCTTCATTGCATCCAATTTCACTCAAACTCACGATTTCAATGTGCTTGGGTACCAAAGCTTTTATTTCTTTGAGTTTATTGGGGTTGTTCGTGGCAAAAACAATTTTCATAATGTGGTTTAATATATTTAATAAGGAATGAGGGGCAATTCAGATCATCAACTTTAAAGATCCTGATATATGCACATTTCAGTAAATCCCTCAGTTTGGTATTTTAACCATTGACCTTTTGGACCAGAATAGATAAGCAGCGCTTCTAATTCCGGTTTTTTGTCAATGAAAGTGATACTTTCTTCTAACCCCATGACCATACATGCTGTCGCATAAGCATCTGCTTCTATACATGATTCACTTACGATAGTTACGCTTAGTAAATTTGATTGAATGGGCTTTCCCGATTTAGGCTGAATGGTATGTACATATTTTTCCCCATTCTTTTCATCAACATTAAAATTTCGATAATTGCCAGAACTGGCTACCGCCTTATTATCAACTTCTATGATGGCTTGAAATCGTTTTTCTTCAATTTTTTCAGTGGGTTTGTCTATACCTATTCGCCACAGTTGGCCTTCTGCATTTAGTCCATTACATATGAGTTCTCCACCTACTTCAATCATGTAATCATGAATTCCAATTTTTTGCAACTCTTGAGCTATTAAATCTACCGTATAGCCCTGAGCAATTGCATTGAAATCTAATTGCGTTTTTGGATGGGTTTTTACCAGTAAACAGTCTTTGAGGCTAAGGTTTTCATAACCTACTGTTTCCATAAGAGCCGCATGTACTTTTTCATCTTTGTTTTGGATTTCTTCAAATCCAAATCCCCAAAAGTTGACGATTGGAGCAATGGTTGGGTCAAAGGCTCCATCAGTCTCTTTGGCTATTTTTACAGCCATCTCAAAAACATCAATAAACAGTGAGTCGGTTTGCATGGACTCATTATTATTGATTTTACTTATGACAGACGCTTCTTTATATGTGGAGAGAGAGTGATCTACTTTGAGTAAAACTTCATCTATGATTTTCTGATGATTTTCTCCTTTTGGGCTCATGTAGCGAATGCTATATGTGGTTCCTTGTGTATAGCCGTAGTTACTGACCAATACTTTATCTGAAGAGTTTGTTCCACAAGAAATAATGAAAATTGATAGAAAATAGAATAGCTGTTTCATATATGCTTTCAAAAGTAATTAAAAAATGGAAATCACCATTTGAGGATTAATAATGGCTTTCAGATAAAAAAAAGACCCGCTTTCGCGAGTCTTATGATCATATGTTGTTTAGCCACCAAAGTCATCAAAGGCAACGTTTTCTGGAGGTACACCCCAGTCGTCACACATTTTGAGTACCGCTTGGTTCATCATAGGAGGTCCACAGAAGTAGAATTCAATATCTTCAGGTGCCTCATGAGGTGCTAAGTGATGTTCAATTACTGCATTGTGAACAAAGCCCAAGAACCCATCTCCTTCGTCGTCTAAGCTTTTCTTTTCTTTCCAATTGTCTTCCGGTGCAGGCTCTGAAAGGACAAGGTGAAATTTAAAGTTTGGAAATTCTTTTTCTATTTGACGGAAGTCCTCTTCGTAGAACAATTCTCTTCTTGAACGCCCTCCGTAGTAATAGGTTACCTTTCGATCGGTTTTCAGGGTGTGGAATAAGTGGAACAAGTGAGAACGCATTGGAGCCATACCAGCACCACCACCAATGTAAACCATCTCTGCATCTGTATCCTTGATGAAGAACTCACCATAAGGTCCAGAAATTGTTACTTTGTCTCCTTCTTTGAGAGAGAATACGTAAGAAGAACAAATACCAGGATTCACATCCATCCATCCATTCTTTGATCGATCCCATGGTGGTGTAGCAATACGAATGGTTAGCATGACGATATTTCCTTCTGCAGGGTGGTTTGCCATGGAGTATGCACGGAAACACTCTTCGTCATTTTTCATCTTAAGTGACCACAAGTCAAACTTATCCCATTCTGCTTTAAATTTGTCTGGACCACTTGGATCGTTTGGTTCTGGACGAATATCAAAGTCTTTAAAGTCTACTTCAACTTCAGGGACATCAATTTGAATGTATCCACCAGCCTCAAAATCAAGGTTCTCACCCTCAGGTAATTTCACCGTGAATGCTTTAATGAACGTTGCAACACTGTAGTTAGAAATGACTTCACATTCCCATTTTTTAATTCCGAAGATTTCTTCAGGAATCTCAATGTTCATATCGTTTTTAATTTTTACCTGACATCCCAAACGCCAATCATTAGCGATTTCTTTACGAGAGAAGTAAGGTTTTTCCGTAGGAAGTATTTCTCCCCCACCTTCGGTAATCTGACACTTACACATGGCGCAAGTACCACCACCACCACAGGCAGAAGGTAAGAAGATTTGGTTATCACCTAGTGTTGAGAGTATCGTCGAACCAGACTCCACTTCAATTTCCTTTTCACCGTTGATGACAAGTTTTACCTTTCCACCAGGAGATAATTTTGCTTTAGCAAATAGTAGTATACCCACTAATGATAGAACGACAGCGAGGAATACAAAAATTGTTGATAATAGTGTAGTAGCCATTTTAGTGTCTTTTCAGAATTATAATTGAATACCCATAAAACTCATAAATGCGATGCCCATCAAACCGGTAATGATGAATGTAATACCCAAACCTCTGAGCGGTGCTGGCACATTTGAATAACGAATTTTTTCGCGTATTGCAGCAATAGCAACAATAGCCAAAAACCATCCCACTCCTGAGCCTAAGGCAAAAACTGTAGCCTCTGTAATCGTTGAGTACTGTCTTTCTTGCATGAATAAGGCTCCACCTAAAATGGAACAGTTTACCGCAATTAGTGGAAGGAAAATACCCAAGGCTCCATAAAGAGCTGGTGATACTTTTTCTACGATCATCTCTACCAATTGTACCATAGATGCAATGACAGCAATAAACATAATGAAACTTAGGAATGACAAGTCTACATCTGCTAGGTCTTCAGAAAACCACGTTAAAGCTCCTGCTTTTAAAACGTAATTCTCTAATAAGTAATTGATAGGAACCGTAATACCCAAAACGAAAATTACAGCTGCACCTAATCCAACTGCTGTTTTAACAGTTTTTGATACGGCTAGGTAAGAACACATCCCCAAGAAGTAGGCAAAAATCATATTGTCTACGAAGATGGATTTAACGAATATATTTACTAAGTCTTGCATGATCTTAATTTTCTTCGATTAGGTCTTTGTTTCTACTTCGTTGTGCCCAGATGATTAATGCCACTGTGATTAATGCCATAGGTGGAAGAATCATCATGTTATTATTCATGTATCCCAGTTCATAGAACGATTCAGGAATGATTTGTATTCCCCAAAACTTTCCAGAACCAAGTACCTCTCTGAAGAGTGCTACGGCAACAAGGATCCAGGCATATCCAATTGCATTCCCAATAGCATCTAGGAAGGATGGCCAAATTTTATTTCCAAGTGCAAATGCTTCTAAACGACCCATGATAATACAGTTGGAAATGATCAACCCTACGAAAACGGATAGTTTTTCGGAAACATCCGGTAAGAAGGCTTTTAGAACTTCGTCTACAAGGATTACCAATGCAGCAACCACAACCAATTGAACAATGATTCGGATTCTGGAAGGGATTAAATTTCGTAGTATCGAAACTATGATATTTCCAAATATCATTACAGCCAATACCGATAATGACATTACGAATGCTTGTTCAATTTGAACTGTAATGGCCAATGCAGAACAGATTCCTAGTACTTGAACTGAAATTGGGTTTGCACTATCTAGAGGATCTGATAATAACTTACGGTTTTTCTTAGAGAAAAGTGCTTCTTTTTTTTCTGCCATGGCCTTTAATTTATTGATTTAAAGTAGTTTGCATATACTTCTAGTGTTCTGGTAGTCATTTCTTCAACTCCTTTAGAAGTAATTGTACCACCCGTGATGCCATCTACTTTAGAGTTTAGTCCGGAACCAGAACCATCTTTTACTACGATGATAGGTTGGAATGTACCCGTTGTGTCAGTTATCACTTCTCCAGTATACTGGTCAGAATATGATGTATACTTGATTTCAGCACCTAATCCAGGAGTCTCTGCTTTATGGTCGAAGGTTGCGCCATAAAT
The DNA here is from genome assembly GCA_022425195.1 of Flavobacteriales bacterium. GTDB lineage: Bacteria > Bacteroidota > Bacteroidia > Flavobacteriales > UBA7430 > UBA7430. The sequence continues at coordinate 4,431 of JAKMFX010000030.1, read as the reverse complement.
TGTTTTATAGTCAGATTCTAAGGCAACAAAGCCCCAAATTGGTCCCCAAAGCCCCGTTCCAATAACTGGTATCACAAAGTACTTATTGCCTTCTTTCTCACAGATGTAAAGAGGATAGTTTCTATCTGTCAGCTCTAAATTCTTATCTCTAAATTCTTTTTTGATATCGATATCAAATGGGTTGGCACTTAAGTCTTTTCCCGAGATAATTTTTGAATCTACTACGTACTTTGTATACATTTCTTGTGCATTATCCCGAGTTGCCTCAACATTAATAGCACTTAAAATGCTGATCATTTTTTTGTCCGTAGCATTTTTATCTTGACGCGATTTAAGCCCTTGAGAGGCTACCGCCAACAAGGTACCTACTACTGCTACCATGAGAACGGCGAAGCCAAAGGTATATCCGTTACTGTTTTTATTGATTGCCATGTCTGTAAATTAAGCTGTTTTTACTCGTTTCAGTCTCCTGTTAACGTTTGCAGATACCACGTAGTGATCGATGACAGGTGCCATGATGTTCATGAACAAGATGGCCATCATGATTCCTTCAGGATAAGCAGGGTTTACAACTCGAATTAGAATACCAAGGAATCCAATTAAGAACCCATAAATCCACTTTCCACGAGTAGTTTGAGCAGCAGATACTGGATCTGTAGCCATAAACACCACACCAAATAAGAATCCTCCTAAACAGATCTGGTGAAATGGAGGTATGCTTAACAAGTAGTTAGTAGTTTCAACAGAATCTGCAAAGTAGTTGAATATTACAGTCATAATAAGACCACCAATAACTCCAGATAGTATGATTCTCCATGAACCTACACCCGTATAGATGAGGTATGCAGCTCCTGCAAAAATAAGAAGTGCAGAAGTTTCAGATGCAGAACCTGGAATGGTTCCTATAAAACTTTCCATTAATGATGGGATTTTAGTAACAAAACCATTGTATGCATCAGCTAATGCAGTAGCTCCCGAATATCCATCAACAGGAGTCTCTCCATTTAATGAAATCCAAACTTTATCTCCAGACATCATGGTTGGGTAGGCAAAGTACAAAAAGGCTCTTGCCGTCAATGCAGGATTGAGGATGTTCATTCCGGTACCTCCAAATACTTCTTTACCTATGACAACTGCAAATGCAACCGAAATTGCGAGCATCCATAATGGTAAATCGGCGGGCATAATCATAGGGATTAATAGACCTGTAACAAGGTAACCCTCATTGACCGAGTGCCCTCGCGAGATGGCAAAGGCAAATTCAATCCCCAATCCAACTCCGTAGGAGACGATAACCATTGGAAGTACTTTCGTAGCACCATATAAGAATGCATCTAATAATTCTGGATCTGCTTGACCCAGCGCAAGAAAATGTTGGTATCCGATATTCCACATTCCAAATAATAAAGATGGAATAAGCGCAATGATTACCGTAAACATGGTTCTTTTTAGATCGATAGCATCATGGATGTGAGTTCCAGATTTTGATGTGTGATCTGGGACGAACAAGAATGTCTCAAAAGCGTCGTAAGCAGGGTAAAGCTTTTCTAATTTACCACCATCAACAAAGTGTGGCTTTACGTTATCTAATAAGTTTCTGAATAATTTCATGGTCTTGTCTTTAGCTACATTCTTTTTTTACTAAGTCCAAACCTTCCCGAAGAATTTCTTGGATAGGAGTTTTTGAAGTACATGAGAATTCACACAATGCGAAATCTTCTTCGGCAACTTCATAGATTCCTAAATTCTCCATCAACTCAATGTCACCAATCATAATGGCTTTGATTAAGTGTTGAGGGTATAGGTCCATTGGAAGAACATTTTCGTATTGTCCTGTGACAACATATGCACGCTCTTCTCCGTTCATGTTTGCGGAGATGGTAAATTCTTTTTTAGGATTCAGCCAAGAGAAGAAAGTTCTTGATAAACTGAATTTGCTGAAACTTGGTAATAACCATCCTAAAAAGTCAGGTTCGTTACCTTCGGGGATTACAGTAATTTCATTATCGTAAAACCCTAGAGTCCCATCTGCATCAATTTTAGTCCCGGTTAAGACATTACCGCTAATGAATCGATTGCTTTCACCAATGACATTTTCTTCTGTCATCGCAGAAATGGAAGCTCCTTGAATGGTTCTGTAGTACCTAGGTTTTTCAATTTGAGATCCCGCTAGAGCAACAAGTCTGCTTGCGTCATATTTTCCTTCGCTGAAAAGTCGACCGATAGCAATGATGTCTTGAGGGTACATGTACCAAACGACTTCACCTTTGTTGATTGGGTCAATGTGATGGATTTGAACTCCTACATTACCTGAGGGGTGAGGCCCAGAGATTTTGTTTATCTGAACGCCTTTAGCACCTGTAAACACGGATGATGCATTTGAATTACCGTCGATGTTTAAGTGCGTTGTACCCTCTGTAAGTTTTGTTACAACATCTAAACCGTCTTGGAATTCTTTTTCCATACCATGAAGAACAAAGTCATTGTCACATGAGAGCGGAGCACTGTCGAAAGCCGAGATGAAAATTGCTTTGGGTTGATCTGCAGGATTTGCAATAACTGCAAAAGGACGCTGACGAACAAAAGGCCACAAACCGGCAGTTAACATTTGCTCGATGATTTGCTCACGCGATAAATCTTTGGCTTCTGATTTTTGGAATTCTTTGTAAGTAATCGTAGCATCAGCCTTGATTACTACGGCAAGAATTTTTCTTTTATCACCTCGACGAATTTCGGAAACTTCACCACTAACAGGAGATGAGATGATGACAGATGGGTTTTCTTTATCAAAGAATAAAGAAGAACCTGCCTGAACTTGATCACCTACTTTCACAGTAAGTTTTGGTGTTAATCCCGTAAAATCGCTCGGCTTTACAAGGTAATATTCCGAAGCTGGAATATTGGCGTATACGCGTTCTGCTGATCCTTTCAACTTAATGCTAACGCCTCTTTTGATACGAATGTCTTTAGACATGCCTGTTATGAGAGATTGATTAATCTTAAATTTTGAATTGCAAAAGTAATGATTTTACAGCGCTTATTAAATAGTTTTGCACTTAATTAGAGTAAATTTTGATCGCGATGAAAGGTTCGGTGGGTCATTCGTGTTTATGACCGCCCATTATACCTGCAGTTCAGTGTAATCTGTTAAAAGAACTAAATAGAGTTGGAGTAGTAATTTTTTTAAAAAAAAATCTTTTTTTCGCTTGAACTGATCAGTCATTATTAATGATTAAGTGTACCAATAATATGTATTTAAAATCAATTTTCATTTTATTTTTCTCTTTTGTGATTAGCTCCAGTGCTCAATCAGAGTGGTACGCAGGACAAGTTGTTTTTGATTCTGTTTACAGCGATAAAATTAAATCTTGTTTGTTAAGTCCTACAGGGTCTCTTATTGATTTTCCTGCTGTAGAGATTCATTCATCTGAAAAATTACGATTACAATTTGATGATTTTGATGATGATGTTCAGGATTATATATACACCATCAATCACTGTAATGCGGATTGGACAATTTCAGAATTGCATTCGAGTGAGTTTGTTGATGGGTTCTCAGAAAACTATATCGATAATTATGCCTTTTCCTTTAATACCAAAAGACCGTACGTTCACTATGAGTTGGAGCTTCCGAATCAAGATTTTAAGTTCGTCAAGTCTGGGAATTACGTGCTTACGGCTTATGATTCAGAGCACCGCAATCATCCTATTTTCACGAAACGCTTCATGGTTTATGAGAAAAGTGTTTTGGTAGGTGCTGATGTTCATCAAGCAACTCTTGCCAAAGGGCGATATACGGATCACGAAGTGGATGTGACAGTGAATTTCACACAAGTAGATTATGTCAACCCTATTCAAGATGTTAAAGTTTCTATTTATCAAGGACATCGATGGGATAATGTGATAACGAACTTAACGCCAAGTTTTATTGAAGGACAACGCCTGGTGTATGACTTCGAAGAAGAATCTAGCTTTAAGGCGGGGAACGAGTATCGCTTCTTCGACACCAAAAGTGTTCGTTTTTATGGAGAAGGTATACAGAGAGTAATTCCTGATTCCATAGATGTTTTTTTATTGTACCCTGACTTTCCAAGAGCCAACAAACCTTATAGCTTTTATCCGGACTGGGAAGGTTATTACGTACCTAACATCATGGAGAGGGCCAATGCAAATGTTGAAGCCGATTATGTGTGGGTGAATTTTTGCCTCAAGCAAAATCCTTTTGTAACTAAGGGTGAGGTCTATGTTTTCGGGGGGTTGACCAATTGGAATTTAAAAAATGAAGCAAAAATGGTTTACAGTGAGCAAGAGTCCTGTTATGAAACATCCTTGATGTTAAAACAAGGATATTATAATTACACATATTTATTTGTAGAAGAGGGCGAGGTTGAAGCTCGTCAAGACATTGTTGACGGTAGCTTTTATCAGAGC
>JAKMFX010000005.1 GCA_022425195.1 Flavobacteriales bacterium | reverse complement strand
CTAGAGGTATCAACACGATAAAAGCGATCGAAAATTTTATTCAAATGCTTTTGAGCAATTCCATTACCGTTATCCGCTACTTCAATCAATATGTTTTGATCCATGTCATAAGTTCTTAGTATGACCTCGCCACCTTCTTTACCATACTTAATGGCATTGACAATCAAATTCACCAAAACCTGCTGTATTTTCTCTACATCTGCCTCCACCATGTACCGGCCTTTCAGCGTTTGAGACATCGTTAGTTTAACCCCTCGTTTTTTTGCTTTGAGCTCCAATTGCTCGATCAGATCTGATATGATTTCAATGATGTCAACCGGTTCTTCATGCAACTCTATTTTACCGCCTTCTAATTTTGTGATTTGATCTAGATCTTCAACGATATGAATCATTCTACTCACGCTCTTATTGGCGCGTTGAAGGAACTTCTTGTTAATATGTTCATCATCGATAGCTCCATCAAGCAAAGTGTCTATATAGCCTTGAATATTAAAAATGGGGGTTTTGAGCTCGTGAGCCACATTTCCAACAAATTGCCTTCGATAACTTTCTCGAATCATTAATTTCTCAATTTCCGATTCTCTCTGGGTATTCCATGTGGTAACATCTTTGTTCACTTGGGTGAGACCGAAATCTTTATAGTCACCCGGTTTTGACTTGGAATCGTGTATGTTTTTATAAATCAACTTAATTCTATTGTGAATGAACTTGTCGACCAACCATCGCACCAAGAGATAATTCGATAAGCCTACGGATGAGACCAGCAAAGTAGAGTCAGCAAAACTTAGTGAAAAATCAAAAATAATGAGGTGTATGATGAGAATCAACATCAACAGAAACGATGACACCAATGACACCAGCCAAGACTCATCCATCTTTCCTTTGAAACGTTGGAAAAATTTGAGTTCCCTATTCATCCGTTTTTAAATTTGTACCCCACGCCTTTGACGGTTTCTATATAATTCAACCCTATCTTTTCTCTGAGCTTTCTGACGTGCACATCAATCGTTCGTCCTCCAACAACTACATCCTCGCCCCATATTTTTTCAAATATTTCTTCTCTATTGAATACCTTTCCGGGTTTTGAAGCCAACAGATAAAGAATCTCAAACTCTTTGCGAGGGAGGGATAAAGGCTCATGGTCAAGAGTAACTTGATACCGTTCTCGGTCGATTTTCAAATTGAGGATTTCAATAACATCAGAAGGACTGATTTCGATGGCTACCCCCTTTCTTCTGAGTAAAGACTTCACTCGACTCACCAGCACTTTGGGCTTTATCGGTTTGTGGATGTAACCATCAGCACCCGCCTCAAGCCCTGCTACTTGCGAGTAATCCTCAGAGCGTGCAGTTAAGAAGGTGATCAATATATTATCGTATTCCTTGTTAGAGCGAATCTGCTCACAAGTTTCAATCCCATCCATACCGGGCATCATGACATCTAGAACAATGAGATTGGGCTGAAACGTATCAAGCATATTCAAGGCCGACTGTCCGTCTTGACACGTCGAAACCTCAAAGCCCTCTTTTACTAGATTATAGCTCAAGAACTCAAGTATATCTTTTTCATCGTCAACAAGTAAAATTCTGTTGTTGGTCTTCATCAAAAACTGAGATTTGTGTAAATATAAAGATAATTGTCAAAATTTATAAGCGCAAAAAAAACTCCGCAATGCGGAGTTTTTTTTTATTTTACAGGCCTAGCCTGCCAAAGAATTTCTTAATTCCAGACGCAAACTCATTTGGAATGGTTTCTATCATTGAAGCGAGTGACAGTTGGTCATTCACACCAATCGCTATCGCAATGGAAATAATCAGTCCGATCATCGCAAAAGCAAAGTCTTTAAACATCAGTCGGAATGACCTTCCGATACTATTCTCACCGGCATTTCGAATGGCCATGGCAACTTCTCTACCTCCTAGCAAACCAATAAACACCCATGTCGTGCTCATTGGGACCTTAGAATGGAGTTTGAAGTAAAACAATATGATACAGTATATAAAATCAATGATGGTCGCAAACCTAACGTCTGTAATCACGGACTTCTCCGTAACAATTTTTTGGATACGGCCCCCTTTGTAGTAAAGCAACAACCCTAAACCGATAAATACAACCAAAGCAAAGCCCATAAACTCACTAAAAGCCATGCTTCTTGGTAAGTATACTGCGATGTTGGCAGCATCTTGCATAAGCCAAACCGACCATAGCGTTCCCGAAGTAATCCACTGAGCTATCGTCCATCCAAATTTAGCCTCTCCCACAAAATATTTCTTAGCGAGTTTTGAAATCATAATAAAGACGATGAATCCCAAAAAGAAAGCAAGAATATATCCACTCATACTCTTGGCCAAAACTTTACCAATAGCAGCAGGAGCGGCCGCAAAAGAAGTCAGTAAGATAAACGTGGTCGAAACGGGCATCCTCAGTCGAGTAAGAATCAATAAAAATATAGGTGCCGCTATTTGTAAAAAATGAAATTCTGTAGGCGCAATATCGAAGCCTTTGGCCATCAATCGACCGTGAGAGACGTCACCCGCGTAATTTAACCAACTGTATCCTACCGTGAACAAAAAGATTCCCCCAATAAAAATCCAAAGAACCCACCATTTCTTATCTTGGTTAGAAGCAATGAAGGTTCCTAGGGTTTGAATACTGTCATTGGCAACCGCAGCATAAGCGGCAAATAAAAACCCTACCCACATTGCAATTTGAGGATAAGGTGTAGCAAACATTGCCAGCATAAAGGCAACTATTACGAAGGAAAGAAAAGATTTCTCATCTTTTTGAATCCAAAAAGAGACTGGAAAACTAAATCTTTTGATTAGCTTTTTCATAAGAGTGTGGGGTCGAAATTCTTAAATCAACAACTATGCAAGTATTGCTATGGTGTAGACCGCAACTAAAATAGCTGCATATAAAAACTTGCTGATTTCGATTCTTTTAACGGAAGTGCTGTTCATCTTGTCTTTTTTTTACACTACAAATAACAAGCTTATTTAAAACATCGCCGTTAATCTAAAATAACCCTAATGTTAAGTTTAAGTTAAGCATTATTTAAACAACTTAAAAACAGAATTTTAGACACCATTATAAGACGATAAAAGCTATAATTTCGTACCTAAAAGGCTACATTTTGACCCTACGATAAATATCAAATTAATCTGGCGTGCTTTCCTTTAATGATTTGTTAATCGACAAGTAAAAATCCATTAACCTAGCAAGCATAGTATCCCTATATATTTGCATCGTAAACTAACATAGAGAAACATGAAAAATCTAGCACTAACATTGGTTGCATTATTTACACTTGCGGCTGTATCTTGCGGAAGTAAGCAAGAAAGTAAAAAAACGGGAAATACAACACTATCTGGAGATATTAAAATTGATGGATCAAGCACCGTATACCCTATCACTGAAGCCATAGCTGAAGAATATCGTTCAGAACAAACTGAAGTAAGAGTTACTGTAGGGGTGTCTGGAACAGGAGGAGGATTTAAGAAATTCTACCGAGGCGAAACTGACATCAATGATGCATCGCGACCTATAAAATCAAAAGAGATAAAAATATGTGAGGAAAACGGTATTTCATACGTTGGACTTTCAGTTGCATACGATGGTTTAGCCGTGCTAAAAAACCCTGCTAACGACTGGCTTACCTCAATTACTGTTGAAGAATTGAACAAGTTGTGGGTCCCACAAGCACAAGACAGTATCATGTACTGGAATCAAATTCGGGAAGAATGGCCAAATGAAGAGATTCACCTATACGGCCCAGGTGTAGCTTCTGGTACCTATGATTACTTTGCTGAGGTCATCTGCGGAAAAAAGGTAGGAACTCGTGGAGATTATACTGCATCTGAAGACGACAATGTATTGGTGCAAGGTATTGCAACAGATAAATACGCTTTAGGTTTCTTTGGCTTGGCATACTATGAGGAGAACAAAGACAAACTCGACTTGGTATCAGTAGACAACGGAAATGGAGCTGTATTCCCTTCAATGGAAACCGTTTCTTCAGGAGAATATGCACCGCTATCACGTCCAATATTCATTTATGTAAGTAATAAGGCGGCAGAAAAACCAGAAGTAGTAGATTTTGTAAACTTCTACCTGAATTCTGCCGGAGATATTGCGAAAGAAGTAGGTTACGTAGCACTTCCAGTTGAAGAATATCAAGTTGAAATCGATAAATTTGATGCCTTTGTGAAAAAATAAGGGTAATAACACATAATTAAGATCAAAGTACCTCCTTACGGGGGTACTTTCTCGCGTTTAAGATGAATAGAAAAAATAAAGAAAAAATTATTGAGCTGATGCTCAAGCTAAGCGGTCTGATTACGGTCCTCACTACCATTGGAATTATATGGGTATTGTTCAGCGAAAGTTTTTCGTTTTTCAAAGAAGTCTCATTGGTCGAATTTTTGACCGATGACCAATGGACGCCACTTTTTGCCAATAAGCGATTTGGTATTATGCCCCTGATAAGTGGGACATTGCTGACAACAGTGATTGCACTTTCCGTAGCACTTCCACTCGGATTAACCATCGCCGTTTACCTGAGTGAATATGCCCCGAATAAAGTTAGAGATGTCTTGAAGCCACTACTTGAAATCCTTGCTGCTGTACCAACGGTTGTATACGGATTCTTTGCCTTGATGGTGGTAACACCGTTTCTAAAAACTATTTTCCCAAATATTTCAGGCTTCAATGCCCTATCAGCGGGTATCGTAATGGGTATCATGATCATTCCGTTTGTCTCTTCCCTTAGTGAGGATGCTTTAAGGGCGGTTCCTAAATCATTGAGAGAAGCATCTTACGGGCTGGGAGCTACACGCCTCCAAACCGCATTTAAGGTCATGGTTCCTGCCGCCTCATCCGGTATTGTGGTCTCTGTCATATTGGCTTTTTCCAGGGCAATTGGTGAAACGATGATTGTAGCAATTGCAGCAGGGCAACAGCCGCGACTCACTTTTGACCCATTTGTACCTATTGAAACCATTACTGCCTACATTGTACAAGTTAGTTTAGGAGATGTTCCTCATGGCTCTTTAGAATATAAAACTATTTTTGCCGCAGGGATGACCTTGTTTGTATTTACATTTATTTTAAACAACCTTTCTTTCTGGATAAGAAAAAAATTCCGCGAAGAGTATGAATAAAGTACAAATAAACAGAATCAAAGACAAATCATTCGGTGTACTCGGTCTGATAGCTACCCTGTCGGGATTGATCATTTTGGGATTCTTCATTGGACAAATACTTCACGAAGGGCTCAATCGTTTAGACATGGACTTTCTGAAAGACCTTCCGTCGCGTAAACCGGAAAAAGCAGGAATATATACCGCATGGGTAGGAACATTATGGATATTGGTGATGACAACTCTTTTTGCCTTTCCTCTGGGCGTAGCTGCGGGTATCTATCTAGAGGAATACGCTAAAAAAAGTAAGCTTTCGAGTCTCTTGGAAATCAACATTTCAAATCTTGCCGGTGTACCCTCGATCATATACGGCTTGTTGGGTCTAGAAATTTTTGGACGGGTAATGCACTTGGGAAATAGCCTTCTTGCTGGCTCTTTGACCTTGGCACTACTAATATTACCCATCATCATTGTAGCGACACGAGAAGCGGTTCGCGCAGTCCCTAACTCCCTAAGAATGGCTTCTTATGGCCTAGGCGCTAGTAAGTGGCAAACCATTTGGAATCAGATTCTCCCTGCCTCTATGGGCGGTATTTTTACGGGAGTCATCTTAGCCATTTCCAGAGCCGTAGGTGAAACGGCTCCCCTAATTGTTGTCGGCGCTTTGGCCTATGTGCCTTTTGCGCCTAGCGGCCCTATGGATGAATTTACCGTGCTACCTATTCAGATTTTTAACTGGATCTCAAGGCCTCAGCACGGATTTGCAGTGAATGCTGCAGCAGCAATTATAATTCTTTTGGGCATCACTTTTATTATGAATGGCATTGCGGTATATTTAAGAAACCGATGGCAGAAAAAAATCAATTGGTAAATTTCAGTAAACTATGAGTCAAACTGGACACAAAATACAATCAAAGAATGTTGATGTTTTTTATGGAGACAAGAAAGCCTTATCAAACATCAACCTAGACATCACTCCCAATTCTGTCACGGCTTTAATAGGCCCATCAGGCTGTGGAAAATCTACTTACTTACGTCTGCTAAATCGAATGAATGATTATATCGACACATTTTCTATGACGGGTGAAGTTCTCATAGACGGTCAAGATATATACAGTTCAAAAATTGAAGTAGAGGAACTTAGAACGAATATTGGTATGGTTTTCCAAAAACCAAATCCCTTCCCAAAAAGCATTTTTGAAAATGTTGCTTACGGATTGAAAATTCAAGGGGTAAAGGATAAGAAGCTCATTGCCAACCGGGTCGAAACCGCACTCAAACAATCAGCTCTTTGGGATGAAGTTAAAGACGATCTAAAAAAGCCTGCCTTATCTCTATCAGGAGGGCAACAACAAAGATTGTGTATTGCCAGAGCACTGGCCGTAGATCCGAAAATCATATTAATGGATGAGCCCACTTCGGCTCTTGATCCAATTTCTACAGCAAAGATTGAAGAATTAATTTTTGAGCTCAAGCAAAAATATACGATTGTTATTGTTACACACAACATGCAACAGGCAGGGAGGGTAAGCGACTATACCGCCTTCTTTTACATGGGAGAATTGATTGAATTCGATGAAACCACAAATATATTTACCCATCCAAAAGAGGAAAGAACTCAAAATTACATCACCGGAAGATTCGGATAATTACACGATACTATGACACACTTAGACCACGAAATCAAAAGATTAAAAAGTAACATGCTCAAAATGTTACTTAATGTGGAGAGCCAAGTAGAAAAAACAAAAAAGGCTCTTATTGAATTCGATAAAGATTTAGCCACAGAAATCCGAGAAACGGAAAAAAGAATCAACGGTATTGAGCTTCAAATAGACTCCGATTGTGAGAACATTATTGCTTTGTATTCTCCAGTAGCTGTAGATTTGAGATTTGTATTGTCGATTTACAAAATGAACAGTGACCTAGAACGCATTGCGGATAATGTAGATGCTATTGCTTCATACATCCTAAAGCAAGATCAAGAGTTTTCAAAAGAAATTATTTCACAAATCGGAATCGTTGAAATGTTTAACGTTTGTTTGAATATGCTCGAAAATATTATTGAAGCTTATGAAAATGAGGATACGAACCTGGCTCGGAAAGTATATGCCATGGACAAAAAGTTAAACAAATTTGATGATGAGGCTATTGGCATTCTGACCCCTCACTTTCATGACGAACCTGAAAACCTGAAAAAGCACCTTTATATTCTATCTGCGGTGCGCAAACTTGAACGGAATGGTGATCTCATCAAAAATGTTGCTGAAGAAATTATCTTTTACGTAGAAGCTCTCGTCTTAAAGCATAAAGGGAAACGAAAAAGATCTGAAAATACATAAACCAATCCTTGCTAGTTTAGCGCATAAAAAAACCTCTCAACATGTTTGAGAGGTTTTTTTTATTCTGACTTACAGGCCCTACTAGAACTTGTAAAGTAAATTCATGTAAACTGAATTCTCAGCATCTCCGTCTTCTGGCGTATAACCCTGAACGTTTGCTGAAATAGATATTCCTTTTACCGGTCGGTATTCAAGACCCGCAATGAGGTAATCTCCGTTTTTACCATCATAACCACCTTCATCACAAGAAACCACATCGTAGCGCGCAAAAGCACCTACCTGATCATTTACATAATAGGTTCCGTAAGCAGATACAATTTCGTAATCACCACCATCTACATTTTTGTGTGCCGTCTGAGTGTTGTATTCTGCTCCTAATCGGAAGGCATCTGCCTTATAACCCGCAAATAAAGCCATCGTGTTTTGAGTGCTTGTATCCGACTTGGCAAGAGCATCTGTATAGACTCTTAGAGTTAAGGCATCAGTCGCCTTCATCGTTAAACCAAAACCGGTTTTTACATTTGAGTCCGCTTGATCTTTCTTGTAACCTTCGCCATTAACAACCGTTAAGTCTAACGCAAACATCCCGTTGAGTTTATAGTCTGCAGTGAACCCCATATCCGCTGAAGTCCCCATTTTATAACGATCCTGAGAAGACTTGGCGATGTAACGGTAACCCCAATTTTTCTCTTGCGTTTTGAATTGCTTCAAGCCCACTTGCCCGAAGTTTACGGTAAGCTTGTCTGTAGCTTTCCATTTCAATGCCGCAACTTTCAAATAAGCCGTACGAGCATAGGTATCGGCGCCACCGACATCAAAGGTCACCTTTACGCTCCAATCGTCGTTGTACTTGTACTTGTAACCTAAATAAGCTCTCGAAACTTCAAAAGCAGCTGCCTCAGCAGTAGCATCGTAATTGAAGTTAGAGTGAATTTGACCGTGTACTTTTCCTGTGCTCTGAGCATGTGCAAGATTCATTCCTGCCAAAGCCAATGCAATTGTAAAAAATTTTTTCATGTTTCTTTTTTTTGTTTCGCTATTGCAAATCTAGCCGACTGAACAACAACTATTGTTAATCACTATTTAAACCTTTGTTAATTAATCGTAAAAAGAAAGAGATATCAAAAACCTCAATTATCAATGGATAAATGAGGCTTTGGGGTTGATATATTATTTAAACACTACAGATCCATATGAACTGCATGGCTAAAATGCGTTACTGACAAGCTCGAACTGCCTTAACTGCTTCAGTCAAATTCTCATGACCGATGGAATAATAGGTATTCTTTCCAACGCGCTCAGAGATGAGGACTCTTTTATTTTTGAGCGTATTCAAATGATGTGAAGCAATCGCTTGTTCAATTTTCAAGGCTTTAAAAATTTCCGTTACGGACATCCGAGTCGACTCTTCAAGCAGTTCAACAATAGAGATTCGTATTGGGTGACCCAGCACTTTTAACATAGACGCAGCGCTGTGTAAATCTTTGGCATTTAAATCTAAAACTTTCATTTAGGGGAGGGGATTTCGTTATATGTATTCAAATATATGGATTTGAATTCAGATAATCAACCTTATAGGTATCTAGAACTTTATTTTATTTAATGCTTGCATTTGAACGAGCTAAGTTCAGGTATTTAAAAAGCTGAAACGCCATAGTATAGAAGTGTTAAAGCTCTTTCCTTAAACGCGCGACAGGGATCCCCAACTGCTCACGATATTTGGCAACGGTTCGTCTGGCAATGGGATAGCCCTCTTCTTTTAGAAGCTCCATCAGCTTCGCATCCGTCAATGGGTGAGATTTATCTTCAGCCTTCACTACCTCATCTAAAATCATTTTAATCTCTTTCGTAGAGATGTCATCCCCCTGATTGTTTTTCATGGATTCAGAGAAAAAATATTTGATCAGATAGGTCCCGTAAGGCGTATCTATATATTTGCTGTTGGCGACCCGAGACACCGTAGAAATATCCATCCCTATTTGATCGGCTACATCTTTAAGAATCATGGGCTTTAACATCCGTTCATCTCCCGTAAGAAAGTATTCGTATTGAAAATTCATGATGGCAGTCATCGTTAACATCAGCGTATGATGACGCTGTCGGATTGCATCGATAAACCATTTGGCAGCATCTAGTTTTTGCTTCACAAAGAGCACCGCCTCCTTCTGTTCTTTGTTCTCCGTTTGAGAAGATTCTTTATACCCTTCAAGTAAGTCTCTAAAGGAGTTATTTACTCGGAGCTCAGGAATCATACCCGTATTCATGGTTAACTCTAACTCGCCTTCTACTATAGAGATTCTAAAGTCTGGGATGATGTGTTGAATCACCTTGGTAGAGCCAAAAGAACCCGGTTTAGGGTTCAGTTTTGATATTTCTTTAAGAGCGCTCTTAAGCAGCTCTTCTGAAGCTGAAAATCCATCGCGTAATTTATCGTAGTGTTTTTTGGACAGCGCATTGAAATGGGTGGAAACAATCTCTCTGGCCAAAGAAATAGATTCACTGTTGGTCTTTTTATGGAGTTGTATTTGCATACACTCCTGCAAATTCCTCGCTCCTACTCCAAAAGGTTCAAAATCTTGAATGACTTTAAGCACCTCTTCCACTTCTTTCTCATCGGTTGTGATGTTTTGCGTAAAGGCCAAATCATCAACGATAGAAAGCAAGTCTCGTCGGATGTAGCCATCATCGTTAACACAACCAATTAAAAAAGACCCTATTTGATAACGATGTTCGTCTAAATCTCTGAGTGAAAGTTGTTTTTCGAGTATTTCAAGTGAGCTGACGCCCATGGATATGGGTATCGACTTATCTTCTTGGTCAGCACTGTTGTTATTCGCGACCAAACGATAACGAGGTGTTTCGTCATCGCTTAGGTATTCGTCGACATTGATTTCTTTGGCATCTATATGCTGATCTCCGTCAAAAGAATCATCCTCGGGAGCCACGTGATCTGTCACCTCTTCAATGGCGGGATTTTCTTCCAGCTCTTCTTTCACTTTTTGCTCTAACTCAATCGTAGGAAGCTGGATGAGCTTCATCAACTTGATTTGTTGAGGCGAGAGCTTCTGTGCTAACTTTTGATGAAGAGACTGTTTTAACATACGGTATTAAAAATCTGCATTATTAGGTGTTCGTGGGAAAGGAATTACATCTCTGATGTTCCCCATGCCTGTAACGAATAGTATGAGGCGCTCAAAGCCAAGACCAAAACCACTGTGAGGTACTGTCCCAAATTTTCTGGAATCTAGATACCACCACAACTCATGCTCAGGGATTTGCATATCCTCCATTCTGGATTTGAGTACATCGAGACGTTCTTCTCTTTGAGAACCTCCGATAATTTCACCAATTCCCGGAAACAATACATCCATCGCTCGAACGGTTTTACCATCATCATTCATGCGCATATAGAAGGCCTTTATGTCCTTAGGATAATCGGTAATGATGACCGGTTTCTTAAATTTCTTTTCCACCAAATATCTTTCGTGCTCAGACTGAAAATCAGCCCCCCACTCATTGATAAGGTAATTGAATTTCTTCTTTTTGTTGGGTTTTGAATTTCTTAAGATGTCAAAAGCCTCCGTGTAAGTAATTCTTTCAAAATCATTCTCCGTCACAAATTTGAGCTTCTCTATAAGGCTCATTTCCTGACGCTCTTCTTTTTTCTTGTGCTTCTCCTCTTCCTGAAGACGCTTGTCTAAAAAGTCTAAATCATCCTTACAATTGGTAAGCGCATAAGAACACAAATACTGAAGCATGTCTTGCGCCAGGTCCATATCTTCATTAAGATCAGCAAAGGCCACCTCGGGCTCTATCATCCAAAACTCAGCCAGATGGCGAGAGGTATTTGAATTTTCAGCTCTGAAAGTCGGACCAAAAGTATAGACCTTTCCCAAGGCCAGAGCAGCCATTTCAGCCTCTAGCTGACCCGAAACGGTAAGATTGGTTTCCTTACCAAAAAAGTCTTGAGTATAATCAACTTCGCCATCATCATTAATGGGGGTATTCACTTTATTCAAGGTACTTACCGCAAACATTTCTCCAGCACCCTCACAATCAGAGCCTGTAATGATTGGCGTATGTACATTTGAAAATCCTCGTTCGTTGAAAAAATTATGAATGGCAAAGGTCATCGCATGGCGAATTCTAAAGATGGCCCCAAACGTATTGGTTCTAAATCTCAAATGGGCATTCTCTCTCAAAAACTCCAAGGAATGTTTCTTCGGTTGCAAGGGGTAATCGTCCGGATTTGCCTCACCTAAAACCTCTATCGATGAAGCTAGAAGTTCTGTGGTTTGACCACTACCTTGTGACTGAACAAGTGTGCCTACCACGGATATACTTGCACCTGTATGTATGCACTTAAGAACATCCTCCGAAATATTGTTTTCAGCCACTACTTGAATGTTGTTGATGGTGGAACCATCATTTAAAGCAATGAAGCTAACATTCTTACTGCCGCGCTTTGTTCTCACCCAACCTTTAAGGTTTACCAAATCTGTTCCCGCCTCTTGAGCCAAGGCATGTTTTATTTCTGTCCTCTTCATTTCTTCTAAAGTATCCTAAATTGATTGAGCAAATTTAATTTTTTTCAACGGAACACGGCATATGTGTCCATCAAATGAGGGGAAGTAGGTTTTTTTGGGATCCTATTTTTAGGAACGGTAATTGATCTTTTTATATTAAAATTATTATTGTATTACTCAAATATACTCTTTTCATTTTTTTCACCCCTGATCGATGGCTAAAATCTTTAATCTATGAAGACATTATATATGATTCTTTAGTACCTTTGTAAGTAGAACTGAAATTTTAATCCTTGTCGAAAGAAGCCTATCCAATCCTCAATAAAATTGAATCGCCAAGCGATTTGAAAAAGCTCGACAGTGCTCAGTTACTGCTTTTATCTGAAGAACTTCGCCAATTTATCGTTAGCATCGTCTCCGTTCATGGAGGTCATTTTGGTGCAAGTTTGGGTGTGGTAGAACTAACCATCGCTCTACATTATGTATTCAACACCCCTACCGACCCACTGGTCTGGGATGTGGGTCACCAAGCCTACGGGCACAAAATCCTGACGGGCAGAAGAGACGCATTTGAAACCAACAGAAAATACAAAGGCATCAGTGGCTTCCCAAAAATTGATGAAAGTAAATACGATGCTTTCGGAGTAGGACATTCTTCTACATCAATTGGAGCCGCACTTGGGATGTCGATTGCCTCAAAACTAAAAGGAGAAAACAACAAACAACACATTGCTGTTATTGGCGATGGAGCCCTTACGGGAGGACAAGCTTTTGAAGCCCTGAACCATGCAGGTACAAGTGACTCCAATTTACTGGTGGTCCTCAACGACAACTGCATGTCAATTGACCCTAATGTTGGCGCTTTAAAAGAATATTTAACCGACATCACCACCTCACATACCTACAATAAGATTAAAGATGAGGTGTGGGATTTACTCGGTAAATTCAGCAAGTTTGGACCCAATGCGCAAGCGGTGGTCAAGAAAGTTGAAAATGCGATCAAATCGTCAATGCTTGAGCAAAGCAATTATTTTGAGTCTCTGAACTTTAGATATTTTGGTCCTGTAGACGGGCATGACGTAGAGCATTTAGTGAAAATTCTTGAAGACCTCAAAGACATCCCCGGCCCAAAAATATTACACTGCATCACCAAAAAAGGTAAAGGCTACCAACCTGCAGAAGATGGAGACACCACCAAATGGCATGCTCCCGGAGTGTTCAACAAAGACACCGGTAAAATCTTCCAGGTAACAAAATCGAAAGCGGAAGCCCCTAAATATCAAGATGTTTTTGGCCATACCATCATTGAACTTGCTGAAAAGAATGAAAAAATTGTTGGTGTCACACCCGCCATGCCTACGGGTTCATCGCTCAAATATATGATGGAGGTCATGCCCGACCGTACATTTGACGTGGGGATTGCCGAACAACATGCCGTTACTTTTTCTGCCGGAATGGCCACACAAGGTCTCACTCCATTTTGTAATATCTACTCTACATTCATGCAGAGGTCTTTTGATCAGGTAGTTCACGATGTAGCCATTCAAAATTTGAGTGTCATTTTTTGTTTGGATCGTGCGGGCTTGGTAGGTGAAGATGGCCCAACGCATCATGGTTCCTTTGACATTGCCTATTTCAAATGCATTCCAAATATGATTGTATCGGCTCCTATGAATGAAGAAGAGTTGAGGAACTTAATGTTTACCGCACAAGAGGAAAAACACGGCCCATTCAGCATCAGATACCCAAGAGGTAAAGGTGTTATGCCGGAGTGGAAAACGGATTTTAAATCCATTGAAATCGGTAGAGGAAGGAAACTAAGAGACGGAAAAGACATCGCCATATTATCATTTGGGCATGTGGGTAATTACGCTCAAGAGGTGTGTGATGACTACGACAAAAATGGCTTTCACATTGCACATTACGACCTAAGGTTTGCCAAGCCTCTTGACCGCGACCTCCTGCATGAAGTGTTTTCTAACTACAATCACGTCATCACACTAGAAGATGGATGCATCTCTGGTGGAGTCGGTTCATCGGTCCTGGAGTTCATGTCTGACCATCAATACAGTGCCTGTGTCCACAGATTGGGGATCCCGGATGAATTTGTTGAGCACGGTCCTCAGAAACAACTCCACAAAGATTGTGGATTTGACCCAGAAGGCATAAAGATGAAAATTGAAGAAATTAAAGGGCGAATGAAATTGGCCATTTAAACCAGACAATCTAGATCAGACATAACGAAAAAATCCAATGAACATTTGTCCATTGGATTTTTTATTTTGCTGGAAGTCTTCCCTAGTTTTTGAATTCGAAATCTTCCATAAATTTCGTGGTATAATTACCCGATCTATAATCCTCATTATCCATCAGTTGAAGGTGGAACGGGATGGTTGTCTTTACTCCTTCAATGGTAAACTCACTCAAAGCCCTCTTCATCTTTTCAATCGCTTCTTCACGAGTTTGAGCAACAACGATGAGTTTCGCGATCATTGAATCGTAATAAGGGGGAATCACATAACCCGCATACACGTGAGTGTCTACTCGAACACCGAGACCACCTGGAGCATGATAAGTAGTAATTTTCCCTGGGCAAGGTCTGAAGTCATTAGAAGGGTCTTCAGCATTGATTCTACATTCTATGGCATGAAGCGTTGGCTCATAGTTTTTTCCGGTTATCGGAATTCCTGCAGCCACCTTTATTTGCTCAGCAATTAAATCATAGTTGATTACCTCTTCCGTTACAGGATGTTCAACCTGAATACGCGTATTCATTTCCATGAAATAGAAATTTCTATCCTTGTCTACCAAGAACTCTACAGTTCCCGCGCCTTCATATTTTACGGCTTCTGCAGCTTTTACAGCTGCCTCACCCATACGCTGTCTTAATTCATCCGTCATAAAGGGAGATGGCGCTTCTTCAGTAAGCTTTTGATGTCTTCTCTGAACGGAACAATCTCTCTCAGATAAGTGACAGGCTTTTCCTCTGGAATCGCCGATAATCTGAATTTCTATGTGGCGAGGCTCTAAGATTAATTTTTCCATGTACATACCATCGTTTCCGAAAGCAGCTGCGGATTCTTGACGGGCTGAATCCCATGCGGACTGGAATTTTTCCAATTCAAAAACAGCACGCATTCCTTTTCCACCCCCACCTGCGGTAGCTTTAAGCATCACAGGAAAGCCGATCTCAATGGCCAACTTCTCAGCCTCTTCATAAGTCTCTAGAATTCCTTCAGAGCCCGGAATGGTAGGGACACCTGCGGCTTTCATGGTTGCCTTGGCATTCGCCTTGTCGCCCATTCCATCAATCATTTCAGGAGAGGCCCCAATAAATTTTAAACTGTTTTCTTCACAGATTTTGGAAAAATTGGAATTTTCAGCCAAAAAACCATAACCTGGATGAATTGCATCGGCATTTGTAATCTCTGCAGCCGCAATAATGTTGGGTATCTTTAAATAGGAATCCGTACTGCTCGCAGGCCCTATACATACCGCCTCATCTGCAAATTTAACGTGCAAACTATCTGCATCTGCAGAAGAATAGACTGCGACCGTTTTGATGCCCATCTCTCTTACCGTTCGAATGACACGAAGTGCAATTTCACCACGATTTGCGACCAAAATCTTCTTAAACATTTTCATAAGTTATGTTTTGAGAAATTAGGATGGATCTACTAAAAATAATGGTTGATCGTATTCTACAGGACTCATATCATCCACCAATACTTTCACGATTTTACCAGAAACTTCTGACTCAATTTCGTTAAATAATTTCATGGCCTCAACAACGCAGACAACACTACCACTAGACACCTCGTCTCCAATACTTACAAAGGCATCTTTGTCTGGAGATGGTTTTCTATAAAAAGTCCCAATCATTGGGGACTTAATGGTGATGTAATTAGAGTCATTATCGTTAGCAGCTGGAGCAGCTGGAGCAGCTGGAGCAGCTGGAGTCTCAGCAGTAGGTGCTGCCTGAACAGCTACAGGGGCCGTCTGAACAGCTACAGGAGCTAGAGTAGAAGCAGTTGCAACTGGAATTTGCTGTACGAGTGTCTCTAATTGACCTCTACCTTTTTTAGGAGGTGTTTTGATAGAAATTTTCATTTCTCCCATTTCCAAATCTACTTCGGAAACACCGGACTTTGCTACGAACTTAATAAGTTCTTGGATTTCTTTGATATCTAATGCCATAACAATAATTAATGTTACTTTTTGTTTTTGTTAGTATGCCCATTTAAGGTAAATAGAACCCCAGGTAAATCCGCCACCAAATGCAGCCAATACGAGGTTATCTCCTTTCTTTAATTTATCTTCCCACTCCCATAAACACAATGGAATGGTTCCGTTCGTTGTATTCCCAAACTTCTGGATGTTCAACATCACTTTATCCGTTCCCACACCCATACGATTTGCCGTTGCATCAATGATACGTTTGTTGGCTTGATGGGGAACCAACCAGGCGATATCATCACCCGTCAGTTGGTTTCGTTCCATAATCTCAGCAGATACGTCTGCCATGTTGGTGACCGCAAACTTAAATACGGTTTTTCCGTCTTGGTAGATGTAGTGTTCTTTTGCATCAACCGTTTCGTGAGTAGATGGTTTTAGTGACCCACCCGCTTTCATGTGCAAGTAATTTCTTCCTGACCCATCACTTTTTAAGATGGCATCTTGAATTCCCAAGCCCTCTTCATTCGGCTCAAGCAAAACAGCACCGGCTCCATCGCCAAAGATAACACATGTCGTTCGTTCCTCATAATCAATAATTGAGGACATCTTATCTGCGCCTACAACAATGATTTTTTTGTACGTACCTGATTCAATATACTTTGAAGCTGTTGACAAAGAAAATAAAAAACCCGAACAAGCAGCCATCAAATCATAAGCAAAAGCATTTTTCGCACCCACTTTGTCGGCTATGATACATGCTGTGGATGGAAAAATCATGTCGGGGGTCGCTGTTGCACAGATGATCAAATCTATTTCCTCCGCTTTTATATTCTTCTTTTTCAATAAGCCCTCAACAGCTTGCGCTCCGAGATCTGAGGAAGCCAAACCTTCTCCTTTGAGGATTCTTCTTTCCTTGATCCCAGTACGACTCGTTATCCACTCGTCATTCGTATCCACCATTTTGGAAAGCTCCTGATTCGTAAGCTTATATTCAGGAACCCAACCGTGAATCCCTGTAATTGCTGCTGTTGTTTTACTCATTCTTGAAAAGCTTGTTTAATTTTTTCAGATAATTTTGCTTGTATGACTTCTGCTGTATGCAAAAGCATGTTTTTGATGGCCTTATCATTTGAAATCCCATGGCCCACCACAACGGTTCCATTGACGCCCAAAATCGGGGTTCCTCCATAGTTTTCGTAGTTAAAGCGATCAAAATATTCGTCTTTAAATCCTCTTTTTTTTGTCAAAACGTAAAAGGCTTCAGCCTGCTTTAGTACAATATTACCCGTGAACCCGTCACAGACAATCACATCAGCACGATCGTTAAACAAATCCCTGCCTTCGACATTTCCAACAAAATTGAATTCGTCTGAATCCTTCATTAAATTATAGGCTGACTGGCACAGTAAATTTCCCTTGCCCTCTTCCTCTCCTATATTTAGCAATGCCACTTTAGGATTTTTCACTCCATACACATGCTCGACATATAAGGAGCCTAAAATAGCAAATTGATTTAAAACATCGGGCTTGCAATCTGCATTAATACCAACATCTAAAATTAATCCGACACCTCCTTGTTCTTTGGGAAGAATACTGGTTAATGAGGGTCTTATGACCCCGGGAATCGATTTGATGGAATAATAGGAGCCTACTAACATAGCACCGGAATTCCCAGCACTGGCAAATCCATCAATAGATTTATTTTTTAGATGATGAAAACCCACTGAAATAGATGAATTGGGCTTTTTCAAAAATGCCTTCGTAGGATGATCTCCCATGGCAATAACGTCAGGAGCGTGGAGAATGTCAAAAGAGTCACTTTCAGCACCCTCCTTTTGAAGGGTTTGCCTGATCGATGATTCGTCTCCAATGAGCACAATACGGGAACTTTTTGGCAATTCCTGCAGAGCAAGCAAAGCACCTTTTATAGTGGCAGAGGGCGCAAAATCCCCCCCCATAACGTCAAGTCCTATTCGCATTTCTTTTAAACTAAAAATGTAGATTTAAACCTCATAAGCAGGGTTTAAATCTACACAATTTCTTTATACGTGAAGTAAAAACAAAATGAAAAATCACTCAGAGCGATTGATGATCTTGCTGAAGACACTACTCAATAACTACGTTTCCTTTGTAGTACATCTTCCCTTCGTGCCAGTATGCTCTGTGGTACAAGTGAGCTTCACCTGTTGTTGAGCATACAGAAACCGTTGGGGCCTCTGCCTTGTAGTGTGTTCTTCTCTTGTCACGTCTTTGTTTCGATATCTTTCGTTTAGGATGTGCCATGTTAAGCTATTCTTTATTCGTTAATAATTTTTTTAATGCCGACCAACGATCATCAACATCTTCACTTTCTTCTTTTTCTTGGTACTCTGATAATTTATCCAATACTTCTTGGTCACAGGATTCTCCATTTACGGATTCATCATGAACTCTTCTGGAGGGCAACCCCAGCGCAATGGTTTCATAAATCATGTGTGAAACATCGATTTCATGCTCATCATTACCAAGCACGAGTATTTCATCTGTGTTGTTAAAATCTTCTTGAGAGAACTTTATAATTCTCATTTCTTTGTGCTCAAGCGGCAACTCTAAAGCGCCACCACAACGATCACAAAAAGTCTCAATCTGACCTTTTACATGAAATACCAATTCCATCAAATTGGGTCTTTTTGTTAAAACTAAGTCAACATCAAGTACACCATCTTCTAATTCAGTATTGTCAAATTCTTCAAAGAACTTACCATCTACTTTAAATTGATACGGGTGATCTCCTAGCTTAAGCCCTACAATGGGTATAATGTAGTCAGATAACGCATCCATTACTTATAGTTTTTGGGTCTGCAAAGATAGAAATATTTTTCTTTATTTAAACTAATCTAAGTACAGCTATTTAGCTAAAAAATAGAGCCTTTAAGATTTTTTCGACTTCGTCTGCCATTTTTTACTGACAACGGGCTGAGTTTTTAATGGATTTTGATTCAACAATGTGAACTCTGTCCTATTTTTAAAAACCTTACAGGCCGTATAAATGGCCTCTCTAAATGAAGATTCTTGAGCCTCATTCTTACCTGCCAAATCATAGGCAGTACCATGATCGGGTGAAGTTCTGACAACCGACAACCCGGCGGTAAAATTAACACCCCTGTTAAAGGACATGGTCTTAAAAGGAATTAAGCCCTGATCGTGATACATAGCCAATACCGCATCAAACTGCTGAAAAGTGTCAGATGCAAAGAAACTATCGGCTGAATAAGGTCCGTAAACCAGCTTACCCTCGTCAAATGCCTTCTTAATTGAAGGACCGACAATTTCCTCATCTTCTTTACCAATAACCCCTTTATCACCACTATGTGGATTTAAACCCAAAACAGCTATTTTAGGTTTCCGCATCTTAAAATCACGCTTCAAAGACATCTCCATTTGCGCTATCTTCTTCAAGATTTTTTCTTCTGAAATCGCCGATGCAACTTCCGCTATGGAAATATGCCCTGTAACAACTCCTATCCGCAGAGCGTCGGCAACCATAAACATGAGTGCATCCCCTCCTTCAAACTCTTTTGCCAGATACTCGGTGTGTCCTGGGAAATTAAATGCTTCGGATTGAATGTTATGCTTGTTGATGGGGGCAGTAACCAACGCATCTACCTCTCCTTTCTTCAAAGCTTCAACGGCTGCGGATAAAGACTTAAGAGCATAAGCCCCTCCATCTTCCGTTTCTTCTCCAATGGTTAACTTCACATCTTCATCCCAGCAATTGATCAAATTTGCCCTGTTAGAAGCAATTTTCGCGTCGGGTTTCACAAAGTTGAACCTAAAGTTCTTTATCCCTACTTCTTTTTGATAAGCCATTGCATAGCCAGAGGATGCATATACAACCGGAGTGCACAAATCAAAAATACGACTGTCCGAAAATGCTTTCATGACCACCTCCAATCCGATCCCATTAATGTCTCCAACAGAAATTCCCAAACGTACTTTTTTTGATTTCATTTCATTTCTCATACTCTACTTCTTATTGTGTTGGAATCATCGCTCAGTTAGAACCCGCTCCAAGATAACCACTTTCTTTTAGTAAAAAATCAAACATCAACCGAACTCCTGTACCTGTCCCTCCCTTGAGTCGGTAATGGTCATCTTGAGAGAGGAAAGCCGGTCCAGCTATATCGAGGTGCATCCATGGATAGTCCGTAAAATGCGCTAAGAACTTACCCGCAGTAATATGTCCCGCCTCAGCAGGTCCTAAATTTTTCAAATCAGCTATATCAGACTTTAACAAATCTGCATATTCATCCCAAAAAGGCATCATCGCCAATCTTTCATGGGTCATATGACCACTTTCTATTAAGGCATTTTTAACCGAAGAATTTACGGCCCCCATGGCTACGATACCATATTTGCCAATTGCTCGAACTGCTGCACCTGTTAAAGTAGCAAAATCGACAACCAGCTCCGGATTGTATTTCTTTGCATAGCTTAAGGCATCCGCCATAACCAAACGCCCTTCGGCATCCGTATTTAACACCTCAACCGAAGTTCCATCCATCATGTGTATGACATCTCCAGGTGCATAGGCACTGAGGCCAGGCCGATTTTCGGTAGCGGGAATCAGTCCAATCACGTGAATGGGGATTTTTGCCTTGGCTATCGCATACAAAACGCCTACCACTGATGCAGCACCCCCCATATCACACTTCATGATGTCCATAGAGTTCTCTGTAGGCTTTAAGCTCAACCCTCCTGTATCGTACACAATCCCTTTCCCAACAAGAACAATGGGTTTTGAGTTTTTAGGCGCATCGGCTCGATAAGTCAGTACATTGAAGGTGGGTGGCTCCAAAGTTCCTTTGTTTACAGCAAGTAAGCCCCCCATGTTTAGAGCCTCAATTTGTTCTTTATGAAAGACCTCTACTTCAAATCCCGCCGCTGCTCCAAGAGTAACAATGTCTTGAGAAAATTGAAGGGCGGTTAAATAAGACAAGGGTTCATTTACAAGATCACGAGCATGCAAAACTCCGTCAATCACGGCGTTCAGCTTTCGTATTTCCGCATCACTTTCATCAATTCGAATGACTTTTAAGCTGTTTTTCTTTGATTCAGAATCTGTGAAGTACTTCAAAAACTGATAGTTTGCCAAGGCCATCCCTTCAGCGACATACATGGAAAGCTTCTCATCCATTTCATCGACAATCGAGACGGCATCAATATGGACCTCATTACATCTTTTAAGCATCGCAGCTCCGCGCTTACGAGCATTTTCAAACATCAAAGACGGCTGGTCATTTTGGTCAAAACACTCAACAAACACATACCTAGAATACTGATTTATCTCAATAGATTTCTGCCCATTTTTAATTTTGAGCTGTATAAAAGCCAACTCATCTGCACTCAAATTGAACTGCGACCAGTCTGAATTTGGACTTCCCAAAATGATTAAATGGCTCTTTAAAAAAGACTCCTCAGCTTTATGGATAATGCTGTGCATTTTTTCGTTAATTTTGTAGCGTAAAAATAGGTATTTTAATGGAGACAGGGAAGCTATTAGATCGAGCATTAAAATTTGACAATCTGAGTGCTGAAGAAGGATTATTTCTTTTCAATCATGCTGCCACTACAGACTTAATATTTGTAGCGGACACCTTGAGGAAAAAGCAAGTTCCAGGCAATAAAGTCACTTGGATTATTGATCGAAATGCAAATACAACCAACGTATGTATTGCCAATTGTAAGTTCTGCAACTTCTTCAGAGTCCCCGGACATAAGGAAGCATACACAACAACTCTTGATGAGTACACCGTTAAAATTGAAGAAACCATACGATATGGTGGCGAACAACTTCTACTCCAAGGAGGGCATCATCCGGATTTGGGCTTGGAATTTTACTGCGATTTATTCCGAGGAATAAAAAAGAGGTTTCCCAACATCAAACTTCACGCACTCGGGCCCCCAGAAATTGCTCACATCAGTAAAATTGATCAACTGAGCCACCGAGAGGTTTTAAAACGTCTTATGGAGGCGGGCTTAGACAGCCTCCCGGGCGCAGGTGCAGAAATTCTCGACGATAGAGTTCGTCGAATGATCTCTAAAGGGAAATGCGGTGCACAAGAGTGGCTTGACGTGATGCGTGAAGCGCACAAACTTAACCTAACCACCTCCGCTACGATGATGTTTGGTCATGTTGAAACCCTTTTGGAGCGCTTTGAGCATCTGGTTAAAATTAGAGAAGTGCAGTCTGAAAAGCCAGATGATGCCAATGGCTTTCTCGCCTTTATCCCTTGGCCTTTTCAAGATGACGGCACACTGCTAAAACGCATCAGAGGCGTTTCAAACAATGTCGATGCCGATGAATACATCCGCATGGTTGCCTTGTCTAGAATCATGTTGCCAAATGTCAAAAATATTCAAGCCTCCTGGTTGACGGTTGGAAAAGCAGTAGGTCAAATGTGCCTTCATGCCGGAGCCAATGATTTTGGATCCATCATGATTGAAGAAAATGTAGTATCTGCTGCTGGGGCACCACATAGATTTACCGCCACAAGCATGCAAGAAGCCATTCGTGAAGCTGGATTTGAACCTCAACTTAGAAATCAAGAATACGAATCCAGAGACTTACCAGAAGTCATGGAAGATCAAGTGATTAATTATTAACCCACCTACTGAGTTATGTTTACAGGAATTATTGAGCAATTGGGGAACGTGAAAAAAATCACCTCTGAAGGGGGCAACCTAAACATCACCATTGAAGCCTCAATGACACCAGAGCTCAAAATAGATCAAAGTGTTGCGCACAATGGGGTATGTCTTACCGTGGTTTCTATGAACGGAAATGAATACACCGTAACCGCAATTCAAGAAACTCTTGAGAAAACTAATCTCAACGATCTACAAACAGGGCAAATTGTTAACCTAGAACGCTGTATGAAATTAGGTGCCAGACTCGACGGCCACATTGTTCAAGGACATGTAGACACAACAGCAGAGTGTACAAATGTTAAAACAGAAGACGGTTCTTGGGTTTTTGATTTCTCCTACGAAAGGAAATCTCCCTCGGAGATTACCGTAGAAAAAGGTTCAATATGCGTTAACGGCACCAGCCTTACGGTCGTAAACTCCAAAGAAAATGCATTCTCAGTTTGCATCATCCCTTACACCTACGAAAATACCTGCTTCAAAGAACTTAAAAAGGGGGATCGAGTTAACCTGGAGTTTGACATCATTGGCAAATACATTGCGCGTTTAATACCGCAATAGTCATTTCAGTTGGGCTACTGACCAGAGCGAATGGCTTCAACAGGATCTAATCGAGCTGCGGAATAAGCAGGAATCGCACCCGAAAGAAGCCCAATAAGCACCGAAACAAAAAAGCCCATTAGTACGTTGTGGAGAGATAGCATCAAATCAAAGTCTATAGTTGCATTTGCTATTAACGTTCCTAGATAAACAAGGAATAAGCCAAAAAAGCCTCCGATTGCACTCAATACAATCGCTTCAAACAAAAACTGCATTAAGATAAATCGGTTGCGTGCGCCTAAGGATTTCTGGATCCCTATAATCGTGGTTCTCTCTTTAACGGATACGAACATAATATTTGCAATCCCAAAACCTCCAACCAACAAGGAGAAGCCTCCTATAATTAGCCCTGCCAAATCAATAATTCTAAAAAGACCGTCTACCCCTTCTGAAAGCATGCTGGTTTGGTTTAACGCAAAGTTATCATCTGCTTTGGGTGGCAATCTTCTGACCGAACGCATTACCCTCACCAAATCTTCCTTCAACTGAGCGTTTGTGATCCCCGGCTTCGCTTTAACAGAAAATGTAGGGCTGCTCGAATCGCTATTTAAACGCATAAAACTGCGAGCAAACTGAACGGGAATTACAATATTATCATCATCACTATTTCCAATTAAATGATCCCCCACCTTTGAGAATACTCCAATAACAGTAGCCTTCTGCCCCATAAATCGGAGCTCTTTCCCGATTGGATTATTGGCCTCAAATAGCTTTTCAGCAATCGTAGCACCAATGATGGCGACAGGCTTGCCAGAATTGGATTCTAGTGTCGTGAAATACCGACCCCTAGACAAATCGAAATCATAAACACTTTGATAATCGTGAGATACCGCTGAGACGCCAACTCCTTGTACATCATTCACCCCATGCTTTGCCGTCTTATCTGAGGTTCTGGCGACAAAGGTGATGGCTTCAGCCAAGTCCATTCGAGCTTCTAAAACAGGCAACTCTTTCAACTGGGGTAAGGGCCTTTGATAGTATTTCCACCAAGGATAATCCTGCCCGGAAGCCCATGGCCACTTCATTACAAAAACCACATTATCACCCAAGGAATCTAAACTATTTCGAATATTTCGTTCTAAAGAGTCCACCAAAGCAAAAACGGATATGATGGCAAACACCCCAATACTTACCCCCAAAAGAGATAAAAAAGCACGTAATTTATTACCAAACAATGCCTGCAAAGCAAATCGGAAACTTTCTTGAAGTATTTTTATTGGACCCATAATAACAGATGTCGTGTAAAGATAAAAATTTATAAGCGTACATCCTTCACCAATAGGCTTAATCAAAACATAAAGCCTCGAGATCATGACCCCATAGGTGTTGTCGTAAAATGTGCAAATAAATTTGAAATTTGAGCGTATATAAACGGTATTATTTCACTTGAATTTCTACTTTTGCTAAAGTATTAAGCATCTCAAAATTAAAGCATTGAAAAAGATACAAAACGCCCTTATATCGGTTTTCCATAAAGACCGATTGGAACCAATCATTAAAGAGTTAAATCGCTTAGATGTAACCATTTACTCAACAGGGGGAACCCAGAAGTTCATCGAAGACGCAGGTGTTCCTGTCGTGCCCGTTGAAAGCTTAACGAGCTTCCCCTCTATTTTGGGAGGTCGAGTAAAAACTCTTCATCCTAATGTTTTCGGTGGCATTCTCGCAAGAAGACACGAATCAAGCGATTTGGAGCAGTTGAAACAATATGACATTCCTGAGATCGATCTGATTATTGTCGATTTATACCCATTTGAGGATACGGTAGCTTCGGGTGCTGCTGAACAAGACATCATCGAAAAAATTGACATCGGTGGAATCTCTTTAATTCGCGCAGCTGCCAAGAATTTTAGAGACACCTTAATCGTTCCCTCAAGAGAAGACTATCAAGAGACGCTTGAAATCTTACAAGCTCAAGAAGGGTCTACCTCACTAGAACAAAGAAAGGCTTTTGCTGGCAAAGCATTTAACATCTCTTCTCACTACGATACAGCGATATTTAACTACTTCAACGACGGATCTATTCATTCTCTAAAACAGAGCGTCCAAGAATCTAAAACGTTGCGTTATGGGGAAAACCCACATCAAGAAGGTCGGTTTTATGGCAAGCTTGACGATATGTTTGACCAGCTTAATGGTAAAGAATTGTCCTACAATAACCTTCTAGACGTTGACGCAGCCGTTAACCTCATTGCAGAATTCAATGACACGACTTTTGCCATTCTTAAACACAACAACGCATGCGGTCTTGCCTCCAGAGAAAATTTAATTGACGCATGGAAAGATGCACTTGCTGCAGACCCTGTTTCTGCATTTGGAGGGGTGTTGATAACTAATAAAAAAGTTAACGCTGAAACCGCCGAAGAAATTCATAAATTGTTCTTCGAAGTGATTATCGCACCAGCTTATGACGAGGCTGCTTTGGAGTTGTTAAAAACAAAGAAAAATCGCGTCGTTCTTGTACAAAAAGAAGTGGCATTGCCCAATAAAACGGTCCGCACCATTCTGAACGGTGTGTTGGAACAAGACAAAGATTCGAAAATTGATGCCCCATCAGACATGAAAGATGTTTGTAATGTATTGGCTACTGAAGAACAAAAAATAGATCTAGCTTTCGCATCTAAGCTTTGTAAAAACACGAAATCGAACACCATCATTTTTGCAAAAAACAAACAGCTTTTGTCCAGTGGTGTAGGTCAAACCTCACGTGTGGATGCGCTAAAACAAGCGGTTGTTAAAGCAAAGGCCTTTGGCTTCGATCTTAACGGCGCCGTGATGGCTTCAGACGCTTTCTTCCCATTCCCAGATTGTGTGGAATTGGCAAATAACGAGGGCATTAAAGCAGTCATTCAACCGGGAGGATCCATTAAAGACCAACTGTCAATTGATTATTGTAATGACCACAACATGGCAATGGTATTTACAGGAACCAGACACTTCAAACATTAAAAAGAAATATTTTCCAACCCACACAAAAGTGTTTGTTGGAGATTTTACTAATACATTAAATCCAAAGAGCTCATGGGATTGTTAGACTTCATGACACAAGACATTGCCATTGATTTGGGAACTGCAAACACGCTAATTATCCATAACGATAAAGTAGTTGTAGATCAGCCTTCAATTGTTGCCATTGACCGGAAATCTGAAAAGGTTATTGCCGTAGGGAAAAGAGCGCAACAAATGCATGGAAAGTCTCATGAGGGAATCAAAACCATTCGACCTCTTAAAGATGGTGTTATCGCTGACTTTGGTGCATCGGAACAAATGATTCGCGAATTGGTGAGAACCATCCCCAATCTTCGCAACAAATTTTTCTCCCCTTCTCTAAGAATGGTGATCTGCATCCCTTCTGGGATTACGCAGGTTGAGGAAAGAGCCGTGAAAGATTCAGCAGAACAAATTGGAGCCAAGGAAGTTTACCTCATTCACGAGCCTATGGCTGCGGCCATTGGAATTGGTATTGATGTTCTTGAACCAAAAGGGAACATGATTATTGACATCGGCGGGGGAACAACGGAAATTGCTGTTCTTGCTTTAGGTGGAATCGTTTGTGATAAATCCATCAAAGTGGCGGGAGACGTATTTACAAGCGACATCGTATACTATATGAGGACGCAACACAACCTTTATGTGGGTGAACGTACCGCTGAAAAAATTAAAATCCATGTAGGATCAGCCACAGAAGAGCTAGACAATCCACCAGAGGACTACCCCGTTCAAGGACGGGATTTGATGACGGGTAAACCCAAACAAATCACAGTATCTAGTGGAGAAATTGCAAAAGCCCTCAACAAATCCATCATTCAAGTTGAAGATGCTGTAATGCAAGCTCTGGCAATGACGCCGCCTGAATTAGCTGCTGATATCTACAATACCGGAATTTATCTGGCCGGAGGAGGATCTATGCTTCGAGGACTAGACAATCGGATTTCAAAAAAGACAGAGTTACCAGTTTATGTGGCGGAAGACCCTCTTAGAGCAGTCGTTCGAGGAACAGGTATCGCACTAAAAAACGTTGAATCGTTTAGTTTCTTGATGAAATAGAAACCCCGATAACACATGCGCAACTTATTTGCATTTCTCTATAGACATCACGTATTTTTCGTGTTCATTCTTCTAGAGATTATCGCTTTCGGGATATTAATTCAAAGTCACTACTACCAAGGGTCACGTTTCTATAGTTCCACTCAAGCATGGTCTGGAAAAACCCTAACATATATTCAGAATTCCGTTGATTACTTTTCTTTAAAAAAAATAAATCACCTGCTGGCGGAGGAAAATGCACAGTTAAGAAACCGTATTTCTAGTACATCTATACCTCATACAGAAGCCACGGCCTTTCCCTATGAGTACATCTCTGCTAAGGTCATCAAAAACGCTTACAACAACCGGAACAATTACATTACAATAAACAAAGGAAGGTTGAATGGTATTGAAAAGGGAATGGGGGTTTGTGTCAGTGAAGGCGTTGTAGGGATCGTTCGTGAGGTATCTGATCATTACGCAACCGTAATGAGTGTATTGAACAAACACGCGGTCATCAGCTCAAGGTTTGCAAAATCAAACCATTTTGGGGAAATCGTATGGGATGGGAAGTCACATCATTTTGCACAGCTGAGGTCTGTAGAGAAATACGTAGACGTCTCCATAGGCGACACCCTCACAACAAATAGTTTTTCTAGTATTTTTCCTGAAGGAATTTTATTGGGAACGGTAAATAGGTTTGAGAGAAACGAAAGCGATAATTTCTATGACATAGAAGTCGACTTGAGTGTCGATTACAGCAATATCGATTATGTGTTTGTCATAAAAAACCTACAAGGTAAAGAACGGTTAGAATTAGAATCAAAACTCAAAGAAAATGAATAAAGCGGTTATTCACATAAAGCGGTTTTTCATTCTTCTGGCGATACAAGTCATCGTATTGAATAATGTGCAGATTAGTGGATATTTGAATCCATACATTTACATACTATTCATCATGCTACTCCCTCCTAAAATGCCAAAAGCACTTGTTTTAACAATGGCATTTATCATGGGCTTTACTGTCGATATTTTTGAAAATAGCTATGGAATTCACGCTGCGGCATCTGTCTTAATCGCTTTTATTCGTCCCCTTGCACTTTCATTGGTCTCCGTAAAAGGTGGAGAAGACCTTGAGGCAATAGGAATCAAGCAGTTGAGGTTTGCACGGTTTTTTACCTATTCTGGTATTTTGTGCCTCATTCACCATTTCACCTTGTTTTATATTGAGGCTTTTAGACTGAATGAATTCATCGACACTTTTGTGCGAGCGCTATCAAGTACATTGATCAGTTTACTGATCATTTTACTGATGGAGTCTGTACGCTCAAATTCACACAAATAAAATGGGGACAGGGAAGCACAGCAGTCGACGGGTTTTTTTTTATTTCCTATTTGGGGTGAGTACATTACTCCTGCTGATCTCGCTATTCCGAATTCAAATTTTAGATCCATCCTACAAATTATCTGCCAATAGCAATGTCATTAAAGCAGTGACAGTCTATCCAGAAAGAGGATATATTTACGATAGGAATGGAGCTTTGTTGGTGAGTAACCAAAGAGCTTATGACCTTATGGTTACTCCAAGGCAAGTCGATGAAATAGATACGCTAGACCTCTGTAATCTTATCGGTGTTGACAAGGCCTATTTCAACAAGCAATTTAAAAGAGCGAAAAAATATTCCAATCATCGGGCTTCAATATTCTTAAAAGAAATCTCCAAACAAACAGCCGCCCAGCTACAAGAAAGACTTTACGAATTTCCAGGATTTTACCTTCAAGAGCGAACGATGCGGGAATATCCTCACAAATCTGCCGCTCATGTTTTGGGCTACGTTAGTCAAGTTCCTGACTATGTACTTGAAAAAAGTACGCACTACAAAAAGAATGATAATTTTGGAATGACGGGGGTTGAAAATTCCTATGAAAAAGAATTACGCGGGACCAAAGGGGTTCAATATCTCATTCGTGATGTATACAACAGACCTAAAGGCAGTTTTCAACAAGGGAAATACGACAGCCTCGCGATGAATGGTCAGGACATTGAACTTAGCCTCGACATTGAACTGCAGCAATACGCAGAGGAGTTAATGAAAAATAAAAAGGGAAGTATTGTCGCCCTAGAACCTTCTACAGGCGAAATATTATCCTTAGTAAGCAGCCCTTATTACGACCCCAATTTACTGGTTGGAAGATCTCGTTCCCCGAACTTCAACAGGATGTATAAAGATGAGAACATGCCTCTTTTTGATCGTAGTTTATTGGCGGAATATCCACCTGGATCTACTTTTAAATTACTTAACGCCCTGGTGGGCTTACAGGAAGATGTGATTTACTCGGGAACCAAATTTTCATGTGATGAAGGTTGGCGTTTTAGTCCAAAACTAAAAATCGGCTGTCATCCACATGCTTCCCCTTTAAACCTTACCCAATCTATAGCTCAGTCATGCAACGCATACTACTGCTATACCTTCAGACGAATCATAGAAAAGTATCCGAATACAGAAGTGGGGTATAACCGATGGAGAGACCATATCCTGAGTTTCGGACTGGGAAACTTCCTCAATAATGACTTATATACCGGAAGAAAAGGTAGGGTTCCTGATGTAGACTTCTACAACCATCAATACGGAAAAAAAAGATGGAAAGCCCCTACAGTCATCTCTCTTTCGATTGGACAAGATGCCCTGGTAGTGTCGCCCATACAAATGGCAAATATGTGTGCTGCCATTGCCAATCAAGGACATTATTATACGCCACATATCGTTCGTAAAATTGATGGAAAACCTTTATCGGACTCTACGTATACGATTCCAAAGTACACATCCATAGACAAAAAACACTTTAAGACCGTGATTCGCGGTATGGAAAGATCCTACACAAGCAGATATGGTACAGCCAGAGGTGCCCGAATTAAAGACATAGAAATTTGTGGGAAAACAGGGACTGCAGAGAACCCCCATGGGGAGGATCACTCTATTTTTATTGCCTTTGCTCCAAAAGACAATCCTAAAATTGCCCTGGCCGTATATGTTGAAAATGCAGGTTGGGGGTCTACATGGGCGGCTCCTATTGCCGGCCTTATGATTGAGAAATATTTAAGCAACCAAATCAGCAACCCAGAGCTTGAGAACTTTATTCTTAGTGGAAATCTAATCTCGAAAGACGATGAGAAACAATAAGAGCTTATTTACCAACATAGACTGGACACTGGTAAGCATCTATTTAGTTATGCTTTTTTTTGGGTGGCTAAATATCTATGCAGCGAACTTTGGTGAAGGAACTCATGACCTACTGTCAATGTCTACTGAGCCGGGGAAACAACTATTTTGGATAGGCTCGTCCTTTATCTGGATATTACTCATTTTAATCATTGATGGGAAGTTCTATACTACTTTTTCATATTTCATGTATGCAATCACTATACTACTGCTTATTGGCGTTCTCGTTGTCGGAAAGGAAATTGGTGGTGCCAAATCTTGGTATGCCATTGGCAGCTTTAGCATGCAACCCTCAGAATTTGCAAAAATCGGAACGCTACTGGCGCTCAGTAAATATTTGAGTACGCTAAACATCAATCTTGATCTGATGAGTACAAAGATAAAGGCACTTGCTATCATTATGGCGCCTATCTTTTTCATCATGCTACAACCTGACGCAGGCTCAGCCATTGTTTTTGCATCCCTATTCCTTGTGTTGTTCAGAGAAGGTATTTCAGGGGTCTACCTTGTTCTGATAGGTCTGGCCATTACACTATTTCTACTGACATTAACACTCCAAGTTCAAACGGCTACGATCATTGTTTCTTCCCTATGCCTCCTCTTTGGCATCTTGCTAAAAAAGAATCGAAAATCACTAAAACCTGCTTTTCTATCTTTAATTTTTGCGATAGGCTTTATTCAGTCTGTAGGCTACCTTTATAATGAGGTGTTGAGGACGCATCAAAAAAATAGGATTGACCTTATCCTTGGGAAAATTGATGATGTTCACGGAGCCGGCTATAATTTACACCAGTCTAAAATCGCCATTGGCTCAGGAGGTTTTTCCGGCAAAGGATTTTTAGAGGGAACACAAACAAAATTCAATTTCGTCCCAG
This sequence comes from Flavobacteriales bacterium, assembly GCA_022425195.1. Classification (GTDB taxonomy): domain Bacteria; phylum Bacteroidota; class Bacteroidia; order Flavobacteriales; family UBA7430; genus UBA7430. The sequence goes on along the minus strand of JAKMFX010000005.1, from coordinate 31,591 downwards.
AACAAAGTACCGATTTTATATTCTGTACGATTGGTGAAGAATGGGGGTTCTTAGGCTCACTATTCACTATTGGCTTGTTCTTACTGCTGCTTTTTAGACTCATTCATTTGGCGGAAAGGCAAAGATCTACATTCAGTAGAGTTTTTGGATATGGAGTCGCGAGTATTCTCTTTTGTCACTTCTTCATCAACATTGGAATGACCGTAGGAATTGTCCCTGTCATAGGGATTCCTCTGCCATTCTTTAGCTACGGGGGGTCATCGTTGTGGGGCTTTAGCATTCTACTTTTCATCTTCATTAAATTGGATGCCTATAGAATGGATATTTTGCATTAGCGAACTAAGAGTTCTACAGAATCAATTCATCCAGAGCCTCCTGAGATACTGAATGATAGTTGGCTCTTGCATTTTCATAGATGCGCTTGGCTCTGCTGGGGTCTTTTAAGTAAAGAGCTTCATAGAGAGGTTTTAAAAACTTTCTGCGACCTACAGTCATCAAAAAGTCTTCTAAGGGCTTTTCCGCAGGCTTATATCCGACGGGAATCGTACGTAAAAACCAAGCATTTAACAATTCAGCATTTCCACTTTTGGAGAAATTAAAAGCAAGATCTAACTTCTTCAAGTCCTTTTTAGTAAGCTTTTTGGGCAGATGTCTTAAGAAGTGTAACCACTCGTGAGATGACCAATGATTACAGTCTATATGCTCCAGTGAGTAACCTCTATCAAAAGATTGAATGGCCTGATCTACAGCTTTAAACTTCGACGACTTAATGGCAGGACAATTTTCGGGAATCCCAGGTCCATAAACCCAATCTTCAAGACGTATTTTTTCTTTGAGTTTAGGTTGATGATTAAGCAAATTACTATTTATATAATCCACAAATCCTTCTGTATCCATCACTTGAAAAGCATTTTCAGAAAAGTATTCTTTTAAGAAAAAATCAAATTGTTTTCTCCCAATGGTTTGCTCTATCAAACGCAGTAAAAAAAAGCCTTTTTCATAGGCAATGTCTGTCAAACACTCATCCGGATTTCTACCGGCCAAATCCAACTTGAGATGTGTATCCGAATGAGAATGACCTATACTTTCCAAAGTGCGTTCTAAGTCCTGCCTCCCCAACAAAGAAAGCATGTCTGCATAAGCGATTCCCTCGAGTCGTTCCATAATTCTTCGCTCAAAGTAAACCGTAAATCCCTCGTTAAGCCAAAAGTCGTCCCAAGTCTTATTTGTTACTAGATTTCCCGACCATGAGTGAGCCAATTCATGAGCAATAACAGAAGTAAGAGATCGGTCACCGGCTAAAATTGTTGGCGTAACAAATGTTAAACGAGGGTTCTCCATTCCCCCGTAAGGGAAGCTTGGCGGTAAAACAAGGATATCAAAACGATCCCAGGCATAATCTCCATACATATCTTGCGCTATGACCAACATTTCCTGGGTCTCAGCAAACTCAAAAGCAGATTGTTCAATAAGTTTGGGCTCAGCGTAAACGCCAGTATTTGCTCCCAACTCACGAAACTCTATATCGCCAACAGACAAAGCCATTAAATAGGCAGGAATCGCTTGTTGCATTTTAAAGGTGTAAAGCCCATCTATATTTTTCTCCCTGGGGTTTTCGGCACTCATCACTGCCAATAAATCATTTGGAACTTTTACCTGAGCTTCATAAGTGAATCTTACGCCTGGAGAATCTTGACAAGGCAGCCAAGATCGAGCTAAAATAGCTTGTGACTGTGTAAATAGAAATGGATGCTTTTTCCCTGCGGTTTGCTCAGGGTTTAACCATTGTAAAGCTTTTGCATTCGCTGCACTTTGGTAAAAAATAGAAACTTCTTCATCCTCTTTTTGCAGTTCTATTAGCAAGGGTTGACCCAAAATAGAATCTTTCTGACCTAAAAAATAATTACGAGTTTCACCATTACTGGTCACTTTGTGGATTTGCAAGCCATGAGTATCGAGTGTCAATTGCCTATGACCTGTTTTATTTTCAATTTCATATCGTGCTTCCCCTGAAATACATTCGTTCTCAAAGTCAACCTCGATATTTAAATCCAAATGGGTCGTAATTACATGATGAGGCTCAGAAAAACTATGTAAATCACTTCGCAAATCCTTTTCCGAATGGCAAGCCACCAAGAACAACATAGAGAATGTAAATATGATTTTATCCATTGTGTCTTTTTACAATAGACCAATGTAACAAAATAGCAAACAGAAATCCATTCTACTCAGAAAACAATACATCAGTTTTTGAGAACGTCTGAATTCTGGCCGCTGAGAAGTTCTAATGCCTTATTCATCATGACATCGTCTGCATTGATGGCTCTGTAAAAGCCTTCATCACTCCATAGTTGGCGTGCAATGAGCGCTTTTATTCTAAGTTTTACCCAAGCTCTAGAGCTCTCTATGTCTGACTTGGACCCCTCAACCCCCTTTTCCTTTGCTGCTTTTACAAAGTCCAAAAACTGACTTTCTTCAATCAAAAAGTCATTTTGAAACGCATAGGGAGTTTTGTACATATCAAGTTTACTTGTTTGAGACTCAACATAGTCAAAGGCATAAGTGTTAATGATGTTTTCTGCCAATAAATCGAACAACCAGTCGGATCGTCCCGTAGAATCCATGGGAATGAAATAATCAGGATATATCCCTCCACCTCCATAAACAACACGTCCTTTTTCGGTAAAATATTTTAATGAATCAGAAACTTTAACACTGTCCTCATAGTACAGTTCTCCGCGATCATAACGCTCAGAAGCTTCCTGGTTGTATTCCTCGGCATCATCAGAATAAGGCTTTTGTATTGATCTACCTGAGGGGGTGAAATACCTGGCTGTGGTTAACCTAAATGCAGAACCATCACTCATTTGGTTTTGTTCCTGCACCAAGCCCTTGCCAAAACTCCTTCGTCCCACAATAAATCCTCGGTCGTGATCTTGAATGGCACCAGCAACAATTTCACTGGCAGATGCAGAGCCTTCATCAATCAACACAACCAGTGACTCTTTTTGAAATTGCCCTTGATAGGTAGATTCATAAACTCTTTTGCTTCTTGCATTTCCCTCAGTATAAACAATAAGCCTTCCGCTGGGAAGAAATTCATCAGCCATATTGATGGCCGCTGAAAGGTAGCCTCCAGGGTTGGATCTTAAGTCGAGTATCAACTTTTTCATTCCCGATTTTTTCAATTGAGACAAAGCACTGATGAACTCCTGATCGGTGGTCCCAGAAAATCGATTTACTTTGATGTAGCCCACCTCTGAGCTTACCATATAGGAAACGTCAACACTAGTAATCGGGATTCGGTCTCTAACAATATTAAATTCTAACAGTCGATCTATATTTTTACGTTTAATAAAAAGTAAAACCTCAGTGCCTTTTTTCCCCTTAAGGGTTTTTAACACGTCCTTATTTGTAAAACCAACGCCCGCAACGTTCAGGGTATCTACACGAACAATTTTATCTCCCGCGAGGATTCCTTGTCGCTCCGAAGGTCCACCAGAAATAGGACTGACAACTAGTATCGTATCCTTGATGATTTGAAATTCTACTCCGATACCTTCAAAATTCCCCTGCATACTCTCAGTAACTTCTTGAAGTTCAGAAATAGGTATATAACTTGAATGTGGGTCTAAACTTTCTAAGGTTCTGCTGATCACCTCCTCTTGAAGGCTGTCAAGGTCAATTTCGTCTACATAATTGTATTCTAAATAACGAAGAAGCTCAGTGATTTTTGAATGGGAATTTGTGTTATCAATCAACACATAAGGATTGGAGCTAAACAAGTATTTACCCAAGTAAACGCCTATAACGAGCACAAAAAGTCTAGAGAAAAATTTTGTCATTAATATGCTGTTGATCTTAACTATTTAAAGAGTCTAGAGGGATATGATCCACCTGAACACCCGCTTTTACGAGGAAGTCTACTCCTTCTGTATCTTTGTACTTATTTATAAATACAACCCTCTGTATCCCTGATTGGTGAATGAGTTTACTGCAATCCTTACAAGGAGAGAGCGTCTGATATAAAGTGGCTCCTACCGTGCTTTGGTTGCTGCGAGCAACCTTTAAAATGGCATTTGCTTCAGCATGTAAAACATACCATTTTGTACCGCCAGAATCCAATTCACAAACATTCTCGAACCCCGAAGGTGTACCGTTATATCCATCCGAAATAATCATTCGATCTTTCACGATGAGTGCGCCCACTTGCTTGCGTTCACAGTAGGATAATTTTGCCCATTCTAAAGCCATTTTCAAATAGGCCTTGTCGTACTTTAATTGCTTTTCCTTATTCACTCCCATAGTCCGTAAAAATACAAATTTAGCGAATCAATAGTTACCTTATTTTACGATTTCTATTTACGAAAAGGGATTGGGTAAAATAGGCTACCTTTGAGTATCACAAATAAAAATATCCGCATGTATAAAGCAAAAATCGATAATGAGATTTTTGATTTTGAATTCAATGATCAAAAAGGTCTGGACGGAACGATCAACGGGGCAGCTTTCAAAATAGATGCAAAAAAACATGGGTCTACCCATTATGTAATCCACAATCATCGTTCATATACCGTTGAACTCGTCCACTTTGACACAAAAAACAAATCTTGTATTCTCAACATTAACAATCAAGAAGTCGTAGTGTCCATCGAAAATCGTTATGACCAGCTTCTTCATAAATTGGGTATGGATCAATTTAACGCCAAAAAGGTAAATGAAGTTCTGGCCCCTATGCCGGGATTGGTCATTCAAATCATTGCCAAAGAAGGAATGCAAGTGGTTAAAGGAGAACCCCTAATTGTTCTAGAAGCAATGAAAATGGAAAACATGATCAAATCCCCAACAGATGGAATCGTAAAATCTATTGAGGTTCAACAAAACAAGACGGTAGACAAAAACCAAGTCTTGATAAGATTTGAAAGCTAATTACTCCTTACCCCTGTCGTCTTGAGGCTTTCCTCCTAAACTTTTGACTAAGCTTTTCAAACGTTCAGGGAAAGCCATTTCCATTGGGTTGTAAGGGACCAAAATAGGATTACCAAGACTGTCGGTCTGATAATGCTTCTTGGCTTTATTGTAGTTGCCAATCGAGTCATAAGTATAGCCAAAGTAATTTCCAGTAAGGGTGCTGTCATTAGTTGAATTCGTAAACTCCATAGCATCTTCAACACCTTGTTTCAACTGCCAGATCATAGCTCCATTTTGCTTCCCAATGATCAATTGAGAAACATCATCTGAAAAAAAAGTAACGCGCTCCGATCTGTCATTGATTTCAGCATACAAAATGAAATCAGTGATCTCTGTGATATGACAAGGAATGATTGCACCACTTTTCAATCTAATGGTGTCTTGAGCGAGAAGTTCCGCTTGAAAATTGAAGGCTAAAACCCCCAACAGGTATATGTGGACTAGTTTACTCAACAAACTTAAAAATACATGTATTTATCGCAATATGCTTCACAAGACATGATGTCATTAATCAAGCAGTTTGACATCTACCTCTACTAAAGATTTAAAAGACTCTATTCTATGATTAAGTTCGTCTTGTGTTAGATAAGAGATTTTTTCCGTCCCGAACTTCTCCACAGTAAGAGATGCCAATGCAGAACCGTATATGATCGCTCTTTTCATATTGTCGAAAGATAAATCATTTGTTTTGGCTAAATATCCAATAAACCCACCTGCAAAAGTGTCACCAGCTCCTGTGGGGTCAAAAACATCTTCCAAGGGCATGGCAGGAGCAAAGAAGCAATTGGACTCTTTATCGAACAACAAAGCGCCGTGCTCTCCTTTTTTTATGATTAAATATTTAGGACCCATGGTCAAAATTTTTCGAGCAGCCTTGACCAAGGAATATTCACCTGACATTTGTCGAGCTTCTTCATCATTAATGGTAAGAACATCTACTTTGCCAATCGTATCCACAAGGGCATCCCACGCAATATCCATCCAAAAATCCATGGTATCCATGACCACAAGTTTAGGCCTCTTCCTAAGCTGATCAAGCACTTTACTTTGAACCGCAGGCGCCAAATTCCCGAGCATTAAGAAGTCGCAATCTTGATATTTTTCTGGTACTATTGGGTCGAAGTCAGCTAAAACATTCAGCTCAGTAGTTAGAGTGTCTCGACTGTTCATATCAGTATGGTACTTCCCTTCCCAAAAAAAAGTTTTCCCTCCCTTAACTTCCTGAATACCTTCAGTATTTATTTTGTGATCTTTGAGAATGTCTCGATATTTCTGAGGGAAATCTTCTCCAATCACAGATATCATATTCATCTGATCGGTAAAGTATGAAGATGCAATTCCAATATATGTCCCTGCGCCTCCTAATATTTTTTCAGTTTTACCAAAGGGTGTTTCAATTTTATCAAAAGCGACTGTTCCAACGATTAATAAGCTCATCTTAACTATTTTTCCACAAAGATATCCTTTATAAGGTAACCATTCGCATATTCGAATTGGAGAAAAAACATTTGAATTACTTTGTTAATAGAAATTCATTGAAAAAAAAAACAGCGAACGATAAATTCATAAATTGGCAAAAATATTTTGTTATTGTATGGCGTCTTGATTTTATGAATTATAGTACAATCCTCCTTTCATTTATTTTGTTGTGTTCTGTCAGTTGCTCCTCCCCAAAAGAGGATGATCACACGACAGTAAACCCCGTAATTACTGCTCCTGAACCCATTATTGAATATGGGTTTGAAATAGATACCTTCTTGGTCATCAAAGATGAAATACAAACCGGGCAATCCCTGGGTAAAATCCTTAACGAATACGGTGTTTCATTTTCTCAAATTGATGAAATCGCAAGAAAAACTAGAAAGACAGATTACGATGTTCGTTACCTAAAAGCGGGGCATCCCTATGCCCTATTTTGCGAACAGGATACTGCAGGGAAAGAGCAGGCAAAAGTATTTATTTATGAACTCGATAAAATAAATTATGTAGTTTATGACTTTAGAGACAGTTTAAGCGTTTACGAGGACACCAAACCCGTAGAAATAAGAATCATTGAGGATGCTGGAATCATTGAAAAAGGATCTAGCTTTTTTCTCACCGGTGCCTCAATAGGGATGTCTGATCGTTTGTGTGAAATCATCTCTGACGAAATCTATTGTTGGACCCTGGATTTTAGACATGTTCAACCTGGTGATCGCTTTAAAGTACTTTATGAAGCCAAGTATCTAGAAGGAGAGTTTGTTGGCGTGGGAGACGTCAAAGCCGTTTACTTCAATCATTTGGGTAAAGACTTCTATGCATTCCCATTCAATGATGGAGGCTTTGATGATTATTTTGATCACAAGGGAAATAATCTTCGAAAGTTTTTCCTGAAAACACCTGTTAAGAACAGTCGGATATCCTCCCGATACTCTAAAAATCGCTTTCACCCCGTTCAGAAAACATGGAAATCACACAAAGGGACAGATTATGCCGCTCCAAAAGGGACTCCAATTTGGTCTACAGCAGATGGGGTCGTTGAGCTTGCGAAATACGGTAAATACAACGGCAACTTTGTGAAAGTTCGCCACAACTCCACATTTTCTACTCAGTATCTTCATATGTCAAAAATAGCAAAGGGCATTCGGCCTGGCACGCACGTCAAACAAGGTCAGACCATCGGATATATAGGGAGTACAGGCCTAGCTACGGGACCCCATGTGTGTTACCGATTTTGGATGAATGGAGAACAAGTCGACCCTTTTAAAAGTAAGCTACCCCCATCTGATCCCATTCAGGAAAGTTCAAGAGCCTCGTTTGAACTGTATAGCGACAGCTTGGCTCAAATCTTAGAAATCATTCCCTACCCGGAGGAAATCTAAATCTCACTGACGCGTTTCACATCAGTATATTTTGACGGGTTGTAGAGCGCCTTCTTATATTTCTCTGCAACATCTTTTGCTCCAACAAGCGCTCCTTTTTTGAAGTAGTTCTGAAACTCTTTCAATCTGGGGAACTCTTTTTCATCAGCAAATCGAATGTCATTCTGCATGGGCGTATCTACTTTTCCAGGCGCTATAGACAAGCTAATTACATTTGAATTTTCTTCTGCAATACACCTACTAAGCATATCAAGCCCTGCTTTGGAAGAACAATAAGTGTTCCATCCTGCTATCGGTGCTCTTGAAGCTCCTGAGTCAATACTCAAAATCACCTTTTGGGCGGCAGAAGACTGATACCTAGCAATAAACTGATTGGAAAGTGCCGCAGGAGCTACAAGATTAATTATGTATGTCGCAGCAATAGCACCTAACTCCTGTTTCCCCATTTTCTGAATCGGGCCGATCCATCCTGCATTGTGAATTAATGAAATTTGCTCCGCCTGACGCCAATCTGGGAACTCTATGCCTTCAATCTCAGAGATGTCATTTAGGTCAAGGTGATGGTGTTGGTAATTATCATGTGTTATATTTTGCGTTCTAGAGATTCCGAAAACCTGATTTTCATCATCCTCTAAAAGCAATTCACTAAGTGCTTTACCGATACCACTACTCGTACCGGTAATAATAAATCCTCTCATAAATGCTTTGAGCTTGTTCCTTATTTATTGATTTCCAGAAAGCGTTCTATATTCTTAGTAAGACCAAACAAAACAATGATGTCTGTTTTTTCTATTACGGTTTTGGAATCAGGGACTCCAATGATATGATAGTCTTTGGTCCCCTCTGAAGTACTACCCTCTTGTTTCCTCAAAAGAGTGACGAGATTCAATTTGTATTTTTGTCTTAAGCCAATATCTTCAAGATTTCTCCCGCAAATCTCAGACGGAGCTTTTACCTCTACAATTTCGTAATCATCAGGAAGCTGAATACACATAACGACCTCGGGGTTGATAAGCATTTCGGCAACATTCCCACCAACTTCATCTTCAGGGGATAGTATTTCAGTGATCCCCATTTTTTCTAAAATCTTTCTTTGGTCACTATCCATAGCCCTTGCGATAATTCGCTTTACTTTGAGCTCCATCAGCAGGAAAGTGGTTAAGAGTAGTCCTTGAAAGTTTTCACCTATGGCAACAACAACGGCATCAACATCTTGAATATTTTGAGCCAAAAGTGCTTTCTTATCTGTAGCATCCAATGCAACTGCATGAGATACCTCATCCTTTAGATTTTCAACTTTCTCTAGGGAGGAATCAATAGCGAGTACTTCGGCTCCACGTTTAGATAAGTTTTTTGCAATGGCGGAACCAAATTGTCCAAGACCGATTACAGCAAAACGTTGATCAGACATAACGTAATTTATATAGTTCCCTACAAATGTAGAAATATTTTCACAGTCTAAAGATATTTTACTTCAAGCGCTACAATTAACCCAGACTCTTATCAGAAAGAATGGCCTGATTACTAGCACGACTTTTGGTATCTTTGCCATTATTGGAATGAATAATAATACACATGAAAAAAGTATATTACTTATCGTCTTGTAGTACCTGCAAACGCATCCTAAATGAATTGAATCTTGATGGGTTTGATCGTCAAGACATCAAGGAAAAAGCCATTACACACTCACAAATTGAGGAAATGTTCGAGTTAAGCATGTCCTATGAATCCTTGTTTAGCAAGAGGGCTCAAAAATACAAGAGCATGGGCCTGAAAGAAAAAGCACTGACAGAGGATGATTATAAAAACCTCATCCTAAAAGAATACACCTTTCTTAAAAGACCTGTATTTATTACATCAAGAAAAATTTTTATTGGCAATTCTAAAAAAACAATTGAAGCCTTGAAAGCTTCCCTAGTAGATGAATGATATCCTAAAGTCACACATCGCTTTATTTTTCGCAAACCTCATTTATGCCCTAACCTTCACCTTGGCTAAGGATATTATGCCGGACACTATTCAGCCAATGGGCTTAATACTGATCCGAATTATGGGGGCGATGCTACTTTTTCACTTAGCTCATCGGCTTTGGGTGAAAGAAACGGTCAAGAGAAAAGATTACGGACTTCTAATCCTCTGCGGGTTGTTTGGTGTGGCGCTTAACATGACCTTTTTCTTAAAAGGATTAAATTACACCACGCCGATTCACGCTGCAGTTACCATGACATCAGCTCCAATCATTATATTTATTTTAGCAGTCATATTCCATGGAGAAAAGAAGTCAACACCCCGAATCCTTGGAGTTGCCTTAGGGGCTGTCGGAGCTATTGTACTCGCTGTTTATGGAAGAGAGTTTGAAACGGGGATCCCCAAATTAGCACAAGGCAACCTATATGTCTTCATCAATGCTGTTTCCTATGCAATCTACCTCACTCTCGTAAAACCCCTAATGTCTCAATACCATTTTTTAACCATCACAAAATGGATGTTTACTGTGGCATTTGTCGTTATTCTGCCTTTCGGAATTGATGAGTTATTCCTTGTTGAGTGGAAAGAAATCTCAAAAACCATTTGGGCTGAAATTGCCTTTGTTGTCGTTGGGACTTCCTTTCTTGCTTATCTATGCAACATCTATGCATTAAAGAGGCTACAGGCCTCTACTGTGGGATTCTATATATACCTTCAACCAGTATTGGCAACGATTATTGCTTTGATGTTAGGCTCTGATCAATTAGACTCCATTAAGATTTTGGCTTCCTTTATTATCTTCCTTGGGGTTTACCTTGTGAGTAGAAAGACCAAAGCAGTTGAACCATAAGCTTTATTGCCCAACAAATTTGCGTATTTTTACGCCAAATACATGACTATGATTCAATCAATGACGGGCTTCGGTAGAGCGACTTTAATTCTTCCGGAAAAAAAAATCAGTGTCGAAGTAAAGAGTTTAAACTCAAAACAAATCGACATAAACACGCGTATCCCTTCTTTTTACAAAGAAAAAGAACTGGAAGTACGATCCTTGCTCTCATCAACGCTTCGCAGAGGTAAAATAGAGCTTTCCATTTTCATTGAAAATACTGATGTAAATGCCCAGTACAAAATCAATAAAGATCTCGTCGGAGAATACATAAAGTCACTGCAAGATTTTGGAGGAGAGAAAATAGCTTCAGGAGAATTGTTGAGTATTGCCATGCGCCTTCCCGATGCAATGAAAGTTGAACGAGAAGAAATAGATGAAGAAGAATGGAAGGCCATCAGGAAAGTCGTTGAAGAGGCCATTCAGGCATTGGTGAATTATCGAAAAGCGGAAGGGCTATCCCTAGACAAAGACATTAAGGAACAAATAGATACTATAGATAGACTTCACAATGAAGTCCCTAAATACGAACAAGAACGTGTTGTCACTATAAAAGATCGTATTTCTACGAAACTAAAAGACGTCTTACAATCCGTAGATTTTGATCAGAATCGTTTGGAACAAGAGATGATTTATTTCATTGAAAAACTTGATGTTTCTGAAGAAAAAGTTCGGTTGAAGAATCACTGCGCCTACTTTATTGAAACCATGAACTCTAAAGAATCTAATGGGAAAAAGCTGGGCTTTATCTCTCAAGAGTTGGGCCGAGAGATCAATACAATGGGCTCAAAAGCCAATCACACCGAAATTCAGAAAATCGTTGTTCAGATGAAAGATGCGCTGGAAAAAATCAAAGAACAAGTATTAAACGTTCTCTAATGAATCAAGGCAAACTCATCATTTTCTCAGCACCCTCGGGATCCGGAAAGTCGACCATAGTCAACTACCTGATCAATCAGGGAATGCCCGTAGAGTTTTCTATTTCAGCATGCAGCAGAGCGCCCAGAGGTGAGGAAAAACATGGAGAACATTACTACTTTCTGAGCCCTGAAGAATTTAAAGCGAAAGTAAATGCCGATGAATTTCTAGAATGGGAAGAAGTTTACGAAGGCAACTTTTACGGAACCCTTCGTTCAGAAGTAGAACGCATTTGGGCAAAAGGAAAGCACGTAATTTTTGACATCGATGTCATCGGGGGGATCAATCTTAAAAATCAGTTTTCTGAGAATGCATTGTCTGTTTTTATTAAAGCTCCATCTATTGCTGTGTTGAAACAGCGTTTGTCTGAGAGAAATACGGAAACTCAAAGTCAACTAGAGATGCGACTCAACAAGGCTGAAAAAGAAATGAGTTATGCCAAAGAGTTTGACCTGGTGATCATTAATGACGATCTAGAAATTGCACAACAGGAAGCTTTCCAAAAAATAACTGACTTCATCAATGGCTAATCAAAAAAAAATAGGTTTGTATTTTGGGACCTTCAACCCCATTCACATAGGTCATTTGGTCATTGCCAATCACATGGCGAACTACACCGATCTCGATGAGGTCTGGTTTGTTGTAAGCCCACACAATCCATTCAAGAATAAAAAAAACCTACTTGATGATTACGCTCGATTAGAACTGGTTTACAGAGCTGTTGAAGATTACGATTCCTTGCGTGTTACTGACATAGAATTTGGTTTACCCCAACCTTCCTATACCATCAATACACTGGTCCACCTTAGTGAAAAATACCCAGATCACCATTTCTCTCTCATCATGGGTGGGGACAATCTAACGGCCTTCCACAAGTGGAAAAATTACGAAGCTATTTTGGAAAATCACCATCTTTATGTTTACCCCAGGTTAGCAAACACAACAAGTCAGCTTGATCACCATGAAAAGGTAAACCTTGTAGGGGCTCCGATCATGCAGATTTCTTCTTCGTTTATTCGAAATGCCGTGAAAGAAAATAAAGACGTTCGGGCAATGCTGCCCTCAAAAGTCTGGGAATATATCGATGAAATGAATTATTACAAAAAATAATCATCCCATTACCCTAAGTTTTGAACTAAAAAAAGCAGCTTAAAGCTGCTTTTTTTTGAATGTTGTCAGACACCTGTTATTCGCATATATTCTTTTCGGCAACAGAAACTTTACCGGAAAAGAACAAAGCACCCGCACCTATGAGCCCTAAAACTAGGTTAGGTAGATTCCCTAAAACAGGAAGAATTTCAAAAGATGCTGTAAATAACTCGCCGAGGCCACAAATTAGTTCATTCATGATATAGATTGTTTTTTCTTAACGGCACAAATTTACATATTTTTACCACATGGTAGTTAATTTATTTCGTCACACGCAATCCATTTCTATTTTGATTTTAATGGCGCTGTGTGGAATGCTTTGGATGGGTCTCTCTTTTCAATCATTAGAACCTTCAATCGATGGGGCTTCACCTTTTTTAAGCCCCCTGTACAACTGGTTAAAGACACATGTTTATCTAGAGCGTATTTGCCTCGGCATTCTCATTTTTTCACAGTGTATCTCGATGAACAGAATGATGGCTAAACAAAAAGTTATTTCTATCAACTCATCATTCCCAGCCTTATTTTACTTCCTGTTGATCAGCACATCTCCAAATGGCATCTATTTAAGCCCGAGCCTTATATCTATGAGTTTTATTCTTGCTGCACTCAATAAGATTCTCAATACATATTTGAAGAAAGAAGCCTACAATCATGTTTTTGAAAGTGCTTTTTTTCTGAGTATTGCTACTTTAATCCACCCTCCTTTTTTCGTTTTTACTCTCCTGGTTTGGATAGGTATGTCGATCTTTTCACAAGTAGAGTGGAGACACTGGGCCATCAGTTTTCTGGGCGTTATATGCCCTTGGTTTCTCTTTTATACAACCGTTACCTTTTTTTCTGCGGCAGACCTGAACGCTTTCAACTTCTTTGAAAGTCTTCTGCCCATAAACAGCACTATAAAAATTGATGCCGGAGACTTTTTAACACTTTTTGTTTTTGGGCTTGTCGGTTTGCTTTCAATCTTTGAACTTCTCATTAGCCTGAGGCAAAAAAACATCAAAGCTCGAAAGTCCTATGTGCTCTTCTTGTGGGTACTTATCTTGGGTTCTGTCTATTTTTATTTTACAGAAGGCCCCATGTATGAAAAATTACGAATATTCGCTTTGCCGCTATCGGCTATTATGAGCAACTATTTTTATTATAACAATAAAAGGACATGGCTGAATTCACTGGCTCTTGTTTTGCTATGCGCTCTGTTTGTGAACCATCTTTTGTTTCAATAATTTGAAAGAAATATTTGGTTGATCGTTATCGAAATTACTGAAATACTCTCGAGATATTAAACCCAAAATAAATGTCTCCATCGGACCATTTTCCTCGAGTCTCTCCAACAAATGCCCTTTCAAACATGCCTTGTGAATTGGTCAAGTGCAATTGAAAAACATGCCCTCCCGTTTCAATATCAAAGCCCAATGACAAGGAATTTTCAAAATCCTCGTAGGGGCGGTCGAACTGATAAAAATATTCACCGTTCAAAGAAACTCTATTTGACAATTTATATCTAGCTCCGACGCCCATTGCCATGTAATTGTTGTTCATAGAGGTGAGTGACACTAGGTTTCTGACGATAAGAGTAGGCGAGAACTGTAGTGAAAAAGCACGATTGAACTTTCTGGCTATGAGCACTTGATGTACATAAGACAATCTAGATCTGAAAAGGTCTTCTCGATCCGAATCTATGTGTCGCATTGAATTGATAAAGGCTGCATGGTAAGTAGCTATTGACACTCGAGAACCTGCGCCTTCTTTCTGCCTGAGCAATCGTGTTTTTATTGAGGTCTCATAGGTTTTCTGAAACGTATTTCTTGCGACTCCTAAAACCACCCCTTCTCTCACGCCATACTCAAAAGACATACGCATACTCGCCTGATCCAAACCCCACAATTCATAAGCACCACTGTTGATCGTCCCAAAACGATGTTCTATGATAAAGAATAAGGCTGATTGACTCGGCATTTCAACCGATTGACCGTTAATGACTTTGGTGCCTTTGAAGGTCCCATACACTTCTTGATTGACCTCTTGATCTCCCAAAAGAGACAGCAACTCATTTTGTGCTTTGAGTGTATTCACTAGCAACAAAAGACTTAATAAAGTGATCTTTTTCACAGTTTATAGTTTGGTTAAGAGGGCCTTTACAGTGACCTGAATCTCATTGGAAATTTTATCGGATACAATTTTGGGAATTTCTATATTGAAATCGGAACATCGCAAATCAAATGAGCTGGTTCCCTGCAAAGATCCATCTTGCCAGCTCAAAACAACGGCGAAAGTCATCTCTTTCTGTACCCCGTGCATATCCATCACACCCTTTACGCTGAGTTCTTGTTCAGTCAATAGATTCGGAAGAGGTAAGTCGACAAACCTTCCTCTGAAGGTGGCTTTCGGGAACCTATCCGACTCTACATAATTCTCATTAAAATGCTCTTCCATCAAAGCAATCTTAAAGTGAAAAGCCCGCATCTGCACTTGAAAAGCCAAATCTCCGTTTGACAAATCAATAACAGCCCCCACCTGGTCGTTCTTGGCAGCCACTACTTCGATGGCATCAGTATCGGAAAGAAATGAAACTTCTGCTGCTCGGGTGATGTACTTTTGAGCGAGTATAGGACTCACAGTAAATAAGAACAAAGCTACCGATAATAAACGCATATCTAATTGTTTAAACTGCCTTGAGAGACCCAATCCTTAATTAAATCAATATTATCCTGCGAAAGTTTGTAGCCCATAGGCATTAACCTTGAGTCTGATATGTCTCTTTCCATTCGATTGATCATGCCCGATGAAGTATTATTATTTGCAGAACTACGAATCTGTTCGTGTGACTCTAAACTTAACCAAGCTGAGGGGCTTACACCTCCATGACAGGAAATACAATGGGTATTGATGATCGGAAAAATATCCGACTGAAAAGAAATCAAATTGGTGTCACAATCTATCCCCTCACATAAGTCCTCATCAACCTCATCTTCAACATTTACTTCACAAGTATCACAGACCAGTTCCTCTTTCAACTCTTCAACACTGTCAGAACTACAGGCATTAAATAAACAGATTGTCAAAATGGCAATAAAAATTTCTTTCATGGAGGGGGGTTTTTTAAGACGTATTAATATTCTACAAATTACTAAATATTTTTCTACCAGGACTTCAAATAAGAACAATAGCAGCTTTCTGTAAATCTTACTTCCCTTTATTTGGGTTTATTCTGATGAATTACTCAGAAATCTGTATCTTTAAATAAGACTGTAAACCCTCTAAAATGAAACATAAAATACTGATCACACTGCTATTCATATCCACAAGCATCTACTTGAGTTATCAATATGTATATCAAGATCGTACTGACATGGTGTCTAAAAAAACAGCTTATTGTTTAACCAGTGATCGTCTTTTTTTTCAATTTACGGACAATCAAAATCTAGCTAACGACACCTACCTTAATCAAACCATCGAACTGAAAGGAAAAGTAAACACCATTTCAAATGGGGAAATTATTTTATACCCAGGAATAATTTGCAGACTCGATAGCAGTTTCATGCAACCTAAAATTCATCCATCAGACTCAATTAAAATCAAAGGAAGATGTGTCGGATTTGATGATCTTTTTGGAGAAGTTAAGATGGATCATGTCATCATCAACTGGGAGTAGATAAACAAACTTAAAGTGTTTTAATTGAGAAATCTAGATGATAAATATATGGGTTTATGGATACATGACATTTCAAAACAAAGGACCCTAAGGTTTCTATCATGGTATGTGATAATTTTCAGTCAGAACAAGGAAATACCAAAAAGCGCTATTGTGAAAATTATTCTCATCTTACTTCTCTCAACATCCACAGTCTTTGGGCAAAACGAAACCCCCTTCAAGGAAGGAGAGAAATTAAGCTACAAAGTTCATTACGGACTTGTGGCAGCAGGTGTGGCAGATTTAGAAACTCAAACCACAGGCGATGCCTATAAATTCATAGCTAAAGGCAGATCGACCGGACTGTTCAACCTTTTCTTTAAAGTGCGTAACTCCTACGAAAGCCTCGTCGACAAGTACAGTTTAAAACCCAAGCAATTTCACCGAGACATTCGAGAAGGTGATTATGTGAAAACAGAATCTGTTTTTTTTAATTACGATCTCAAACAAGCAGAATCTACAAGAGATACCATTCCGCTACCCGAAAACACACAAGACCTCCTCTCTATATTCTACTTTATGCGCGCGCAAAATTTCGACTCCCTAGAAATTGGCAACAAAAAGTCACTACAAGTATACCTTGATGATGAATTTATGAATTCAAAACTCGAATACCTAGGCCCTGACACCATCAAAACAAAGTTTGGATGGATTCCATGTACCAAGTGGTCTCCTGAACTTCAAACTGGTAGGGTGTTTAAAGATGAACAGGGTGTGAATTTGTGGATAAGCAACGACAGAAATAAAATCCCCATCCAAATCAAAGCAAAAATAATGGTGGGCTCCATAAAAATGGATTTGATAAAATATTCTGGAACCAAAGAGAAGCTTACCGCAGTCAAAAGCAAATAATAAATAGTTCTTATTGAATCCTTAAATAAAAACAAGCTATATATTCAACGAATTTGTAAATTAGCCCGCAATGAGCATTAAACAGGACAAATTCAACAAACGAAGACTGCGATCTTCCTACTTATCCGTTGTGATTAGCATGACTTTAGTCCTCTTTTTGATAGGTCTACTCAGTACCCTCTTATATCACTCGAAAACCATTGCAAATCAGGTACAAGAAAATATTGCATTTACCGTTTTGTTGAAGCCCGAGGCGAAACCCATTGACGTAAAACAATTTCAACGTCAATTAGAGCTGAGTGAGCACGTGAAAACAACAGAATTCATCTCAAAAAATGAGGCGATAAAAAGCCTTGAAAAAGATTTGGGCGAGGACTTCATAAGCTTTCTGGGATTTAACCCACTGACCGATGCTATAGACATTCATTTCCAAGCCTATTACACCCAAACCAATGATCCTGAGCGCATCGAAAAAGAGCTTCTGAATATCCCCGTGGTTCAAGAGGTCATCTACGACAAATCTTTGATCAAATTATTAAATGACAACCTTCAAAAGGTTTCATATTCATTGCTTGTATTGAGTAGCATCTTCAGTATCATAGCCATTGCCCTAATCAATGCATCCATACGTTTGAGTATCTATTCTAGGCGCTTCATCATAAAAACCATGCAATTGGTGGGAGCTACAAAACGGTTTATCCGAAAACCCTTTATAAAAAAGAGCCTACAGCACGGTTTATTGGCTTCTTTTTTGGCCATACTATGCTTAGACTTACTTGTGAGGTACTGTATACAGTTTCTTCCCGAGATTCAAAGGTTACACAAGACTGAAGATCAAATTATACTTTACACATCCCTGCTTATTATTGGTCTTTTTATTCCATGGATATGTACTTACTTTGCCGTGCGCAAATACTTAAAACTAACCACTGACGAACTACACTACTGATATGGAAAATCAAAAGTTTTTATTCAATAAAAAAAATTACCAAATCATGATTGCAGGAATTGTCTTCATTGTCGTGGGACTTGCCCTTATGGCGGGCGGCGATACAGGAGATGAAACAAGTTTCAATCCTGAAATTTTCAATTTCCGCAGAATGACACTTGCTCCTATTCTCATCCTCATTGGTTTTTCCATTGAAATCTTTGCCATCATGTACAAACCAAAGAATAAATCCTAATGGGAGTATTAGAGGCTATTATCCTTGGAATCATTCAAGGGTTAACGGAGTTTTTGCCGGTTAGCAGTAGTGGTCACTTGGAGTTGGCGAAAGAAATTCTTAACATTTCTGCTAAGGAACAAAACCTGTTGATGACAATAACCCTTCATGCAGCTACAGCGCTTAGCACCGTATTTATTTTCCGAAAAGACATCCTTGAGATCTTTCGTGGACTCCTTCAATTCAAATGGAATGAGGAGTTTCAATTCTCGCTTAAAATTGTCTTGTCAATGATTCCTGCAGCACTTGTAGGTTTGTTTTTTGAAAATGAAATTGAACAATTGTTTGGTGGACAAATACTTCTTGTAGGGAGTATGCTTATTGTAACTGGCTTGCTGCTATTCTTAGCAGATCAGGCAAAAAAAACAGATCGAAAAGTAAGCTTTTTAAATGCAGTGCTCATTGGAATCGCTCAAGCCATTGCCATACTTCCCGGGATATCTAGGTCTGGAGCCACCATCTCCACCTCTGTATTGTTGGGTATTGATAGAGAAAAAGCGGCACGCTTTTCCTTCCTTATGGTGGTTCCTTTAATATTTGGGAAAATGGCCAAGGACATTATGGGGGGGAGTATCCATCCAGAAAGTACCACACTCCTTCCGCTGTTAGTGGGTTTTGTTGCGGCATTCTTTACAGGCTTACTCGCTTGTAAATGGATGATCCGATTGGTGAAAAATAGTCAACTGAAATACTTTGCCTATTACTGCTTTATCATCGGAACAATATCCATGGTAGCAAGCCTAATTTAGAAATTCATTTTACATTATCTTTGGCGCATGCAGGATAAGATGATTATAAGCGGAATGGGGAGTCTCTCAGCATTAGGGAGTAACTCTGAAGAAATATGGAAGCATTATCAAGATGGAACAACGCGAATCACCAATGGTTGTTTTAATGACCTAGATACTCCCGTGGGGAAACTTCATCCCAAAGACGAGGCGAGCATCACCCAACTTCGCGAAGAAAACTCACACTACAAACGTTTAGATAAAACAGTACTGTTGGGAATTCTTGCGGGCAGGAAAGCCTTTCAACAAGCCGGTTGGCGAAAGGATGAGTATGCTAGTATCAACTTGGGATCTTCCAGGGGAGCTACGCAACTCTTCGAAAAATACCACAAGAACTTTGTTACAAACGAAGAAAATAGGCTAAGTGCACTTGTGTCTCCCACCACTACATTGGGAAATATATCATCTTGGATTGCCTACGACCTAGGGGTCAAGGGAGCCAGTTTCTCACACTCCATAACATGCAGTACCGCACTACACTCCACGCTTAACGCAATCGCGTGGTTACAAGCTGGAATGGCTGAAAAGTTCTTAATCGGAGGATCAGAAGCCCCTTTGAGTGATTTTACCATTGCACAGATGCGGGCTTTAAAAATTTACGCTGAAAAAAAAGAGCCCTATCCTTCTTTGCCGCTAGAGAAAAATAAAGAACGAAGTTCACTGGTCCTTGGAGAGGGTGCAGCAGTCTTCTGTATGGAAAAGGACAAGGGGCAAAATAGAATTGCCAAAGTAGAAGGCGTAGGTTATGCAACAGAGCTTATAGAGCATAATGTTTCTCTTTCTGCTGAAGCTGAATGCCTACAAAAATCCATGAAAATGGCCCTCAAAAATGCAGATCTCACTTCGGTAGATAGTATAATCATGCACGCCCCCGGGACCCTAAAAGGGGACCAAAGCGAATACAAAGCCGTTCAAAAACTATTTGGAAACGATATACCCCATTTAATTTCTACAAAATACACTACAGGACATACCTTTGGTGCTTCAGGTGCCTTGAGTATGGAATTGGCAATACTAATGCTACAACACCAAAAACTTATCCAATTCCCCTATGACAGTATGAGTTTTGGGCGACCAAAATCTCTGAAAAATGTGATGGTAAATGCCACGGGCTTTGGAGGGAATGCCGTAAGCATCATTTTATCTAAATAAAAACGAATAGCAAAAAAGAAGCTTTATATTTGAGCTTAAATCAGGAATAATCATGACGGAGAAAAGAAAAAACTGGACGAAGGAAGAAGTTCTAGAACTTTACAACAAACCCCTACTCCAACTGGTATTTGAAGCAGCAGAGGTACATCGTCAAAATCATGACCCACGCGAAGTACAAGTCAGCACATTATTGTCTATAAAAACAGGTGGCTGTCCCGAAGATTGTGGATACTGCCCTCAGGCAGCTCGATACCATACCGATATTGAAAAAAATGATTTAATGTCCGTTCAAACGGTAAAAGCTCAGGCATTAAGAGCAAAAAGCTCGGGGTCTTCCAGAGTTTGTATGGGTGCTGCATGGAGAAATGTGAAAGAAGGTGATGATTTTGACCAAGTTTTAGAGATGGTTAGAACCGTACGAGATCTAGACATGGAAGTTTGCTGTACCTTAGGGATGCTTACAGAAGATCAAGCACGACGACTGTCTGATGCGGGCTTATACGCATACAATCACAACTTAGACACTTCAGAAGAACATTATAAAAAAGTCATCTCTACTCGAGGCTATGAAGATCGTATTGAAACCATAGGAAACGCTCGAAAAGCTGGCTTAACCGTATGCTCCGGAGGTATCATCGGCATGGGTGAGGCTCCAGAAGACAGAGCAGCAATGCTGGTTACCCTATCCTGCTTAAACCCCTACCCAGAATCTGTTCCCATCAATGCACTTGTAGCTGTTGAGGGTACGCCTATGGAAGAACAAGAACAAATTCCAATTTGGGATATGGTCCGAATGGTTGCAACCACTCGAATTGTACTTCCTAAAACTACTGTTCGACTTTCAGCGGGAAGAACACAAATGACTGACGAAGGACAAGCGCTTTGTTTCATGGCAGGTGCTGGCTCAATATTTGCGGGAGACAAACTATTAACGACTCCAAATCCGGACATCAATAAGGACATGGAATTATTTAATACACTTGGGTTAACGCCTCAGAAGGCCTACAAAAAGGGAGACAAACCGGAGGTGAATGAAAATTACAAAAACTCGTGTTCTAACGGTGAGAAGCAAAAATGGTCGAGACCCGCACACACCATTGAAGCGAATGTTAAAGCGACACTCAATGCCAAAGAAAAACGTAAATTAAATCCGAAATTATGAAAAACTTAATTTTAGCAATCGTGCTGGTATTTTCGAGCATGAGTCTTTCAGCGCAAAGCTTTAAGTGGGGAGCAAAAGTAAATGTGGGCTCTCCAGATGTGTCCTTAAGTGATATAAAGGAAGCAAATAACCATATCCCGGATGTAAAAAATGCTTCGCTAAACCTACAACTGGGTTTGTTTGCTCGACTTCAACTTCTTGGGTTTTACATTCAACCTGAAGCCATGTTCAGCAACTCCAAATCTGAACTTAAATTCGAAGATGTAACTGGAGAAGTAAAAATAAACAAGCTTGACCTTCCAGTGATGGTGGGAAAACGTTTCCTGAAAATATTCAGAGTCAATGCAGGACCTGTATTTAGCCTTAAACTCAGTCAAGACATTAAGAATCTAAAAGGTAGTTCAGATGAAATCGTTGCCAACTATAAAAATGCTACCATTGGTTTACAATATGGAATTGGATTAGATATTTCCATGATAACGGTCGATCTACGAGTTGAAAAAGGGCTTCAGTCGATCTCAGATGAATTAAAAATTGCAGGTAAATCATTTTCAGCAGATCAAAGGCTAGATCAAGTGATGCTTGCTGTGGGGATAAAATTCTAAATCCTTTTCTCATGAAACAAAAAGAGGCCCAATGGGCCTCTTTTTTGTTTATTAATGTTTTTGCTAAGCTGGTTACTTCAACTTTTCATTTTTTTTATGTCGCTGATGATCTCTTACAGTTTTCTTTTCAAAATTCTTTATCATGGCAGCCTCTAAATCAATTCCTGTTTGATTGGCAATACAGGTAAGAACCCACAAAACATCTGCCAACTCATCAGCCAAATCTTTGTCCGCATCAGAGGGCTTTTCAGATTGTTCTCCATAACGTCGCGCCATGATTCGAGCGACTTCTCCTACTTCCTCAGTTAAAATTGTCATATTCGTAAGTTCACTAAAATAACGGACTCCGTATTCTTGAATCCATTCATCTACTTTTTTTTGCAACTGATTTAGCTCCATTATTCTCTGTTTTTAGAATCTATATTAAGGGTTACCGGCCCATCATTACACAATAAGACTTTCATATCTGCTCCAAATTCACCAGTAGCCACTGGCTTACACAACAAAACCTCTAAGCGTTTGTGAAAAGCTTTGTAAAGGGGAATCGCAACCTCTGGACGTGCCGAGCGAATATAAGATGGCCGATTACCTTTTTTTGTACTCGCAAATAGGGTAAACTGACTGATCAACAGAATATCGCCATTCACATCCATAATTGACTTGTTCATTTTTCCATCCTCATCAGAAAAAATCCTCAAAGCTACCAACTTATTGCACAACCATTCTACATCCTCTTCAGCATCATCTGTTCCTACGCCAAGAAGAATCAGCAATCCGTGATTTATTTTAGATTTCAATGTATGATGAATCTGGACCGAAGCCTCACTTACCCTTTGAATTGTTATCCGCATTAGTGATATTTTGATTCCCTGTATTGACCACCATCATCCTCCAAAATCGTTAGATAACTATCGTAACGAACAGGATGGATAAGCCCTGCTTCAACAGCATCCTTAATGGCGCATTTGGGCTCATTAATATGCATGCAGTTATGGAATTTACATTTTCCCTTGAGGGCTCTCATCTCCGGGAAATAATCCGCCAATTCTGAATCCTCCATTTCAACAAGACCTAATCCTTTTATCCCTGGGGTGTCAATAATAAAACCTCCAAAGGCCAACTCAAACATCTCTGCGAAGGTCGTTGTATGCATTCCCTTTTGGTGCGCCTCAGAGACCTGTTGGGTTTCTAGATTTAAATTGGAATCAATGGCATTGACTAAGGTAGATTTTCCAACACCAGAATGACCAGAAAGCAAAGTCACCTTATCTTTCATAAGCTCCGTAAGAGATTTCAAATTTTGCTGATTTAAGGCAGAAACCTCGATACACTTATATCCAGCATTGGTATACATTTCAGCAATCTGATCGTGATATTCTCGATCAAATTCATCGTATAAATCTATTTTATTGAACACCAAATAAACGGGAATTTGATAGGCCTCGGCAGTGACTAAAAATCGGTCAATAAAGCCTATAGTTGTGGCAGGCGAAGCTAAAGTGATGATTAAAAAGGCCTGATCCATATTAGACGCAATGATATGTACTTGCTTGGATAAGTTTACGGACTTTCGGATGATGTAATTCCTTCGATCGAGAATCTCAGTGATGAGATAATCTTCACCCTCTAAGGACAATTTAACCTGATCCCCAACAGAAATTGGGTTGGTACTCTTCAAACCTTGAATTCGAAATTTACCCTTAATACGACATTTGAAATAGTTCCCATCATGTGAGCGAACCCTATACCAACTACCCGTCGATTTTACTACTACACCTTGCATCACACAAATATAGGATTTGCCCTTTGAGAAAGAAAGAATTCAGCCATTATTACAAATGGAAAGTCAGAAAAAAAAGGACTCCATTTGAGTCCTTTTTCACATTAACTCGCCCCTCGAGAAATGCTCATTATCATTATTACATTACTTAAATATAGCTCATAAACACTTGATTTACAATATATTTTGGGTTATCGGTAGCTCTTATTGAGTTATCGGTAATCATCGTTGAGGCATCGGTAAAATATTGAGTTATCGGTAGGTTTGGGTCGATTTTAGAGAATTTGACCTTTGCAAATCAGGTCTCCAGAAAAATTAAAATAAGCTATCTTCGTGCTATGTCTATCAAAGTAAAAAAAGTCTCTAAATCATACGGGACACAAAAAGCACTTAACGAAATCTCTTTTGAAATAAAAAAAGGAGAAGTTGTAGGCTTCTTAGGGCCCAATGGTGCTGGAAAATCGACATTAATGAAGATCCTTACCGGTTCTATAAAGCCGACATCCGGACACGTAAAAGTAGCTGACTTTGACATCGATGAACATCCTATTAAAGCCAAACGAAAAATAGGATACCTTCCTGAGCACAACCCTCTTTATCATGAAATGTATGTAAAAGAATATTTAAATTTCTCCGCAGACATACACGGAGTTTCACATGAGTTGGTTGCTGAAGTAATTAAAAAAACAGGATTGGCAAACGAACAGCAAAAACTCATTGGTGCACTTTCAAAAGGATACCGCCAAAGAGTGGGTCTTGCACAAGCGCTGATTCATCAACCAGAAGTTCTCATATTAGATGAGCCATCAACAGGCCTAGACCCCAACCAATTGGTTGATATGCGTTCCTTGATCAGAGAAATCGGGAAAGAAAGAACCGTGATGTTATCAACCCACATCTTACAAGAAATAGAAGCCATATGCGACCGTATCATCATCATGAACAAGGGACAAATCGTTGCCGATAAATCTATTGAAGAACTTCAAAGCCTCACCAAGAAAAAGAGAATCATTACGGTGGAATTTGATCAATCCATCAGCAAAAAAGATCTTCTTAAGATCAAACATACCCGTGAGGTGATTGCACTTAAAGGCTGTCAATATAAAATCATTTCCGATCCAAAATTTGACTTGAGACCCGCTTTATTTGATTTTGCGGTAGCCCAAAACATCACTGTCCTCCAAATGAATGTGGAAGAAGAAAAACTAGAAACTATTTTCCACAATCTAACGAGGTAATAAAATATTAAATCAATCTTATTCTTATCTTTGCATCGCAGTGGATAAATTTGACTGATTGCTACCACTATAAAAAAGGCTAAAGCAGTATTCTCTACCGCAAAGCCCAGATCAGACTTTAATTTTAAAAATTACTTAAAAACTACGATATGTCGTACTTTTTTACTTCTGAGTCTGTATCAGAGGGACATCCAGATAAGGTTGCTGATCAGATCTCGGATGCCATACTCGATGCATTTTTGGCGCAAGACCCTGAATCTAAAGTTGCCTGTGAGACACTTGTAACCACTGGCTTAGCCGTTCTTAGTGGTGAAATAAACTCCAAAGCCACAGTAGATCTAGAAAAAGAGGCTCGAAATGTGATAAAAAATATTGGCTACACAAACCCTGCATACAAGTTTGATGCTAAATCTTGTGAAGTCATGTCTGTCGTTCACGAACAGTCCCCAGACATCCTTCAAGGAGTTGTGGAAGGAGAAGGCTTGCATACGGAACAAGGTGCGGGAGATCAGGGAATCATGTTTGGTTATGCTACCAATGAAACCGACAGTTACATGCCCTTGGCTTTAAGTCTTTCTCATTTATTACTTCAAGAACTTGCGGTCATAAGACGTGAAAATCACGAGGTAATGCACTACCTCCGCCCCGACGCTAAATCACAAGTGACCATTCAGTATTCCGATCAGCATACCCCTGAACGAATCGATACGATTGTTATCTCCACACAGCACGATGATTTTGATGAGGAGCCAAAAATGCTCGCTAAAATAGAAAGTGACGTGATCAACATCCTTGTTGAGCGCGTGAAGAAAAAATTACCGGAACATCTGGCTTCCCTATTTGACGATTCCATCACCTACCACGTAAACCCTACGGGTAAATTTGTGATTGGTGGACCTCATGGAGACACAGGTCTCACGGGTAGAAAAATCATTGTGGACACCTATGGAGGTAAAGGAGCCCATGGAGGTGGAGCTTTTTCTGGTAAAGACCCATCAAAAGTAGACCGATCAGCAGCCTACGCGACAAGGCATATTGCCAAAAACTTAGTGGCAGCAGGGGTTTCTGATCAAATCCTTGTACAAGTAGCCTATGCCATTGGTGTGGCTGAGCCTATGAGTGTTTTTATTGACACCTATAGGACCTCTAAATTAGGCCTAAGCGATAGTGAGATTGCTAAAAAAGTAAGCGAGCTCTTTGATTTACGACCGGCATCGATTGTCAACCGGTTCAAACTTAAGGATCCTATTTACTCCGAAACTGCAGCCTATGGCCATATGGGCCGTAGCTCTGAGAAAAAAACATTCACCTTTAAATCGCATGAGGGTGAAATCATAGAGAAAGAGATTGAGACCTTTCCCTGGGAAAAACTTGATTTTGTAGAAAAAATTAAACTCAACTTCGGACTTTAAAGTATGAACTTCTTTTTCAAAGACTCTAAGTATTCGATTGTTCGCTACCCAACATCTGATAATAAATCACTACAAGCTTGGAGTGCTGCAGATGAACATCTGCTAAAATATCTATCAGATCATCAGGCTTTATCTCAACATCCGATACTGTACAACGATCGTTTTGGGTTTCTGAGTACCGTTCTGTCAGAATTCAACCCCTCTACAGTCGTTAATTTTAAAAGTCAAGAAAAGGCAATTGAGCTCAATGCATCGAAAAATGGTGTTGACTTGAAAAATATTTCCAAAATTGAACCTCTGGATACTTTGTCAAAATCGTTCGATTTAGCGCTCATCAAAATACCAAAATCACTAGATCTTTTTAGACTTCAGCTCGATCAAATTCATCAATCATTAAATGAAGATGCAACCGTCATTTGCTCTTTCATGACCAAATACTTTAGTCGAAAAACCATCGAGATTGCTGAAAAATATTTTGAACAATGCGAACAAACCCGAGCATGGAAAAAATCGAGGTTACTGATTCTTAAAAAGAAGAAAAAGGTCGATCCAACACTACATATAAATACGGTGTCAATTGACAAAACAAAAAGCTTCAAACAATATTTCGGGGTGTTTTCTGCAAAAAATATTGATTATGCTACACAGTTTTTTGCGACAAATATGGACGTCCAAACAACCGACAATAAAATCCTTGACCTGGCTTCAGGAAATGGTGTTTTAGCTCACGTAGCACTCTCAAAAAATCCAAATGCTGAAATTCACTTAGTAGACGACTCCTTTCTCGCCGTTGAGTCCTCAAAGATTAACATCGATTCAAAAAATGCACACTTTTACTTTAGTGATGATCTAAGTGCTTTTCAAAGTAATACATTTGATCTGGTCATCTCGAACCCCCCTTTTCACTTTGAGTTCGAAACAAATATTGAAATTGCTTTGAATTTGTTTGCAGAGGTGAAAAGATGTCTTAAAAAAGGTGGCGTTTTCCAATTGGTCACGAGCAATCATCTCAATTTAAAAACACATCTCTTCAAACTCTTTCACAAAGTAAAGCTCGTTGCGCAAAATGATAAATTCGTCGTATACCACTGCCAATAAATTGGCACATCAATTTTCGAGGAAGGAGCAATCATGTCAAAAAAGAAGAGTTTTATACATCAAGGGAGCTTTGACCTAATAAAAATTCCAACTGAGAACAAGCTCTGGTTAATTTTTGAATCAACTCTTTTCGATCCTTCCTCAAGAAATAGACTTCAGCAGCATTTTCGATACTCTTCTGCATGGCTTCTCTCGGGTAAGGTTTGGAAATGTACTTATAAACTCTGCCCTGATTAATCGAATTGATGACTGCGGTGATGTCTGAATATCCCGTAACGAGAATTCGGACAGGATCGGGATGATCTTCAACAATGGATTCTAAAAATTCAACACCAGTCATCAAGTCCATTCTCTGGTCTGTAAGCACTACATGTACGTCTTCGGTTTTCATGATTTCATAGGCTCGTCCTGGAGTAGAGGCTATGTGAACATCGAAAACACGTCTGTACAAGCTCCGAAAACTCTCCAATTCATCGCGCTCATCGTCTAAGTAAAGCAAGCGAATTTTTTCTCTGGGCGTCGTGAAATCCTGTCCATAAGATTTAATCTGACTGCGAATTTCTTCATCAGTAAACTCAGTTTTAAACTTGTCTAGCTCAGTTTTGACAGGGAAATTATCAATTTTTGTTTCCTTATTTTTCATATAAACACATATAACATTCATGTAAATGTAAATAATTATATATATTTATCCTAAAATAATTTAAAAATTAACCTCCTGGGACATCATATAAAAATATAAATTAAAAAATCTGAACCAATCTAAGCTAATGAGATGTTGATATCTAGTGGCCATAGAGATGTTGCTCAATTTAGTATACGAGCATTAAGAGCTATTGAGGAGCCTCACGTTAGCCTATTATTTATAAGAAAGCATCACGAAATATTAAAACACTACGGCATAGACATGGTTACCTCGAACAATATCAATTGGCCGCAAAATCCGAATGTTTATGTATTGATTGCAGAATCCCTTTCTACAGGAGAAATGATTGGAGGGGTTCGCATTCATATCGCGGCTCCAGAATACCCGCTTCCTATTGAAGATGCTGTGGGTTGTATGGATTCAAGAATAAGTCATTTAATTCAAGAACTCTCTCAATACGGTGGTGTTGGAGAAACGTGTGGTTTATGGAGTTCTATTCACCACCATAAAAAGAGCCGTAATGATAAAAAAATTGGGCTCGGACATCGATTAACAAGAGCCGCTGTAGCTGTTGTCAATCAGCTAAAATTAACCACTTTAATGGCTATCGTGGGGCGGCCTACGCTACAAAGCTGTCGTAATATTGGGTTTGTTGAGAGTAAAGCTTTGGGTGAGCAAGGGACCTTCCCCTACCCTAAAAAGGATATGATTGCTTGGACTTTAGGCGTCATGAATGTAAAAACACTAGAAACAGCCACAAGGCAAGATAAAAAAATCATACTTGAATTGAGAGAAAACCCCTGTCAACTAAAAATAGAACAGACCAAAATGACGGAAATAGAAATTAATTACCAATTAAATATGAAATTCAATACAAATCAAACTAAATAATATGTTGATGACAAAAGGTATAATAGATGACTTTTTAAATTCTCCTGATTTAGAAAATATTAAAATTATTACTGCTTCAGTAGATTTAAAAAGATACCATATAAATACAATGGGTATTCATAGGCAAATCCTAGCAGCAATAAAGGTTTCAAGTTCGAATCAAATTACTGGAATAATGAGGATTGCAAATAAACATATGATTTCTATTTACCCAATTAGTACAGGAAACAATTGGGGATACGGAAGTGCAAACCCGATTAAAAATAATTCAATCATTCTAGATCTTTCTGACTTAAATGAAATATTAAATTTTGATGATGAGTTAGGTTATATCACTTTAGAACCTGGTGTTACTCAAAAAATGTTGTTCGAATATTTTAAGATAAATAAAGTTAATTATCTGGTACCAACAACAGGTGCTGGACCAAATTGCAGCATTTTAGGTAATGTAATTGAGCGTGGTTACGGGATTACTCCATTATCTGATCATTTTGCCTCACTTATTTCTTTAGAAGCTATACTACCAGACGGATCTCTTTACAAATCACCATTGAGTGATTTTAAGGCGGTAGAAGTTGCTAAAGTTTTCAAATATGGAATAGGTCCGTATTTAGATGGAATATTCACTCAATCCAATTTTGGTATTGTGACGAAAATCACGATTGCACTTGCAAAAAAAACAGAACACACAGAAGTATTCATGTTTTCTATTAAAGAAACAAAAGATTTAAATCACACAATTAAAATTATTAGAGAAATAAAACAAGAACTAGGAAGTATAGTTGGTGGGATTAACCTGATGAATAGAGAGAGAATAAAAGCTATGTTTGGTGATAAACATCAAAACAAAAACATCATCTGGACTTGTGTGGGAGGTCTATATGGACCTATTGAAATCATTAAACAAGCAAAACGAATAATCAAAAGAAAACTAAAAAATTTATCATCCCCCGTTGTTTTTCTCAATAAAAGAACAACAAGACTGAGAAACAATCTGCCTAACTTGATTAACAAATATTTTTTTGGCATTCCAGACAGAATAGAGGCTATGGATAATTTCTTCAAAATACTTGATGGAGTTCCCTCTGAAATGGCTTTAGCATTGGCTTATTCGAAATCTAAGAAGACGCCTAGCTTGAAAGGGAACATAAATCCAGCTGTTGATGATTGTGGTTTAATTTGGTTTTCACCACTTCTTCCTATCCGACCAAATACAGTAGAGGTTTTCGTCAAAAAAATAATTTCGATTTGCAAAAAGCATAAGATCGACCCATTAATTACCTTAACTACAATTTCTAACCAGTGCTTTGATTCTACTATCCCTATTTTGTACGAAAAAGACAATGTCGACGATAAAAAAAATGCACAATCTTGTTACGATGAACTTTTCAGAGAATGCCGAAATATGGGCCTTATGCCGTATCGGTTAAATATAGATTCCATGAAAATTTACAATGACGAACATGACTTAACATCTGTTAAATTAATTGATAAGATTAAAAATGCAATTGATGTAAATCAAGTATTAGCACCAGGAAGATACAGTCCAAACTTATCCAAAAAAAGTATGTATTAAAATAATATTTAACACGAAAAAGAATGAAACATCTAGTGAACAAGGGTTTATTACCTATGTGGTTAAAAAAGACTAAATGTTCGGTGAAATTTCATCTATTATTTACATTAATTTTTGTTTCCATACCCGAATTTTTAGCTGCACAAGAACCCACTTTAATAGACCATCAAACTACTATTTACAAAATAAAAAACTACATCCTTTACGAGGATAAAAGTAACCAATCCCAAATAAACGACCTTCTCATTAACTCTTTAGAGCCTTCAGATCAAACAAACTTAAATCTTGGGCTAAGCTACTCTACTTTTTGGGTGAAATTTGAAATAGCAAATAACACTTCTGAGCCATCTTTATTGCTGGATGTCAGACATCCAACTATAGATGTTGTAGAACTTTATTCTTATTACCCAAACAAAGAAAAAATAATAACTCAAGAAATTAGTGAATACAAGGTCTTTACAAAAAGAAAACACAATCATCCCAATTATTTATTTGACGTTTATGCGCCAAAAAACTCCTCTGTGACCTGCTTCTTAAAAATTAAAAGTAATGAGCAAATTAATTTACCTATCTACATTGGAACTTCTATAACAACTCTAAAATCAATAATAGATAGAGATTTAATAATGGGAATGTACATGGGAATTATTTTGGTAATGCTGCTTTACAACCTTTTCGTGTACATTACTGTCAGCGATAAAATATACTTGTACTACGT
>JAKMFX010000035.1 GCA_022425195.1 Flavobacteriales bacterium | reverse complement strand
GTAAGCCCTACCATAGAATTGTTGTCTGATGATGAGCTGAGAGCTAAGACTGCTGAGTTTCAATTAAAGATTAAGGAAGCTGTTTCTGTCGAAGACGCAGAAATTGAGAAAATACAATTGGCACTTGATCAAGATGAAGTTGCTGTTACCGATAAAGAAGCATCGTATAAAAAGATTGACGACCTCAACAAAAAGGTTCAAGAGAAGTCTGAAGAGGTTCTTAAAGAGATCCTTCCCGAGGCGTTTGCCGTGGTTAAAGAAACTGCGCGTCGATTGGCTCAAAATAAACAGCTTAAGGTAACCGCTCAAGATTTTGACAGAGCCTTGGCTTCTCAATTCGATTTTGTCACCATAGATGGAGATCAAGCTGTTTGGTCGCATCGTTGGTTAGCATCGGGGGCTGAGCAAGTATGGAACATGGTGCATTACGATGTTCAATTGATAGGTGGCTCTGTACTGCACGAAGGTAAAGTTGCAGAAATGCAAACGGGTGAAGGGAAGACGCTTGTGGCTACTCTTCCGGTTTACTTGAATGCTCTATCAGGAAGAGGTGTTCACGTGGTAACGGTAAACGATTATCTGGCAAAACGAGATTCCGAATGGATGGGGCCTTTGTATCAGTTTCACGGATTAACGGTTGATTGTATTGACAAGCACCAGCCCAATTCTGAAGAGCGAAGAGCCGCTTACCTCAAGGATATTACTTTTGGGACCAATAATGAGTTTGGCTTTGATTATCTGAGAGACAATATGGCTCGGTCACCAGAAGACTTGGTTCAGCGAAAGCACAATTATGCGATTGTAGATGAGGTGGATTCCGTTTTAATTGATGATGCCAGAACTCCTTTAATTATTTCTGGTCCAGTTCCTAAGGGCGATGAGCATGAGTTTATTCAGCTGAAGCCACAAATACAGCTGCTTTACGATACGCAAAAGAAATTGGTTACCGCTGAGCTTTCAGAGGCAAAAAAGTTGTTTGCTTCCGGTGATCATGATGAAGCAGGTAAGAAATTGTTGAGAGCTTACAGGGGGCTCCCAAAGAATAATGCCATGATTAAGTTTCTGGCTGAAGAAGGAGCAAAAATATTACTTCAAAAGACTGAGAATCATTTCATGCAAGATCAGTCTAAGGAAATGCATGTCATTGATGATGATCTTTATTTTACCATCGATGAGAAAAACAATTCCATTGAGTTGACTGATAAAGGGATTGATTTGATTTCTAAAAATGTGTCCGAAGAAAGCTTTTACATCCTTCCGGATGTAGGTACTGAGTTGGCTAAGCTGGAGGAAAAGACTAAGGCGGGAGAAAATGTGATGGAAGAGAAGGAACTTTTAATGCGCGATTTTGCGGTTAAGAGTGAACGTATCCATACCATGAATCAGTTGTTAAAAGCCTATGCTCTCTTTGAAAAAGAAGTCGACTATGTCGTTATGGAGAACAAGGTGAAAATTGTTGATGAACAGACCGGTCGTATTATGGAGGGGCGTCGCTACTCTGACGGACTGCATCAAGCCATTGAAGCCAAGGAAAATGTTAAGATTGAAGCGGCGACTCAAACGCATGCCACGGTGACCTTGCAAAATTATTTCCGTATGTACAATAAACTGTCTGGTATGACAGGTACTGCGGAAACAGAAGCTGGAGAACTTTGGGATATTTACGAGTTGGATGTGATTGTCATCCCTACCAATCGTCCTATTTCTCGAATGGATCAAGAGGATAAGGTATACAAAACACAGCGTGAGAAGTTTAATGCAGTTGTCGAAGAGGTAGTAGGCTTGTCCAAGTCTGGAAGACCCGTATTGGTGGGAACCACTTCGGTAGACATTTCTGAGAAATTGTCTCGTATTCTACAGATCAGAGGCATTGATCACAGTGTTTTAAATGCCAAGAAACATCAGCAGGAAGCAAACATTGTCGCTGATGCGGGTAGGCCAGGAAAGGTAACCATAGCGACCAATATGGCCGGTAGGGGAACGGATATTAAATTGACTGATGAAGCTAAGGCTGCAGGTGGATTGGCCATTGTAGGTACGGAGCGACATGATTCTCGTCGTGTAGACCGGCAGTTGAGAGGTCGTGCAGGACGTCAAGGAGATGTGGGGTCTTCACAATTCTTAGTTTCTCTAGATGATAAGTTAATGCGATTGTTTGGTTCGGAACGTATTGCCAAGCTAATGGATCGAATGGGCTTGGAAGAAGGTGAAGTGATCCAACACTCGATGATTTCGAAATCCATTGAAAGAGCTCAGAAAAAAGTAGAAGAAAATAACTTTGGTGTCCGTAAGCGCTTACTGGAGTATGATGATGTGATGAATTCTCAGCGTGAAGTTGTTTATAAGCGTCGTCGTCATGCCTTGGATGGAGAGCGTTTGTCCGTAGATATCACCAATATGTGTTTTGATACTTGCCAATTATTGGTGGATATTCATGCCGAAATGAAAGATTTTGAAGCCTTTAAATTTGATGTGCTTAGAACTTTTTCGATGGATTGTCCTTTTGATGAGGAGGCGTTCAACACCAGAAATTCTCAGGATTTAACACAGGCTCTTTATGAGGAAAGCATAAATTCTTATACCCTTAAAATGAACCGTATTGCGCAATCCGCCTTTAAGGTAATCAAAGAGGTCTATGAGGATGAGTCTGTAAGCTACGAGAATATTGTGGTACCATTTACCGATGGGAACAAAGCGATGCAAGTCGTAACCAACCTTGAGGAAGCCTACAAGACCGAAGGTAAGTCTTTGATAAACTCATTTGAGAAGAACGTAACCTTAGCAATTATAGATGAGGCTTGGAAAGTACATCTTCGAGAGATGGATGATTTGAAGCAATCGGTTCAGAATGCAGTTTACGAGCAAAAAGATCCTTTGTTAATCTATAAATTCGAATCTTTTAACTTGTTTAAGTCCATGTTGGAGAAGCTGAATAATGATATTACTTCTTTTCTCTATAAGGCGAATTTGCCGATTAAGGATTCTAAAGGAGTACAACGTGCGAGAGTACCACAGAGCTCCAATTCAGGCTTAACCGCTTCACGAAATGAGCTTCCTCAGTATTCATCAAGTTCTTCTTCACAAGCTCCCAAAAGGAGGCAAAATCAACAAGTAAAGACTCAGCCGGTACGCACCGAGGCAAAGGTGGGTAGGAATGATCCTTGCCCTTGTGGTAGTGGTAAGAAGTACAAGAAATGTCATGGATAAATAACACTAGAATACACTCCAATAAAAAAGCCTCCGATCATTCGGAGGCTTTTTTATTACTGCTGAATTGGACTTTACTTATCCGTTCATGGAAATAAGAAACTCAGCATTATTATCTGTACGTTGAATGCGATCTTTCAGAAACTCCATGGCCTCAAGAGGCGTCATATCTGCAAGGTGTTTTCTCATGATCCACATACGCTGTAACTCTTCTTTACCCATTAACAGGTCTTCTCTACGAGTACTTGAGTTCACAAGGTCGATAGCAGGGTAAATACGTTTGTTGGCGATTTTACGATCCAACTGCATTTCCATATTACCCGTACCTTTAAATTCTTCAAAAATCACTTCGTCCATCTTAGAGCCTGTGTCGACTAATGCTGTAGCTATAATCGTTAATGAGCCTCCATTTTCAATGTTACGAGCGGCACCAAAGAAGCGTTTTGGTTTGTGAAGTGCATTGGCGTCAATACCTCCCGATAGGACCTTACCTGATGCTGGAGATACGGTATTGTATGCTCGAGCTAAACGCGTAATAGAATCCAATAAAATAACCACATCATGACCACATTCTACCATTCTTTTGGCTTTCTCAAGAACGATGTTCGCAACTTTTACATGTCGATCTGCAGGTTCATCAAAAGTAGAGGAAACAACTTCCGCATTTACGGTCCTTGCCATGTCGGTAACTTCTTCCGGTCTTTCGTCAATCAGAAGGACAATCATATATACCTCTGGATGATTTTTAGCAATTGAGTTGGCCACCTCTTTCAATAATACCGTTTTACCGGTTTTAGGTTGTGCCACAATCAGTCCACGCTGACCTTTTCCAATCGGAGAAAATAAATCTATGACACGCGCTGCGGTTCCAGCTCTATTTTCTGCAATATTGAATTTTTCGTCTGGGAACAAAGGGGTGAGGTGCTCAAAAGAAACTCGATCTCTCACATATCCCGGGTCTCTTCCATTGATGCTGTGAATTTTAGTAAGAGGGAAATATTTTTCACCTTCTTTAGGAGGGCGAACCTCTCCACTTACTGTATCCCCAGTTTTTAAACCAAAGAGTTTGATTTGTGAGTGAGATACATAAATGTCGTCTGGAGAACTCAAGTAGTTATAGTCAGAAGACCTCAAGAAACCATATCCATCAGGCATAATTTCTAAAACACCTTCACTCGATACAATGCCTTCAAATTCAAACTCAACATGTCCTTTGTTCTCGTTTCTACGATTTTGGGAATTTCGTTGTTGGTTTTGTTGATTCTTTTGACGTCTGTTGTCCTGAGGCTTTTGAGGGTTGTCCTTAGGTTTTTGAGTTTTGTCTTGAGCTGGTTTGTTTGATTGATGAGAAGTATTCTCTGGTTTTTTTGTACCGGGGTTGTTCTTTGGTGTTTCAGAAACTCTTTGTTCTGCTTTTTTGATACGGTCTAGTTGAGACTCATTTTTTCTTCTGGGTCTGAGGACTCTTTCTTTTGGGTTCTGCTTTTCAGAAGTTTCTTTTTCTTTAGCTGGAGGGGCTACTTTAGTATTTTCATTGTTTTTTTGCTCCATAGCTACCTTGTTGGGTTTTATATTTTGTTTGATTTTATTTTGTTCGTCAGATTTGGTCTCTTTGGGATTAACTGCTTCAGATTTTGGGGTGACTTTTGTGCTAGAAGCGGCTTTGGGATTGATGGCCTGAACATCCAAGATTTGGTAAATCAGATCCATCTTTTTTA
Organism: Flavobacteriales bacterium; assembly: GCA_022425195.1. Taxonomy (GTDB): domain Bacteria; phylum Bacteroidota; class Bacteroidia; order Flavobacteriales; family UBA7430; genus UBA7430. The sequence continues at coordinate 14,007 of JAKMFX010000035.1, read as the reverse complement.
ATGTCCTGTATTTTGGGATGTTTAAATTTTTCGCAACATCCTGAAGGTCAGGAAGTAGCTTGCTTTTTAATTCTAAAATGTCGTACATGTGGGAAGAAAATATTTTGTATAAATAGAGCCTGAGTGAGGCTTTTTTTAAATGGGAAGTAAACTTGAGGATTGGCTGATATTCTTTTGAAAATTGAATATTCGCTGTACAATAGTACAAATAATATTTTGGAAATCGGGTCTTATGAACGGAAAATACTTTTTTCTATGATTCAGAACAGCCACAATCCGTGAGTTCTTTAGATGATATCTTTTTATTGATTTTTCAGTTTGTAAGTTCATTCTTCTTATTTTTGAGCAAAACAATCAGCATGCTTCAACGAATACAATCCATTTACTTATCTATAGCTTGTATTGCTATGGTTCTCCTTTCCTTTCGCGTTCCTATTTATTCACTTGACGACAAGGTGATTTGGGTTCAGGACGACAGCAAAATGTTCATCCTCACGCTACTCTCTGGTTTGTTGGCTCTTGTGGGATTATTTATTTATAGAAATCGCAAGATTCAAATGAAATTAATTCGATTTGCAGTCATCATCAACTTTATTATTGGTGTAAGATTACTTCTGTTGTGGAAAGCATTTCAGGTTTCTCTGAACAGCAATGCCCTTTTGATTGTGCTTTTGGCGACCGTTGCTTTATTGTTAGCTTATAAAGGGGTCAAGAAAGACGACGATCTCGTTCGTTCTGTAGATCGTATTCGTTAACGTTTCCCCAATTCAACGACCTCTAAATCTTTAATCTCATGTCCATCAATCGTAAATCTAAGTAAGGTTCTGACTTGATGGAATCCATGTTTTCCTGCAGCTCCCGGATTCATATGCAGTAGAGATAGTTCCTTGTCAAACATGACTTTCAGGATGTGTGAATGTCCACTTATAAATAGCTTGGGAGGGTTTTTTCGGATTTCATCTCTGAGGTATGGGGAATACCGTTTCGGGTACCCACCAATATGTGTCATCCATACGTCTACATGTTCGCAGGTGAAACGCTGATGTAAGGGGCATTCTTGTCGAATCGTTTTGGAATCTATATTTCCATATACAGCACGCGTGGGCTTAAAGGCTTTTAGTTGATCCAGAACAGCTACATCCCCGATGTCTCCTGCGTGCCATATTTCATCACAGGTTTCAAGATGTTTGAGAATCGAATTGTCTAGGTGAGAGTGCGTATCTGATAAAAGTCCTATACGTTTCATTTTGTATGTAAAAATATTGTTGATGGCAATTTACAGTTCTTTCTTTGAAAGTTTGAGGAAGTTTGCGAATATTACATCGGGCGTAATTATCAATCCTTATTGTGGTTCATTAACCATTAATCTTAGTATTTTTGTTCTAAATTCATATTTTGAGGTATTTCATCAGTTTGGCATATAAAGGAACCGATTTTCACGGATGGCAAATTCAGCCAAATGCGATAAGTGTTCAGCAGGTGGTTAATGAAGGTTTGTCAGTTCTTTTAAAAGATCAGATTTCGACTTTAGGCGCTGGAAGAACCGATACAGGTGTTCATGCAAAACAGATGTATGCTCATTTTAACACCAATGTACCATTTGATTGTGATGAAATTACTTATCGATTGAATGCATTTCTTAATCATGATGTCGTTGTAAAATCAATTTTCCCCGTTGCTGAGGATGTGCACGCAAGGTTTGATGCTTCTTCTAGAGTTTATGAGTATTGGTTGATTCAGGAGAAGAATCCTTTTTTAAAGGATGCTGCTTGGTTGGTATACGGTACTCTAGATTTTGAGCTTATGAATGAGGCTTCAGCGTATTTGTCAGAGGTAAGTGATTTTACGAGTTTTGCTAAGGTCCATTCAGATGTGAAAACTCATATATGTGACGTGCGTGAGGCCCGTTGGGAATTTAAAGATGGTGTTTGGGTCTTCACTATCGAGGCAGATCGGTTCCTAAGAAATATGGTTCGAGCTATCGTAGGGACCTTGGTGGAATTAGGGAAGTCTAAAATAACGCTTGAGCAATTTAAAGAGATCATTAAAAAATTAGATCGAGGTGCGGCAGGCGTATCTGCTCCTGCCCGAGGTTTGTATCTTACGCAAGTTGATTATCCAGAAAGCCGATTGAATGGGGTCTAAGCAAAGTAATAAGATTTTTGATTTTAAGCTTTTGTCGAGGGTGCTGAGCTTTGTACGTCCTTACAAGTTGATCTTTTTTGTGAGCATCATCTTTAGTATCTCTCTGGGATTACTTTCCGTAGCAAGACCTATTATCATTGAGTATACCGTTGATAATTTCATTATTGGGAAAAATCCTGAGATGTTATTGAACTATACGCTATTAATGATTGGTTTACTTTTTTTAGAGTCTATCTTTCAGTTTCTATTTGTTTATGTAGCCAATTGGATTGGCCAGTCCGTCATAAAAGATATACGTGAGGATTTATATCGTAAAATCTTATCTTTTCGACTGAAGTACTTTGATAATACACCCATAGGAGCCCTTGTAACGCGTTCGGTTTCTGATATTGAAACCATTGCAGAAATTTTCTCTCAAGGGGTTTTGGTTGTTTTCAGTGATCTTTTCAAGATCGCCATTATATTGGTGTGGATGTTTTCTAAGGATGTAAGCTTGAGTTTAATAACCCTCGCTGTTTTCCCGATCCTAATTTGGGCCACAAAATACTTTCAAAGGGCAATGAAAAGTGCTTTTGAAGACGAAAGAACAGCCATTTCCCGCTTAAATACTTTTGTGCAGGAGCATATCTCAGGGATGAAAATTGTCCAGATTTTCAATCGAGAAGAGGCAGAGCTCGACAATTTTAAAGAAGTAAATGCTACGTTCCGAAAAGCAACGATTAAAGCCATTTGGCATTTTTCTATTTTCTTGCCGGTCATAGAGATAATGAGTGCGATATCCATCGGAGCCATGGTTTGGTATGGTGGTGTGAATATTCTTTTAGGTGGACAGGTTACCTTGGGGATGATGATGGCATTTATTCTACTCATCAATATGTTATTTAGACCTATACGTCATTTGGCTGATCGTATTAATGTCATCCAGAGAGGGATTGTTGCCTCGAATCGAGTGTTTAAGATATTGGATACTGATGAGCGTGTCCATTCTAATGGGACTCTGAAGTTAGATAAGGTAGCTGGGCATGTTAAGTTTGAGAATATTAATTTCTCATATGTAGCGGGTGAGCCGGTCCTGAAGGACATTAATTTTGAAATAGAAGCGGGTAAAACTCTTGCTCTTGTGGGTGCTACGGGTTCTGGTAAGAGCTCGATTATAAATCTACTACTTCGATTTTATAATATAGATTCTGGAACTGTTTTCTTGGATGGTAAGGACATCACAGGTCTAGATGTTCAGTCTCTGAGAAGCCATTTAGCCTTGGTGCTTCAGGATGTGTTTTTGTTTTCCGACTCTATCTATAAGAACATTGTTTTAGATAAAGACATTAACATGGCTAGGGTGGAAGAGGCTTCAAAAGCGATTGGCTTGGAGCATTTTATCGAACAACTACCAGGCGGGTACAGTTATAATGTGCGTGAAAGAGGGGTTATGCTTTCTGCTGGACAGCGTCAGCTGATTGCATTTTTGAGGGCCTATGTGTGCAATCCAAGTGTGCTTATCCTTGATGAAGCGACCTCTTCAGTAGACGTTCAGACAGAGAGCCTTATTCAGCAAGCCATCAATAAGTTGACCGAGGGTAGAACTTCTATCGTCATCGCGCACCGATTGGCAACGATACAGAATGCAGATAAAATATTAGTTATGGACGAGGGGAGAATCGTTGAGTTTGGAACGCATGAGGATTTGTTGTCACAGAAAGGTCACTATACCAAGTTGTTTGAGTTGCAGTTTAACGCCTAATTTAGGGCATTGATCTCTTTTATTCTGAAATCGGCACGGATTTGTATTTTTCTTGTAGAAAGAGTCCGGTAGCACTTTCCTTGCAATTGATGATGTCTTCAGGAAGTCCCTCAAAGAGCAGTTGCCCTCCTTTTTTTCCACCCTCTTTCCCCAGATCGATAAGCCAATCGGCACATTTTATTACATCCGGATTGTGTTCAATGACCAGAATACTGTGGCCATTTTCAATAAGTGCATTAAACGATTGTAAGAGTTTTTTGATGTCGTGAAAATGTAAGCCTGTAGTGGGTTCATCAAAAATAAAGAAATGCTGCCCCTGACTTTTTCCCTTACCCAGAAATGAAGCCAGTTTAACACGCTGTGCTTCTCCTCCACTTAAGGTGGATGAAGATTGTCCTAAATTAATATACCCCAGCCCTACATCTTGAAGAGGTTGAAGTCTTTTGGAGATTTTGGGTTGTTCCCATTTTTTGAAAAAAGAGATGGCCTCATCAATAGTCATCTTTAAGACATCGGAAATATTCTTATCGTTAAATTTTACTTCTCTTATTTCCTCTTTAAATCGTGTCCCATTACAGTGTTCACATTCCAGGTGAACATCGGCCATGAACTGCATTTCGATGGTAACGACCCCTTCTCCCTGGCATTGGTCACATCGCCCACCTTGCGTGTTGAAAGAGAAGTGTTTGGTTTTGTAGCCTCGCGTTTTTGATAAGGCTTGCTTGGAAAATAGATTTCGAATTTCATCGTATGCCTTGATGTAGGTAACGGGGTTTGATCTTGAAGATTTACCAATGGGGTTTTGATCTATAAACTCTACGGAAGTAATGTTTTTCACCGCTCCCGACAAACCATCAAATTGGCCTACTTTTGGACCGTATCCTCCCAAAGCTTTCACAAGTGCAGGATAAAGAATGGTTTTTATTAAGGTGCTTTTCCCCGACCCACTTATGCCGCTCACTACAGTGAGGACATTCAGAGGAATGGTAACGTCAATATTCTTAAGGTTGTGATGTCTGGCTCCTGTAATTTTAAGAGCGTCTGTCCAGGCTCTTTTTCTTGGAATTTCAATACTTAAGTCTCCATTTAGATATTTTGCAGTAAGACTTTCTTTTTCTTTTTGAATTTGCTCGTGATTTCCATGAAACATGACATGTCCACCATGTATTCCAGCCATAGGTCCCATGTCAATAACTAAGTCAGCAGCTTTCATGATGTCTTCATCATGTTCGACGACGATCACCGTGTTTCCAATGTCCCTTAAAGACCGCAAAATCTTGATCAATCTTTCGGTGTCTTTGGAGTGAAGACCAATACTAGGCTCATCAAGAATATACATTGAGCCCACCAGGCTGCTGCCTAAAGAAGTTGCCAAGTTGATGCGCTGAGATTCTCCACCAGAGAGGGTAGATGACCTTCGGTTGATACTCAAATAACTTAGGCCTACATCAATTAGAAATTGTAATCTGTTTTGGATTTCTAGGAGTAATCGTTCAGCAACTTCAAAATCAGCTTTGTCAAGCTTTATATTTTTAAAAACGTCAAACAATTCGTCTACAGGCAGGTCCAGAATTTCGAGTATCGAATAGCCACCTACTTTTACATAGTCAGCTTCTTTGCGAAGTCGTTTTCCTTTACAGTCTGGGCAAGTCGTTTTTCCACGATATCTAGAGAGTAATACGCGATTTTGAATTTTGTAATTCTTCTTTTCTAATTGGGCGAAAAATTTATGGATGCCCTTAAACTCTTTATTTCCATTCCACAAGAAATCTTTTTGCTTTTTGGTCAACTCAAAATAAGGCTTGTGAATGGGGATGTCCCATGCTTCAGCGTTGAAAACGAGATCGTCTCTGTATTTAGAAAGTGTTTCACCTTTCCAGCAAGCAATGGCATCTTCGTATATCGAAAGACCTGTGTTTGGAATGACCAAGTCTTCATCAATGCCTACGATGCTACCATAACCCTCGCAGGTTTTGCAAGCCCCATAGGGGTTGTTGAAGCTGAACAGATGAATGCTAGGCTCCTCAAAGGTGATGCCATCGGCTTCAAATCGGTTGCTAAAACTTTTGAGTTCCTTCGACTCAATGAAGTCAATATAGCATTCTCCTTTACCTTCGTGAAAAGAGGTTTGTACGGAGTCTGCTATTCGCTCTTTAAAAGGGTCTTCATGTTTAATACTAACTCGATCAATGAGTAGGAAAAAGGAATCTCCAAGGGGTGTGTTATTTTCTAAAACCGATTCAATTCGAATGATTTCTCCTTGATGCATTACACGCAGATAGCCTTGTTGGAGGAGCATCTCGAGATAAAGCTTTTGATCTCTATCTTCAAGTTGTGTGCGGGCAAGAATATTTACTTTTGCCCCTTCGCTCATGTCCATTATATAGTCTACAACATCTTGAATGCTATTTTTTTTAACCTCAGTGCCTGAAATAGGGGAATAGGTTTTCCCAATTCGCGCAAACAATAGCTTGATATAATCGTAGATCTCCGTACTTGTTCCTACGGTAGACCTTGGGTTTTTGGAGTTTACTTTTTGCTCTATGGCAATGGCAGGAGAAATCCCTTTGATGCTTTCAACCTCAGGCTTGTTAAGTCTACCCAGAAACTGACGTGCATAAGAAGAAAGGCTTTCGACATATCTTCGTTGTCCTTCAGCATAAAGTGTGTCAAAAGCTAGGCTAGATTTCCCGGAACCTGAGAGCCCTGTAATCACTACAAATTTATTCCTGGGAATTGCCACATCAATATTTTTCAGATTGTGTAACCTGGCTCCCTTGATGAGGATGTGTTCTTTAGGATTGAGTTTGTCAAATACTTTCATAGATCTATTGAGGGCAGCAAAAGTGCAAAATTATGAAATTTAATTGCGATAACATTTGAAGTTTAGGTATCATTATAGAAAAGTTTGTATATTAGAGGAAATTCTACAAACTAAACTTACACGCCTATAGAAGCATTTCTACCTATTACATTTTTTTAATGTTTAACCTAAATGGTAGCTTATGCGCGTGCAAAATTTTTCTGACAAAGAACTCATTACTGCTTTTTTATCTGGGGATTATTTATCTATCGAACGACTTATTGTTCGTCATAAAGACAAGGTTTTTGGCTATATCATGTCCAAGGTAAAGGATGTTGACTTGGCCAATGATCTTTTTCAAGATGTCTTTATCAAAGTTGTGAATAAGCTTCAGGAGGGGCGTTACAACGAAGAAGGTAAATTCATTTCTTGGGTCATGCGAATATCTCACAATCGAATTATCGATCATTTTAGAAAGGAGTCGAGGGTGCGAATGATTCGTAGCAATGATGATTTTGATATTTTTAATGTCTTAGGTGAGGAGTCGGATTCTGCTGAGACCGAAATTGTGCAAAATCAAATTTTCAGCGATGTAAAAAAGTTAATTGGATTTTTATCTCAGGAGCAAAGAGAGGTTTTAGAGATGAGGTTCTATTCGGGAATGACTTTTAAAGAGATTTCTGAAGAATGTGACATCAGCATCAATACCGCCTTGGGAAGAATGCGTTATGCTTTGATGAATCTCAGGAAACTTCAAGAAAAGCACCAAATAAATTTAGAGGCATACTAAACCCATAATCTTTGCCGTTATAGAATAAACTAAAACGTGTTCTATGGCCAAAACATTTACGCACTATGACAGAACCGGACTGTCAGATTCCGAGAAAACAAACAATAAAAAAAATACGAATTTCAAGCCCTCAGAAAAGGCTTTGAGATTTGTGTTAGATTATGCCAAATCATCCACTGTCATAAAGACGAATGCTCTAGATGGTATTATTTTTTTAAGGAATTAATCTCTTGTAGAGGTTCTTTTTATTGTTGATAAGTACTGCCTCATTTGATGTGATCAAATGAGGCATTTTTTTTACTTTTAGAGTAAGAAAAACATCAGGTATGACGAATTTAAAAGAAGGCGATAAAGCACCTACATTCAAAGCTTTTAATGAAAATGAAGAACCCGTTTCATTGGCAGACTTTGCCGGAAAAAAGGTGATTCTTTATTTCTATCCAAAAGACATGACACCCGGTTGCACTGCTGAGTCTTGTAATCTCGGTGAGAATTATTCAGAACTTCAGAAAAAAGGGTTTGTTGTTTTGGGCGTAAGTCCAGATCCTGCCAAAAGACATCTAAAGTTCATAGACAAGTATAGTTTGCCTTTTAGTTTGATTGCTGACGAAGAGAAAGAAGTCATAAAAGCTTATGGTGTATGGGGCCCGAAGAAATTTATGGGCAAGGAATATGATGGGGTTCATAGAACCACCTTTGTGATTGATGAAGCTGGAACGATCGAAAAAATATTTACAAAGGTGAAAACCAAAGACCACAGCAATCAAATCTTGGAATCATACAACTAGTGACATAAATTGACACAGCAACCTCGTTTATTTGTAGCTGTAAAGAAAAACAATATGGAAAAGGAAAGAGAAGCTAAGCTAAAGGCATTACAACTTACAATGGATAAGTTGGAAAAAACATACGGTAAAGGTGCTGTAATGAAAATGGGTGATGTAGTTGCAGAGGATATTGCATGCATTTCTTCGGGATCTTTAGGTTTAGATTTAGCACTAGGGATAGGAGGTTATCCAAAAGGTAGGGTGGTAGAGATCTACGGTCCTGAATCTTCAGGTAAAACGACACTTGCCATTCATGCGATGGCAGAAGCCCAAAAAGCGGGAGGTATTGCTGCATTCATTGATGCAGAACATGCTTTTGACCGTTTTTATGCCGAAAATTTAGGTGTAAATATTGATGAACTCATCATTGCTCAACCTGATTCTGGAGAGCAGGCCCTGGAAATTGCTGATAATTTGATTCGATCAGGAGCGGTTGATATCATTGTGATTGACTCCGTCGCAGCGCTTACCCCTAAAAGTGAAATTGAAGGTGAGATGGGAGACTCAAAAATGGGACTACATGCTCGATTGATGTCACAAGCACTAAGAAAGCTTACTGCATCTATTTCAAAAACGGGGTGTACTTGTATTTTTATCAACCAGCTTCGTGAAAAGATAGGTGTGATGTTCGGAAATCCTGAAACGACTACAGGAGGTAATGCCCTTAAGTTTTACGCATCCGTACGTCTTGACATTCGAAGAAGTACGCAATTGAAAGATGGTGAAAACGTCATTGGTAACCGAACGCGTGTTAAGGTGGTTAAGAATAAAGTAGCGCCACCATTCCGAAAAACAGAATTTGACATCATGTACGGCGAAGGAGTTTCAAAAGCCGGAGAAGTCATCGATTTAGGTGTAGAGTATGGGGTGGTAAAGAAAAGCGGTTCATGGTTCAGTTATGGCGATACAAAATTGGGGCAGGGACGCGATGCGGTAAAACGCCTGCTGCTCGATAACTTAGAACTCGCCGAAGAGCTGGAAGAGAAAATTGTTGCTGAGATACAAAACGCATAAAATTTGAACCCTTTGGGGTTCTTTTTTTGGTCATAAAAAAAGGAGCCCGAGGGCTCCTTTTACATATTTAGGAAGGTTTTTTTTATTTGCTTACTTTATCCACGATGGCTTTGAAAGCCTCAGGATGATTCATGGCTAAATCGGCCAAAACCTTACGGTTTAGTTCGATGTTATTTTTATGAACCGCTCCCATGAATTGAGAGTAAGACATACCGTATTGACGTGCACCGGCATTGATACGCTGAATCCATAAAGATCTGAAGTTTCTTTTCTTTACTTTACGGTCTCTGTAAGCGTAGGTTAAACCTTTTTCAACCGCGTTTTTCGCGACAGTCCAAACGTTTTTTCTTCTTCCGAAATAACCTTTGGCAAGTTTGATTACTTTTTTTCTGCGTGCTTTAGACGCAACATGATTTACTGATCTAGGCATAATTTTTAATTTTTTTATACATAGCGGTTTTTTTCAAAACGCTTAGGGGCTAAGTACAGGGTTAATTAATAAACGCTAATTGCGTATTATAAACACAATTGTTGCTTGATGTTTGGTACGTCTGATTCGTGTACCAGACCTGTTTTTGTTAAGTTACGCTTTTGTTTCGTCCCTTTCTTGGTAAGAATGTGACTTTTAAAAGCATGCTTTCTTTTGATTTTACCCGTTCCGGTTAGCTTAAAACGCTTCTTGGCACTGGATTTGGTTTTCATCTTTGGCATGATCTGTCCTCTTTATTTCCTAAATATGAGTTCTTATTTCTTTTTTGGGCTGATAAACATAATCATACGTTTACCTTCCAATTTTGGTAATTGCTCCACTTTACCGAAGTCTTCCAACTCCTGTGCAAATCTAAGCAATAATATTTCTCCTTTGTCTTTAAATAATATAGAACGTCCCTTAAAGAATACAAAAGCTTTAAGTTTAGCTCCATCAGACAAAAATTTCTTTGCGTGTTTCAGTTTGAAATCGAAATCGTGTTCGTCGGTATTGGGTCCAAAACGAATTTCCTTGATGACCACTTTTGCGGCTTTCGCTTTCATTTCTTTTTGACGCATCTTTTGCTCGTACAAGAACTTGTTATAGTCTACAATACGGCATACAGGTGGGTTTGCTTTAGCAGCAATTTCTACCAAGTCAAGTCCTAATTCATCAGCAAGAGCGATGGCTTTTCGAGTGGGATAAACACCTTCTTCAACACCTTCACCAGCAGTAAGACGCACTTCTGGTGCTCTAATTGCTTTGTTGATGTTGTGTGCATTTTCTCTAATGACACGTCCTGGACCTCTACTTCTTCTTCTTCTAATTGCTATGGCTTGTTCCTCCTATAGTTTAATTAAACAACAAATTCGTCAATATTTTTTTTAATCTCTGTATTTATCAAGGTCTTGAATTCCTCCAAGCTCATGCTTCCTAGGTCTTCACCACCATGGCGTCTTACAGAAACTTTGCCTTCGGCAGCTTCTCGTTCTCCAACGATCAGCATGAAAGGTATTTTTCGAACTTCTGCATCACGGATTTTACGACCTGTTTTTTCACTACGCTCGTCAATCTCGGCGCGAATATCGGAAATTTTAAGCGAATTTAAAACTTCCTTGCTATAATCCATGTACTTGTCGCTTATTGGGAGTATGCAAACTTGATCGGGGGTTAACCATAATGGGAAGTTTCCGCCACAATGTTCAAGTAATACAGCCACAAATCTTTCCAAAGAGCCAAAAGGAGCTCTGTGGATCATTACCGGTTGGTGTTTTTTATTGTCCGATCCCGTATATTCCAATTCGAAGCGTTCGGGCAGGTTGTAATCTACCTGAATGGTCCCCAATTGCCAAGATCTTCCTAACGCATCTTTGACCATGAAGTCCAATTTAGGGCCATAAAACGCAGCTTCACCATATTCCACAGTCGTTTGCAAGCCTTTTTTATTGGCCGAGTCAAGGATGGCGTTTTCAGCCAAATCCCAGTTGGAGTTGCTACCAATATATTTCTCTGTATTTTCTTTGTCGCGCAGCGAAACTTGAGCTGTAAAATCGTCAAATCCGAGAGCTTTAAATACATAGAGCACCAAGTCAATAACTTTTTCAAATTCTTCTCGTACTTGGTCAGGTCTAACAAACAAGTGAGCATCATCTTGAGTAAATCCTCTCACTCGCGTGAGGCCATGTAATTCCCCACTTTGTTCATAGCGGTAAACGGTACCAAATTCTGCGTATCGTATGGGAAGGTCTTTGTAGGACCTTGGTTTGCTCTTATAGATTTCACAGTGGTGTGGACAGTTCATGGGTCTCAAGAAAAATTCTTCACCCTCATTAGGTGTATTGATGGGTTGGAAAGAATCTTCACCGTATTTTTCATAGTGACCAGAACAAACGTACAAGTCTTTATTTGCTATGTGAGGCGTAATGACCTGTTCATAACCAGCTGCTAACTGTGCTTTTTTCAGGAAGTTTTCCAAGCGCTCTCTTAGGGCAGCTCCTTTCGGAAGCCATAAGGGTAATCCTTGTCCTACCGTTTGGGAGAAGGTGAAAAGCTCCATTTCTTTTCCTAGCTTGCGGTGGTCTCTTTTCTTGGCCTCTTCGAGCATTTCGAGATAAGCGGTAAGTTCCTTGTTTTTAGGGAAAGTGATTCCATAAATTCTAGTGAGCTGCTTGTTATTTTCATCTCCTCTCCAATAAGCTCCTGCAGTGTTGAGCAGTTTGATGGCTTTTATGAATCCGGTGTTTGGAATGTGAGGGCCTCTACAGAGGTCCGTAAATTCACCCTGCTTGTAGAAGGTGATGCTTCCATCGTCCAAACCTTCCAATAATTCTAGTTTGTATTCGTCTTCTTTTTCTTTAAAGTAGGAAACGGCTTCTGTCTTGGAGATTTCAATGCGCTCAAAGGTGTTCTTTTGACGCGCCAATTCGGTCATTTTTTTCTCTACTTTGGGGAAGTGATCTGACGAGAAGCTGTGTTTGCCAAAATCGATGTCGTAATAAAATCCGTTTTCAATAGGGGGGCCAATGGCCAGTTTCACGCCTGGGTATAGTGCTTCGAGCGCTTCGGCCATAAGGTGTGCCGAAGAATGCCACATGGCCATTTTCCCATTGTCATCATTCCAGGTAAGCAGTTTTAAGCTTGCATCATTGAAAATACCTCGTGTGGCATCCCAAACTTCACCGTCTATCTCTGCGGCTAAAACATTACGCGCCAATCCACTGCTGATCCCTTCAGCCACTTCCATGGCAGTGGTTCCTTTTGGGTATTGTTTTACCGTTCCATCGGGTAGTGTAATATCAATCATTGCTTCTTTATTCATCAAATTTTACGAGCGAATGCAAATATACGTTTTTGTGATAGATTCTAAAGGAATGATGGTTTAATATCAAGATGTTCTAATTTGTTGATTATTAGCTTTTATTCTAGGCTAATTTTTCATCTCAGAATTGTTTTTTTACATTTTATCTTAACCCTAATATGGCTTTGATTTTTTGATTTGACTCGAAGGATTAATCAACTCAATAGTTGACCTTTTTTTATCGTCCTGTATGGGTGAATCAGTATATAAAAATCTGGTTTTTAGCTTTTAAAATTAGGCGAAAAGTATATCTTTGAAGTCTAAACATTTGATCATTATGAAAAATAAATTCCTGTCCTTGATAGTACTCATGTTGCTGTCTTGTTTCACTTTCCAAAATGTGACCGCTCAGATTTGTGATATACCCGCTCCATATGAGGGGAATACTGGTGTGAATATGACAGTCATGCTATTGCCAACTTTTGTCCAATCACTTCCAATTTCTGGAACTTCTGCTTATATAGTCGCTAAGGTAGAATCTGGTATGGTGGTCGGTTCGTCAGAGGTTAACGGAGCAGATCAAACGTCATTGACACTTTGGGGTGACGACACTTTTACTGAAGATGTTGATGGAGCTTTAACCGGTGAGATCATTTCTTTTGAATTGGTTGATGGTTCAAACTTGTATGCTATCACCCCTGTATTTGGTGTGGGGAGTAGTTCGTTTGTTGTTAATGGAATAGCTTCTGCTGTAAACTCAACAAGCTCATTATTATGTTCAGCTGATTCTGTTGTCAGTGAACCTTCAGCATGTGACTTGCCTATTGAGTTTTCTGGAAATACCGGTTCTAATATGACGGTGATGCTAACTTCTCCATTCATAAGTTCGTTACCAATATCAAGTCAAGATGCCTATTTAGTGGCTATGACGTCCGATGGATTGGTTGTCGGTAGTGAGGTCATTGCTGGTCTTAGCCAAACGGCGATAGCTATATGGGGAGACGATACTTCTACGCTAGAAGTGGATGGTGCGGCAGCGAATGAGCCTATTGGTTTTCAATTGGTAGATGGACTAGATCTTTATGATGTTGACATGCCTTCTCCGATATCTTATACAGCTAATGATATGGTGCCTCAGCTTGCCGGGGCAACTTTAGTATTGAATTGTTCTTCATCAGGAGAAGTTGTCGAAGGCTGCACAGACGCCTCTGCGACAAACTATAATTCAGGAGCGAATTTAGAGGATGACTCATGTGAATATGTAGCTGTAGTTCCTGGATGTGTGTTGGGAACTGTATATATTACAGAGGCTCATGGAAAAGGAGACCCAGAAGATTACATAGAAATATACAACTCTGGTGATACCGATTGTTCTCTACTTGGTTTCATGCTTGATGACGAACAACCCTTTGGAGACCTTA
>JAKMFX010000016.1 GCA_022425195.1 Flavobacteriales bacterium | reverse complement strand
TTGCATTTTCATCAACACAACCTTCAGAAGCTGTTGCTTGAACTAAATCAAAATTCAAAGAAGTCACATAAAGTACATTGTTCAATGTGTAAACTCCTGGGCCATTGTCATAGCCTGCAGTTACATCGTACATGGCACCTCCGTCAGCGACTGCTTTCCAAGTTAGAGCCTCTCCATCAGCCATACCATTATCTTCTCCTGGCTCAGACCCCCATAGTGTTAATTGGAAGCCGCCTGAAGCGTCAAATGTACTGACACCAGCACATACAGTTTCGTCAGCGTCATTGGTATAAAATATACCTAACTGATCAACTTGTGAAACATCTCCGGTCATGGTAGAACCTGGAGTTACAAATACGGTCATGTTTGACCCAGTGTTAACGACATCAAAAGTTGTCGCGCTCAATTGGCTCGTAGCCATGAACAACACCATACAACAGAAAAAATGGAATATTTTTCTCATCTAGGGGGGGGGTTTAGTTAAAATTCAATTTACTGTAATCCTCAAATATACATTTTTTTAATTGTGAATCAAATTATTTTTTTTGCACAAAAAGGGGCGATTTTAACAAATCGCCCCTTTTTGTGTGTAAAAAAGTAGAACTAATTTAATTATTTGACTAATCTTTTTTCAGTCGTTCCATCACTAAATAAATAGAGCAACACCTCTCCTTTAAACTGGTCGGAAGGAATCACTTCTCGACCGAGCATATTAACAACCTTTACAAGGGCCCTTGTATCATTAGGATGATTTAAAATAGGTAAATCGAAAACCCAATTTGGTACTGTAGGGAGTAATTCTATTCTTTGGCTACCTACATCAGGAAATGTATAATTCTCAATTCTTGAACTCATTCGAATTTGATAACCTTGCCCAGGAATATAGTTACCAATACCATTAAAACCGTATTCAGGCCAATACACTTTTGCGTCATTGTTTTTAACAATTTGTAAATCATTAACCACTGAGGCCATTGTGGCGGTAACGTCTTGCTCATAAGGTAAAGTGTACCCTATGATATTCCACCCTTCTAAGAGGTCTACATAAATAGGCTCACAAGCCCCACCCCCATCATTATTAGAACCTGTATTGTCTAATTGCGTGCTTAAATTACCTATTTCATCATTAGCTGCATCCAACAAAGCTTGTACCGCATCCACGTCCGCTTGAGTTACACCATCGTCAGTGCTTTGATTTGCAAGTGCCGTTGCTAAATCAGCATTAGCGATATCCAACAAAGCTTGCACTGCATCTACGTCCGCTTGAGTTACACCATCATCAGTGATTTGATTTGCAAGTGCCGTTGCTAAATCAGCGTTAGCGACATCCAATAAAGCTTGTACCGCATCCACGTCAGCTTGGGTTACACCATCGTCACCTCCTGAATTTAGACAGCTTTTGTAGGCATCTTCCCATGATACGCAAGTGCCATTATCATCAGAAGCATCAGCATCAAAGTTAGAAGCAGTTTGATCTGTACAGCCCTCAACTTCTAACTCATCACAGATGGAGTCATTATCGATATCATTAACACAAACACCTGAGCACAAGTAAAAATCGTTAGGAAACGTACAACTATTATCATTTGTATTGGCACTGACATCATAATTACAAGCTGCAGCATCTGTACATCCTAACTTTTCTTCAGTACAGCTGTAATCTAGATTCATCGTTGTCACGAATGACAATCCGTTGACTTCAAAAGTCTTCATGCTTGGGGATTGAAAAGAAACATCAACAATGAAAAGGTCGTCATCTGATTTAGCGAGGAATAAAAAAGAAGACCCAGATGCCAATCCGTCAAGCTCAGGCGTCGTGGTATCGTCACCATAAGCTACAATCTGCATGTTTCTTCCCCTCCATTCTGAGAAACCGGCACAAAGGGTTGAACCATCTTCTGAAATATAAAACACACCAATAAGATCCCCAAGGTCTAACTGATCTGTAGCTGAACTAGGTACCATTATCGTATGGTTTGTACCTGTATTTATAGTTTCAAAGCTGACGACACAATCATCAGGTACCAAATCATATTCGCAAGAACCGTCATTTGAATTTGCATTCGGGTTGAAATTTTCTGCATTTACGTTATTACAACCAAAAACGACAGGAGTTTCACAGCTATCGTCATCTACGTTTGCTTCTGTATTGAACTCTAAATAATTGGAATCGGTACAACCTGAGACAATGAGTGTGACACAAGAACCATTATCCATATTCGCATTCGGGTTGTACTCTATGTACAAATCATCTGTGCACCCACCTTGAGCAATGGTACTGCAAGAATTATCATCAATGGTCGCTAATGGGTTGTATTCTAAGTAATCATCATTTGTACACCCTTCAACATCAACAGCACAAGAAATCGTCTCATAATCTATGGAAGTCACATATGATATGCCATTTAAAGAAAATGATTCGGAGGGGCTTGGGGAAACATCGTACTGATTCCCATTTACATCTTGGTACTTCCAAACAATCAAATCGCCATCACTAAAACCGTCTTTTTCTGTAGTCGTAGCATCATCGGCCATAGCAGTGATCTGAACCTGTGTGCCCACAAACTCAGCAGAACCTGCACATATCAGTGCCTCATCCGCTTCAAAATAAACAGCAAGAACACCATTCCCAAGGCTTAACAGATCATCGGCAGCACTGGGTGTAACAAACAAAGTCATGTTAGCCCCTGTATTAACATATTCTGTTTCTAATGGCGGACATAAGTCACCACAGTCTACATCTTGGCCCGTAGCAGAAGAAATATATGTAATCCCATTAATGGCAAAAGTTTCAGCAGGATCTAAATCAAGAGCGTAGATCTTCCCCTCAATGGTTTCGTAAAACCACATAATCTGATCTCCACCAGAAAACCCATCTTTTTCGGGAGTTGTGGAATCATCAGCCATGACAGCCAACTGAGTAGGTGCAGATGAAAACTCATCTGAAGCACCACAAATGTAATCTCCGTTTTCACTGAGGTAAAAAGCACCTATGGTACCCTCGCCCAGCTCACTATATATTTCCTGTGAAGCTGGAGGTGTGAAAAAAGCAGTCATATTGGTGCCGGTATTTTTAAAGGCAAAGTCGAGTTCACATTGAGCATGAGAAGATGTCAAAAACAGAAAGCATGCAGAGATTAAAAAGAATAAATTCTTCATCATTGGAGGGGTTAAAAATTATTATGTGCAAAGAGATTCTACATAATTCTTTACAGTTAAATGTCCGGCTAACTTACAAAAGAAGGGTAAAAGTCATAAAATAAAAAAGAACTATTTATCCTGTTTTAAGAATACAAGGCATTTAAATGTAGATAATTGTCGGGGTATAAAAAGAGTGGATCATACCTTTAAAGGTAAATATTGAATGGAAAAAAGGGGCAAAAGCCCCTTTTCATTTCAATTATTTAACCATTTTTTCTACGGATCCATCCGAGTACAAGTACAACAGAACATCACCTTTAAAGACATCCTCAGGATCAACCTGCTGACCTAGCATGTTTACCACACTTACTAAAGAGCGTGTGTCATTCGGGTGTTCTGGAATTACCAGATCCTCAACCCAAGCAGGAACTTGAGGAATTACTTCTAAACGTTGGCCTGGTATGTTAGGGAATGTATAATTAGCGTGAGCTTCATACATTCGAACTTGATAGCCTTGACCTGGCTCTAACGTCCCCAAGCTATTGAATCCAAATTCTGGCCAATACACCTTAGCTGCGTTGTTTTTTATAAGGTGGAGATTTGCGCCTAAAATCTCTAATGAAGCAGCCGCATTCATCGACTCTTGCAAAGGGAAACCAATCATGTTCCATCCCTTAGCTAAATCGACATACAATGGCGCTGAATGGTAATTGAGGTTTTCTGTTAAGTCGGCTTTATCGGCTTCTAAACCAGCAATAATAACTTCTAGTGCTAAACTATCTGATTGAAGACTGGCAATATCGGCTTCAAACTGAGTGCTGTCTGCCTGAAGAGCGAGCACATCATTTTCAAGACCAGCGATCTCTAATTCTAAAGCGGTACTGTCAGCAACGAGAATCGCAATATCATTCTGGAAACTAGAAGTCAAAGATGAGATTTGAGTCTCGTAAGCAAATACCATATTGGCACTATCCAGACTGTTGTTCTCAATCGTTTGTTGCAATAGGTCAGAAGCGGCATCAGCAGCAGCTTCTGCATCGGCATTAAGTCCCGCAACAAGAGCAGCATGAGCTGCATTTAAAGCGGCAACTTCCGCGTTATTTGCACTGATTAAATTTGAAATTTGAGTGTCGTAATCAGAAATGGTCTGAGCTAAGGTAGCCTCTAGACCTGTGCTGTCCGATTTCAACTCGGAAACATAAGTTTCTAAAGCATCAATATCTGCCTCAAACTGAGTACTGTCGGATTGTAAAGAAGCGACATGAGCCTCAAAAGCTGTGCTATCGGATTGTAAATTTGAAACATGACTCTCAAGTCCAGCAACTTGAACTTCTAAAGCTAAACTGTCGGATTGTAAACTCACGATGTCTGCCTCAAATTGAATACTATCCGATTGTAATGCAGAAACATGAGATTCTAAGCCTGCAACTTCAGTCTCCAGCGCTAAACTATCAGCAACTAAATTTGCAACCGCAAGATTCCATTCTCCATGTACATAATTTAAAGAATCAGTTAAATCTGTATTCAAGTCAAAAAGCTTTCCTTGGTAATCAAGAACAACGCTGTCGTAATCTGCCTGCATGGAAAGAACCGTGGTATTCATGGTATTGTTCAAATTCAACAAATCGTTATTTAAGCTATCGATATCATCATTTGCTTCGACCAATTCATCTACTCTATCGGCATGCAAATCACTCCATAATTTAGAACATGAACCATCCTCAACCAAAACTGCTGAGTGGTATTCTTGATAAGCTGGGTCCATACATCCAAATGTAGGGTCTTCGATCCAATCAGAAATCACATAGGTAGCATTCACCATATAGGCGTTATCACCTCTTGAATAAGTAGGAAATAAATTAATGTTTTCTGCAGAGGAAGCATCATAAGCCATCCATAGAATCTGATCACCGGCAGCAAAACCGTCTTTGGTATCTGTGCTCACATCGTCTCCCCAAACCACAATCAATTGGTTGGTTGCATCGGTATCCCAAATTAATAAACCAGCACAAACAAGCTCACCGTTAGACTCATAAAAAGCACCAACATAGTCTCCGTTATCAAGGTTTAAGTTCCCGGTAACTGCTATGGTAGCATTATTCCCTGTGATATTTAACCCTCCTGGGTCACTCGGCCATGCGCCGTTAAAAGAAACATACTCACAAGAGCCATCATCCACATTAGCAGATCCATCGTAATTTAAAGCACCTGCGTCTGTACAACCAAGAGCAACCACCTCACAGGAGTTGTCATCTACATTGGCTGCAGCATTGTAATTCGCCGCTGTAGCATCTGTACAACCTTGAATCACAGCTTCACAAGAACCATCATTAATATTGGCGTCAGAATTGTAGTTAAACGCAGAAGCATCAGTACAACCTTCTATCAAACAAGATCCGTTGTCTGTATTTGCTAAATCATTGTAGTTTGTAGCTGATGCGATTGTACAACCCAACACAACATCCACACACGAACCATCATCATCGGTTGCACTTGCATTGTAATTGAATGCTGTTGGATCGATACATCCAGAAACCTCAAACTCATCACATATACCGTCATTATCTGCATCGTCTATACATTTCTCATCACAATTCAACCATGTTTGAGATGGATACGAACAGAAACCAGCATCCGTAGCTAATTCGTCATAGTTACATGCTGTTGCATCCATACATCCTAAGACTTCAAAGCCATCACAAACGCCATCGCCATCCGTGTCAACGAGACAGACACCATCACAGTCGTATCCAGTTTGATTGAAGTAACAAGATCCATCATCATTGTTAGCTTGAGAATCGAAATTACATGCATTTGAATTGGTACAACCTAAATACTCACATGCTCCTGCAACATTTGCTTGTGCATTGTAATTATTGGCATCAGACTCCATACAACCGGTAAGCTGACAAGAGCCATCATCAACATTTGCACTGGAATTGTAATTTTCAGCCCAATCACTTGTACAACCGGGAATATCGACCACTCCACAAGTTAAAACAACAGTGGGTGTTGAAGAGACAATCTGTGTACCATTAACAACATAAGGAATCTCTACTGTGTTGATTGAGTATATACTGGAGCCGTCAACAAGCTCTAGGGTTACATTTGCACCCAATGCCGCTCCATCTAACTCATCAGTGGAAGAATCGTCCCCCCATACAGCAAGCGATGTTTGAGTAACACCATAGACATTTTCAGAGCCTACCAACATACCACCCGAAGTGGCTGCAATGTAGGCAGATTCATCAGTAACAGTTATACCGTCAAAAAACGCAGATGTTAACATCAGCGTCATGTTATTCCCAGTATTCCCATCAAAGGTTCCTGGGTAATCACAATTACCGGTATAAAATTCGCATGAACCATCATCTTCATTTGCATCGGCATTATAATTTGATGCTGAAGAATCTGTACAGCCCGAGACTGAAATAATTGGACAATTCAATTCAACAGTGGCTGCAGAAAGTTGCGCGACCATATCATTAGTGATATAATTGACTGAAGACGGCATATAGACATCATACAACTTACCGTCGTTCACCAATTGGAATGAAATAGGAGCATTTGGAGCTGCACCATCTACCTCATTGGTAGAAGAGTCATCTCCCCATACAGCAATCGTAGTTTGGCTGTAAGAACCTAAATTCTCTCTGCCACCCACAACCAAATCGCCAGATTTTGCAATCATATATGCATCTTGGTTCAAAATAGGTAGAGAATTTATTAATTCATGTGTCAACATGACGGTCATGTTTGAGCCAGTATTACCAGTAAAGGGTTGAGGAATTTCACATTGAGCGTGAAGAGACATGCTTAAAAAAAGCATAGTTAGGGTACAAAGTAACTTTTTCATCTGGGGGGGGGTAGTGTTACTAATTTTATGTTTTGACTAAACTACAAAAAAAATAAAAGACCTCCAAATCACTAAGATTAAGAAACTTAATTCTCAATCAAAGGGAAATAATACTGAGGTTCAGCTTCATTCATTTTAATGAGATACCCTTGTCCAGATTTAAACGAACCTATCTGGTTAAAGGTTCCCATTTCTGGCCAGTAAAACTCTCCAGCATTGTTTTTGATAATTTTAATTTTATCAACAATAGACGCTAGTGTTTCGACCACATCTTGAGGTTCTCTCAGCGTATAACCAATGGTGTTCCATCCGGCGAGAAGATCAATATAGACAGGGTCAAGTGTTGACGCACAATCTTGAACTTGATTATTCAAATCACTAATAAAACTGTTAACGTCTGCTGTAGTATCATTTTCAGACACAAACAAACAAGAACCATCGTCATCATTTGCTCTATTATAGTAATTGTCTGCACTTTGAATCATACACCCCTCTACCCTAACTGTAATACAAGTACCATCATCTTCATTGGCGTAAGGATCAAACTCAATGAATGATGAATTTGTACAACCCAATACGATCAATGTTTCACATGAGCCATCTGCATACAAGGCATTTGGATCATACTCAAGGTACGCTTCATCTGTACATCCAGAAGTGTAATATTCACAAGTACCATCATTTACATTCGCCAAATGATTGTAGTTTACAGCGGTAAAATCTGTACAACCCTCAATAGGATATATACAACCTACATTGCTATTGGCTAAAATATTGTAATTCGTCGCAAGCGTATCCGTACAACCTTCTAGCACGGGAATACATGAACCATTGTCTGTGTTGGCAGACTCATCATAATTAGAGGCAAAAGCAGAGATACAACCATAAACCACATCAACACAAGAGCCGTCATCTAAACTTGCTGAATCGTCATAATTCCATGCATTAATCTCTGTACAACCTTCTGAACTTAAATTTAAACAGGAACCATCATCGGTATTTACTGATGAATCGTATTCTAAATAATTGGCTTGTGAACAACCGTATACTATTGGAGTGATACAGCTTCCATCATCCCATGATGCAATGGTTAAGTATTCGAGATAAGCGATATCCGTACAGCCTTCAATTTTAAGACTCGTACATAAATCCAATTGGTGAACGTTTGCGAGTGAATCGTACTCCAAATAGTTAGTATCTATACAACCATAAACAGCAGACACACAGCTACCATCATCCACATTGGCAGTAATTGAATAACTTACAGCATTAATGTCTGTACAACCTGTTACTATCTGGCTTACACATAGGGAAACATCGCTGGTATTTGCTGATGAATCGTATTCTAGATATGACGAATCCATACAACCGAAAACAAAAGAAACACACGATTCATCATTAAAATTAGCAGTTTCGTCGTAATTAAATGAGTTGATATCGGTACAACCCGAGACTTTAATCGTTAAACATAAACCAAAATTAGAGGTATTTGCCTGGGGATTGTATTCAATATAATTCGTATCCATACAGCCGACAATGACAGCCTGACAGGAACCGTCATCTGTAATTGCATTGGCATCAAAATTAAATGCCGAAGGATCTGTACAGCCATGGCCATAATCACAGGTCGAATTGTCAATAAGTACATTTGATGCTACAGAGCTTTCGTAAAGGTCAGAATTCTCATCAGCGGCAGCAAAATAATTCAGTGCAGACGTATCAACACATACTTTTGTTAATGAACGCTTTCTGGCTCCAAAACTGTACTGACAGGGATCATTCGCATCTAAACTGCTTATCATGTTTACATTGGCACTGGCATTGAAATTTGTCACAAAAGGGTAATCAAAGATACAGCCATATACGGGCTCAATACAGCTTTCATCATCTATCGTGGCAGATGCATTGAAATTCAGAGCTGTGTTGTCCATACAGCCAGAAGTATGGAAGATACATGAACCATCATCACTATTCGCACTTGCTTCAAAGTTGGTTGCATTAGGGTTCAAACATCCGAAAACCTGAGAAATACATGAGCCATCATCAGCATTGGCTAAAGAATTATAATTAGGACTCGAAGCATTTGTACAACCACCGATTTCAGCAATACAAGAACCGTCATTTTTATTCGCCTGTGGATGGTAATTTAAAGCCTTTGGGTTTACACAGCCGAGAATCTTTACTACACACCTTCCATTGTCAACGGTTGCGGAAGACTTGTAATTTATTGCCAGCGGATTGGTACACCCTTTAATGGCACGCTGGCAAGACCCATCATTTTTATTCGCTTCAGGATGGTAGTTTAGGGCATTGGGATTCATACAACCATGAATCACTTCAATACAAGTCCCATCATCCACATTGGCATTTGATTTGTAATTTATAGCATCGGAATCCATGCAACCTGATCTGATTCTTTCACAGGAACCGTCATTTTTATTGGCATCAGGATTATAATTTAAAGCCTTAGGATTTATACAACCAAGCACTCTTAACCTACAATTTCCTTTATCTTCATTCGCATTCGGATTATAGTTTACGGCATTTTCATCCATACAACCCCGGACGCGCTTGATACAGGATCCGTCATTTTTGTTAGCCTCAGGGTTATAATTGATGGCATTGGGCTTGTTGCAACCAGATATTAAGACCACACAATTCCCTTTGTCTACAACCGCTTCAGGATTGTAATTGATGGCATTTTCATTCGTACAACCAGAAATTCCATAAATACAGCCGTTATTTCCTCCTGCATTAGAACCGCTAAAGCCATTTCCATTTCCATTATTATTTCCGTTGCCATTTCCGTTTCCTTTATTTGTTTCTTCATCTGGACTTGGATTGTAATTAAGGGCAATTGGGTTGTTACAATAAACGATTTGTGCTTCACATGAACCATCATCTATATTGGCATGCGGATGATAATTTGCAGCAGTTTGATCTGTACATCCCAGCAAAACAGGGATACATGAACCGTCATCTGTATTTGCTGAGTTGTCAAAATTAAAAGCTGATGAATCTGTACAGCCCTTAATAACAGGAGCACATGGGTCGGTGTCATCCTCTTTTGAGACCTCATTAATCACAGCCAAAGGATTGAAGTTAAATGCATAAGGATCTGTACATCCATAGACGGGATATACGCAAGAATTATCATCAACTTCTGCTAATGGATCATAATTTACAGCAGTAGAATCCGTACATCCCATATCATTTCCACAATTTACGATTTGATAATCTGCAGATTGAAATAAGACAATATCATTATTCGTATAGGTAATATCATCAACCATAATATCGTACAAAACATTTGAATTGACCAGCTGTAACCGAACAGAAGTAAAAGATCTTGCTCCATCAATCTCAGGAGTTGCAGTATCATCACCCCAAACAGCTATCGTCCCATCAAAATCATCCATTTGAACGGAACCCACAACTCGATGATCGGAAGACAGGGCAACGATATAAGCCTGATCATTAGTAATGGGTAAGGATGCAATGGCGGACTGAATAAAACCTACAATCATATTACTACCGGTGTTGCCGGTATACTGAGAAGGAAGATCACATGGGTTTATATACAAACAAGACCCATCATTCCTGGTTGCATAGGATTCATAGTTTATTGCAGACACATCCATACAGCCGTTAAAATAACAAGATCCATCATCGATAGATGCATCTTCTAAATAATTGGAAGCTTTTGAATTCATACATCCGTATACGAGAAGTATGTGGCACATTCCTGGATCTGTATTGGCCACAGCATTGTACTCCATGTAAAGAGGATTCATGCAACCATTGATCTTAGCAACACAAGAGTTGTCGTCAATATTTGCCTGGCTGTCATAATTATAAGCATTTGAATCCATACATCCATATGCTTTTGCAATACAAGAACCATCATTTAAATTGGCTGAAGCATCAAAGTTAAAAGCTGTTGTTTCGGTACATCCAAAAACAACACTGACACAAGACCCATCATCAACTTCTGCCATAGGATTGTAATTCAAAGAGAAAATATCAGTACATCCAACTAGAAGAGCCGTAACACAAGAGCCGTCATTTGTATTCGCTTCTGAGTTGTATTCAGCGAAGTTTGAGTTGGTACAGCCATAGATAGCCGCTATGCAGGAATCATCAGACACGGTTGCTTGTGGGTCGAAATTATAGGCCTCATTATCCATACAACCATAAATGATAAATGTAGCACAGGAACCATTATCCTTATTGACATTCGAATCATATTCTAAATACAAGGGATTCATACAACCTAAAATAGCAGCTGTGACACATGAACCATCATCTGTATTTGCGGTTACGCTGAACTCAAGAAAATTTGAGTCGGTACAGCCTTCAATTTTGTAATTAGAACAAGAGCCATCATCACTATTAGCTGCAGCGCTGAACTCTATATAATTCGTATTGGTACATCCACTTACGATCAAAGTGGTGCAAGACCCATCAGAGACATTTGCATTCGCATCAAATTCAATGTAATCTGCATTCATACATCCCCATACGGCAAGCGTTTGACAAGAGCCATCATACACGGTAGCTTGTGGATTGTACTCTACATAATTAGCTATGGTACACCCATTGACAACACCAAGAGTGCTACACGAGCCATCATCGAGCGTAGCCTCAGGATTGTATTCTTCATAACTGTTGCTGGTACAACCATACACATTCCCTTGATCATCACACAAGGGTACAAAAGACAATGCCGAGTTTAAGACTTCAATACCATTAACTTCAAAAGTAATTTCAGGGTCATATGAAACGTCATAAATAACACCGTTAGATTTTGCTTTAAGGACTACTGGCTCAGTAGCCATCATCCCATCCTGAACGCCAGATCCAGTGTCATTTCCCCAAACTGCAAGCGTTTGTTGTGCACCATTCCATTCTATAGATCCCACACATTGCCATACATCGTCAAGATATATGAAAGCTCCCAGAAAATCACCCTGACCTAAAACCTCATTCTGTAAGGCATCACCATTAACCATGATGATCATATTAGACCCTGTATTGGTATAGGAAAAATCTAAATCACAATCCTGAGCATTAGATACTAATGAGAAAAACAATAAGCTTAGTTGAAACCAAGCTTTAATAGAAGGGGTAAAATACTTCATTGAAATTGGGGGTTTCTACAAATTTATATTTTTTCCGCTACCAATTATCCTTAATGGACTGAAAACAGCTCATTAATAAAGTTGTAATAAGGCATTAATCAATATATGAAAAATAGTTCAAAAATGAAGACAATGATAAAAAACTATTTAAAACAAAAAAAGAGCTGCAAAATGCAGCTCTTTTTAATGTTATGAGAACTAAATGATTATTTCACCATTTTCTTCTCTACAGTTCCGTCATTGTACAAGTACAATAATACTTCACCGTTGAATTGTTCAGCAGGATTCACCTCTTGACCTAACATGTTTACAACACGTACAAGAGTGCGAATATCGTTAGGATGGTTCTCAACTTCCATTTCAAGAGCCCATACTGGCACTGTAGGAGTAAGAACTCTGTAGTCATCACGATCAATTTCGTGAAGGAATACGAAGTCTCCTTTACCATTTGACGTGTCTTTCACACGTACTTGATAACCTTGACCAGGCTCTAACGTAACTAGACCATCGAATGCGAAGTCTGGCCAGTAGAATAGACCTTCGTTATTCTTAACAATATTGATGTTATTCGCAACATCCAGTTCAGAACCAAATTGAGCCTCAAACTGACCAATAACAGAAGAACTGTGTTGTAAGTAATAACCAACTGTATTCCAACCTGTGTGTAAATCAATTTCGATTGGTGCTCTGTGGTAATTTAATGAATCAGTAATTCTAGCCTCTAAAGCAAGGTGAGCAGCATGGTTGGCATCATAACGAGCTTGCATAGCTTCGATGGTATCAGCCAATTCTTGTGCATCAGCTGCCTCATCAGCAGCAAACCATACAGCTACATCAGCAAGAGTATCGTTGTATAAATCCCACAAGTACACTGTTGTATCAGCTAACTGGATTGAGTCAGCCAACTCATCAGCTGCAAACCATACAGCTACATCAGCAAGAGTATCGTTGTACAAATTCCACAAGTACTCAGTTGTATCAGCTAACTGGATAGAATCAGCCAACTCATCAGCCGCAAACCATAAAGCTACATCAGCAAGAGTATCGTCGTAAGTACGTTGCCAAACGGCATTAAGGGTATCGTAATCTGCACTCCATGTTGAATCGTTAATAGCGAAATTTGTAGAGTCAGCCTTGTACTGAGAAGTAAACGCGTCGTAAGAAGCAATTAAGTCTGTCACAACGTGACCTGTACCCATATTACCGTCTTGGTATAATTTATTTGCGTATTCGAAATCAGAACCATTCCAGTCGCCGGTTGAGTCATCGTCGTCGGCACCGAAGCTGTAATCTACACTGATCACTTCTCCTGTAACAGGATCAACCGATTTAAGAGCGTACGTAGACCAGTCACATGAACCGTCATCTTCAGTAGCTGCATCATCGTAGTTACCCGCGTAAGGGTATGTACAACCAGGAACTTGCGTCTGACATAGATCTACATCATGAATCGTAGCAGGCGCACCAGAAGCTGAAGTTTGGCCATTATTCAAATCAACAGTGTAGTTTTGTCCGAAAGCATCACCGAAGTTTTCGGCATTGTCGTGAATTGCGTCAGCATCAACATCTGCTCCTGCATAGTTAACAAATTGACTGTCATTACATCCTACAGATATGAAGGTAGAACAAGACCCATCATCTTCAGTTGCCAATGGGTCATACTCCATGTAAGTTCCATCAGTACAGCCATTGTTTGTAGGAGCACCAACAGTTATCGACTTAACGGCCACATACAAACCATCCTCGTAGGTACCGTCATAAGATGGGTTCAAATAAGTAACAGAAGCGTGATATGCAACACCGTCTCTTAAAATTTGCCATTTTAGATCTTCATAAGTATCAAAACCGTTATTGTTTAACTGGTTGTCAGCTCCAAATACAGCCAAACCAACTTGACCACCTGTCCAGACAACTGAACCTGCATTGGCAAGACCAGAAATGGCAGAGTATCCCAAAAACTCGTTTTCTAAACGGTCTGTTTCGTATACTGCAGCAAGAATATCACCAGCTTCTATGGTAGAGCTAGCAGCATCGAACTTAGTATCATCTTCTGGCTGGAACAACAAAGACATGTTGTTTCCTGTAAGAACTATCGAAGAATTATCAGAATCGGATAGTGGAGTAAAGTTTATACCTTCAATAACACAAGCATCTGGATGACTCTCATCTGTGATGTTCACATTGGCATCAGGATTGAAATTAGAGGCTGCAGGATTGGTACATCCAACAACAATTTCAGTAACACATGACATGTCATCAACTTCGTACCCTGCTGAGTTATCAGCCACAATATCACTCCATGTTGGGGGCGAAACAGCGTAGTATTCAAAATACAAAGAATCTGTACAACCTAAAAGACCTGTACATGTACCTGCATCAGTTGCAGAAGCATCATAGTTATCGTAAGCTTCGTCTTGACATCCTTCTACTTCAAGTTCATCACATACACCATCAGCATCTACATCACTGATACATTGACCCGCACAATCGTAGTACATTTGAGGGAAATCACATGAACCATCAGAATCTGTAGCCAAAGCGTCGTAGTTACAAGCAGAAGCATCTTGACAACCTGCAACCTCAAACTCATCACAAACACCATCGTTGTCGGTATCTACCAAACAAACACCATCACAGTCATAACCTGTAGAAGCGTAAGTACAAGAACCATCATCAGAATAAGTCACGTCAGAGTACATAGCCATTGCATTACATGCACTAGCGTCAGTACATCCTGCAACAGCAGATGTTAAGTTAGCATCGGTAATGTTAGCCATACCATTAGTCACGTAACCAGTAAACTGAGGAATCTCGTCAATCAAGATTACGTCACCTTCGTGTAAGATAGCAAATTGTGGAACTGCACCAGAGGCAAGACCATCTGTTTCAGGAGTAGATGAGTCATCACCCCAAATGGCAAGACCAAAAAATCCTGTTAAAATAGCTTCAGAACCTACACATTGTAGAGTACCATCACCATTCAAATCATAAAAAGCACCGATAGTTCCGCCTTCGAATTGATCGAATTTAGTGGCATTCATACCAACGGTCATGTTTGCACCTGTATTCACGGGAGTCGTGAATGAGGCAGAAGTAATCTGAGCGTTCACCGTAAAAGTGGTCGCAAAGACACCAAAAAGAAATAAAGCTAACTTCTTCATACTGGGGGGGTTTAGTTAAAAAATTGTTTAGTTACTTAAACTTTATCCTCCAAACTTACAAAAATAATGTTATAATCAAAAAATGTTTTTTAATAAATCCTAATGGTTAGACTCCAGGAATCTTTGAGAAGCTTACGGGTAAATGAATTCATTTACCCTCCTAATAAACAAATCTATACCGGCTGAAAGGGCTAAATTTTCAGTAACCTATGAGTATATATGTCAAATTTTGCTTTATTTGTAAATATTAAACATTTTAACTCAAATACGACTCCAATGAAATTCTTTATTGATACCGCAAATACCTCACAGATTCAAGAATTGGTTGCGTACAATATTATATCCGGCGTAACCACCAATCCAAGTCTAATGGCTAAGGAAGGAATTAGCGGAACGGAAAACTGCCATCAACGCTATAAAGAGATATGTGATCTCGTTGACGGTCCCGTTTCAGCAGAGGTGATTTCTACAGACTGCGAAGGAATGTTAGCCGAAGCCTACGAATTGGCGAAACTGCACCCTAACATCGTTATTAAGATCCCTATGATTAAAGAAGGCATCAAAGCGATTTATGAGTTGACCCAAAAAGGAATTAAAACCAACTGTACGCTCATCTTCTCTTCCAATCAAGCACTTCTAGCAGCCAAAGCAGGTGCCACCTACGTATCCCCTTTTATCGGCCGCTTGGATGACATTAATGTGGACGGCATGGAGTTGATTAAGAGCATCCGCACCATATTTGATCATTATAATTTTGAAACGAATATTTTGGCGGCTTCCATAAGACATGAAGAACACGTGATTAAATGTGCTGAATACGGAGCGGATTACGCAACGGTTCCCTACGCGCTTTTAGACAAGTTGTTTGACCACCCGCTAACCACAAAAGGACTAGAGATATTTTTGGCTGACCACGCGAAACTAAATCCTTAATGCTCAAACGCATCTATAACGAGCAGCCCAATCAAAAGCAAATTGACGAGGTGGTAAAATGCCTTCGAAACGGAGGGGTTATCATATACCCCACCGATACGGTTTACGGATTGGGTTGCGACCTAAATCACAAAAAAGCTTTGGAGCGTGTGGCTCGTATTAAAGGAGTCAAACTGAAAGATGCTCACTTTTCTTTCGTCTGTTACGACTTGAGTCATCTTTCAGAATATGCCAAGCAGATAAGCACGCAGACCTACAAGCTTTTAAAACGCATTTTCCCAGGACCTTTTACCGTTATCTTAAGTGCTACGGGGAAAATCCCCAAGATTTTTAGCAACAAGAAGAAAACGGTCGGGATTCGGATTCCAGACAATAACATCACTCGAGAAATTGTGAAACAATTGGGAAGCCCCATCATTTCAACCTCCATTCACGATGAGGATGACATCATAGAATATTCCACAGACCCGGAATTGATTTATGAAAAATACAAACACACCGTAGACATGGTCATCGATGGTGGCTACGGTTTAAATGTTGCCTCTACCGTCGTGGACTGCACAGATGAGAATGAATACCTCATCATAAGAGAAGGAAAAGGAGATTCTGAATTGATATACTAATTAACTCCTGGAATACTTCGTTTTATATTTCGACAGTAGGTCTCAAGATGATTGATTAAAATGATGGTGAAGCTTCAGGACTTGCTCTAACAAGGAAGATTTTTCATCATTAAAAATCAAATGATCTGAAAGCCCTTTCTTTTTTTCATCGGACCACTGCATCTCCATTCTGGCGACGACGTCTTCACGATGGCTTCCGTCTCTAGATATTACTCTGTTGACCCTAAGTTCTATGGGTGCTTCTACCAAAACAACTTCATCCAAACCCTTGTAGGCTCCACTCTCAAAAAGTATGGCAGCTTCCTTTAGAACGTAAGCCCCTGTTTGACACATGCACCAAGCTTGAAAATCCTTCTCAACAAATGGGTGAACCAGGGTATTTAATTTTGCTAAAATCTGAGAATTGGAAAACACCTTTGAGGCAATGTAGGATCTATTAAGAGTTTCATTCATAAAGGCTTGCTCTCCAAAAAGTGAAACCAACCCAGAGCGTAAAGACAAATTCTCAGTCATCAATGCTTTTGCCCGATCGTCAGAAGCATAAATAGAAACGCCCAGTTGTTGAAAAACTTCACCAACCGTAGTTTTCCCACTTCCTATCCCTCCTGTCAATCCAACCTTAAGCATCAGTTCTTTTTTACAAACTCAACCGTCGCAGGATGAAACTTTACCCTTTGCACAATCGAAGGCTTTTTATTTTCATCCAAAAAGATGTTCAAAATCTTTCGCTCCGTCATGGCTATTTCATCGTAGTCACAATAAATGACAAAATCCGATGCTTTCACTTTATCCACATCCTTCATAGCGATCCAATAAGACAAATCAACTTCCGAAGGTTTTACAATCAACTCTTTACCTTTGGGGACATTGATTAATTGTATAGAAATTTTCTGATTGATTTCCGTAAATCGAGCCACTTCTTGAGAAACTTTTACGGTTGTGGATCTGGCAGAGAGCATTTCGCCAGGGAGTTGTGCCTGCAAGAATACATCTATGTGATCGCTTACATCATCCATTTGAAGAACATCAGTACGCAAATGCGTAAGTGTGTCTAGGATATATGCGGGACCAAAAACTTCTATTTCGTTAGGAACCACTTTTAAATCTCCATATTGAACATAATTTTCTCTGAACTTTATATCTTGGGGAACATGAACCTTTAAGGTAGCTCGAGTCTTGTTACTAAAATTCAAAAACAAGGTATCAGGCTCTATATCCAGAATAGAGAAGCCATTTAATGCCCTTGCTATGTCAGGTCGAAGCGACTGACTCAGCGTAAAAAAAGTAGATCCTTGTCGCTGAAGTTTAGACATGTCAACACCCGCATTTCTACTGGAAAATGTTTCTTTTAAAAATGTGAAACCATGCCCCTTTACTTTGATCTTCAGCTCAGACAGTGGCTCATCCTTCAGAAATTTATCAATAGGCTGATTAACATATTCAACAGGATAATCTATGTAATAGGTATACTCTTTTGAAAATTTAATGAGAAACCAAAATAAGGTAGACATCAAAAAACAGATGACAATCACGCTTCGATTGCTACCCGATCGGATAAAATCAATTATTTTAGGAAGTATTCGTTCTAACATATTTATCACTCTTGCTGGGTAAATATAACCTATTTGTTACAGATTACATCGGAGCTTGTATGAACAGGAAATCATAGCTTATTCTTATTTTCGAGCTTTTCTTCGAAACATTCCTTTGAATTTCTTCCATAGATCTCTAAAATCATCAAACTCATCTCTGTAAAAAAGGCCCAAACCTGTCGTGTAATACTTATTGGCTTCCACTTGAAGTTGGGTATTTTCTTCTAGATTGTTACTAAAGGCCAAAAGACGAAGTTTACCATCATCACTCAATTGGTACTCCACCTCAAAATCTCCAATGAATTGAGAGGTGTTTTCGGCTTGTGAAGCAATGTTTCCGTTAAAGGTAATGCGGTCGTTCAGTTTCATATTATTCAGCAACAACTCCCACTGGCGCTGGCTCAAATATTCACCCTGGTTGGGATGATATTTGAGTCCTAGGTCAAATCGATCTGAAAATTGAGATGTCCAATTGTACAGTTGATTATTTAACACCTCTGCACCCGAGGATACAGTGGAACTCAAATAATCTACATCGGTATCATTGTACTCAGAGGAACTCATAAAGGAATTCAGAACCAAAAGCGACAAAAATTGTTGTGTGTTTTTCTCTTCGGTATTAGTGTGCTCATCTAGAATACGTTTGATGCGGTCGTCTCCCTTTGGGATTTGAATATCGAAGTCAATATCAGGCTGCAGTAT
Source organism: Flavobacteriales bacterium (assembly GCA_022425195.1). Classification (GTDB taxonomy): domain Bacteria; phylum Bacteroidota; class Bacteroidia; order Flavobacteriales; family UBA7430; genus UBA7430. Next base: position 63,798 of record JAKMFX010000016.1, on the reverse strand, counting down.
ATCTCCACGCATCAACATCCGACATTCGACATCTCGACTTTTGTTATATAAAGTGTCTGAAGTTAGCAGACTGAGATTTGTATTGAGCTTGTAGAGTGCATTCAAATTCATTTGAGCTTCATAAGGACTTCCGTCCCAGGACAACTTAGCCCCCTGTTCAATCTCAAACTTCTTGTTTACAAAATTTTGAAGTGTAAACAAGTAATCTCCTTGATCAACCACATAATCTCCAAACATATAAACCTCATCTGCATTGTTAATACCAATATTGATGAATCCATTACCCGTAGCCTTCAATTGGTCGCCTAGGGTTTCATCGAATATGATGTTTACTTGTGTGTTTTCATTAAGCTCCACATTCATGTCCAGTGTAAAACTTGGCTTTGACTCTACAAGTTCTGTAACAGTTGATTCTGTATCCACAAGACCTTCATCCCTCTTCACAAAATGAACAAAACTCAGCTCATCAATACTCTCATCATCATCCAATGGAATGAAAAGGGAACTCCCTTTTTTGGCCGAAGCGTTTACTTGCATTTCAACGGCATTCTTAGGTCCTTTGAAGTAGGCATCACCTGAAGCCAATGCACGACCATAATAAGGCTTATCAAAGTAAGCATCTGTATTTAAACACAGCAAACTATCCGCCTCTAACCTAAGATCTAAACTGAAATCCTTGAAATAACGATGGTTGAATTGTCCCTCAAACTTACCAAAACCAATGCGTTGCCCACTTTCTACACCATGAAAACTCAAATCATGAAAGATGAGATTTCTATCCGTCAACTCCACCAAAGAAATCGCTGTAGACTCAAATTGTGTGTTGAGGTGAGGAACAGAAAAACGCAGCCCATCTACCTCAAAATTACCACTAAACACAGGGCGGTTTAATTCGCCATAACTACTGATGGAACCTGTAGCCGCTCCATCCAGAGTGTCAAGCACAGAAATGTACGCTTCAATGGGTCTGAGATTGAAATCATTTACCTCCAAATGGATATTAAAGTTATTGGTATCCACAAGCGGCATGTATGCAGCCGTAATTGCTAAATCACCCCCCTCGTCCTCAGCAAAAAACCCTAAAAGTGTTTGTAAATCATTCTCGGTATCGTAATCTAAATTTAGGCTTAGATTCCCCATTGGGAAATGGTTATAGATGACATCATCCGATTGGATTTTCGAATAAAATTGATCCAGTAAGTCGATCTTAACATGCTTGAAATCTCCATTCAGTTGCCCCTCAAAAGAGGTTTTAAAGCGCTTCAATGTGGGCGTGAAATTCGCCAATTCAAAATCAGCAAATTCAATATACCTGACAAACTTATCTGGATTGCCCGAATGCTCAAAAGCGATTTTTTGCGAATGGGTCTCTAGATGAATCTGGGCAAATACATCACTGTCATCCGCCTTGATAAAAGATCGATTTTGAAGCGTCCATAGTGTATCAGCAATATACATTTGAGATTCACTAAGGGCAAGCTCAATGGATTCAGAATCGATCATTGCGCTCCCCTTTAAAAAGCCATCAAAATTTAAAGAATCTTCGCTCGCCCATCCCAGATGATAATCCCAATCTGAAAGTGCACCTTTTTGGCTAAAGTTGACTTGCTTTAAATCCCACTGATCTTCATTTTTCAGTGAGGCAAGATGACATGTAACCTGAGAGCTATCGGAAGAAACAAAAGTCTGAATTTTCAAATCTTCACCCAACCAGTCATCCCATTGAAGAGCGCTGCTCTCAAAATTTAAGACCAAACCTTCCTGATGAGGGTTAAAACTTCCAAATAACGAAGTACTGTCGGCAATGGTTAAGCTAGGCATCAGTAATTTGGTGATCTCAGATGGCTGAAATGCCTGAATCTGAAAATCAAAATCTTGTTTGCTCTCGTAGCCTTTATTTAAGAGGGGATAATGAGGATTCAAATGTGCTACAATCGAGGAATAAAGTGAAGGAATCTCAACAACACCCTCCAGCTTAGCATCAATAAAATCAGACGTAAACAAGAGAATGTTTTCATCATCATTTTTTTCAGAGCTAAAGTAAATATCATCGAAATAATAATAGGCATCTTGTGTTTTTAGGGTCGAAAAATTTGCTCCAATGGTTCCTTCAATATTGGACCAACTGTCACCTTTGATATTCATTTCAATCAAGCTGGTGAAATTTGCCTCGGATTCATTGTCTAGCCAATTTAGATGTACCAAATCGGCTTCGGTAACATCAGCCACAAAATCCATCGCTGGCATATCTTGTGAAAAATCAATTTCCCCAGAAAAATCAAGCACCAGATTGGAATCCAAAACACTCGCTTTCCCTTTAAAATAATAAGGTTGAAGTCGACCGTCCAATTGAACATTTTGATAGTTATAATCTCTGATCTTTATCGAATTTACATCGCCATGGATGTCAGTATCAAAATTTGAAAAATCAAGCCCCTCGCCTTTAACACTGATGTCAGCATCAACATGATGAATTTCATAATTGGGTAACAATTTCGCAAGATTAAAATGTCTCAAATTCAAGTGTCCCTTGTAAGATGGTGCCTTCAAGGAGTCGGAAACATCAATTTGAAGATCGGCATCTAAACTCCCTTGATCGGAGTCGAGAATTAGGTCAAGATCCAGGTCAGCCATGGAACCCTGAAGGGTGAATTGAGAATGAATTCCACCGAGAGGACTGGTAGAGTATTTATTGGGAAACAAATCAGTAATCCACGTCCACTCGTCTGCGACGACATCAAAAGTATCGGCCTCAAAAAAGTATTCCCAGGCGGCAAAATCAGATGCATTTTTCACAGCAAAAGAACCAAGCACTTTACTCCCATTTTCAGAGCCTATGGAAATACCCTCCGTCCACAAACTATCTTCCTCAAGGTGAATGACACTACTCATATCAAATTGCAAAGCTTCCGGCCAAGCATCCACCATTCCTTTTACAGCAGAGTAGTCTGCATTAAACTGATGAAGCTTTAGAGTAGTTTTGTCATTCTGCCTGCTGTGATTAAAATCAAATTTTGCCAAAGAGTTACCACTTTCCCAAGAGAAATCAGCTACGTGATGGGCGGTGTCAGAAATCTGAATTTTAGTCGCTTTTAGGTGATGATCTGCACCCCCCTGAACTTGCCAATTTAAATGACTAAGTACTAGGTTAATATCTGAATCCCAGCTACTTTCTTTGGCGTATAAATCGATATTTTCAAATGACCTAGGCGCCTCAAATGCCCCTATATTGAGATCAGCTCCATTCAGCCAAAAATGCTTAACATAAATTGATGTTGAGGAATCAGAAGTATTAAAATAGGTGGTCATTCGGCGATATAACTCAGCTGTTTTTGGATCATCATCGAAGAGATAATTCACTTTGAGTCCATTGACGTAAACCGAACGCAAATGATTCCACCTAAACAAAGAAGTGCTCAATTTCAAATCCTCTATATATACAAGGGTGTCTTGTTTCGACCCAGACAGAAGTACTTCTTTAAAGTACACATCACCTAAAAAGCCGACTTTTAACTTCTTTAAACCCACATCAACTTGATGAGAACGCAACAACCACGCAGAGAACTCATCTGCCATTTTTCTTTGTAGATATGAGGTTTGAAGTAAAACAACCATCCCAAAAAAAATGAGAGCCGCAAAAATTAATAGCCGCTTAATTATGTTTTTACCTGTATTGATAGGACAATTTTTTATTTTTGCTGTATGAGTCAAAAAAGCATCACCATACTGGGTATTGAATCTTCCTGTGACGACACCTCTGCGGCCGTCATTAAAAACGCTAAAATACAATCAAATATTGTTGCCAATCAAGAAGTTCACCAATCATTTGGCGGTGTAGTTCCCGAGCTTGCTTCTCGAGCGCATCAGCAAAACATTGTACCCGTTGTTAATGAGGCTTTAAAGATAGCAAATATTAACAAAGACCAACTCGATGCAATCGCCTTTACGAGAGGACCTGGTCTAATGGGATCGCTTCTTGTAGGCACCTCATTTGCAAAATCATTTGCATTGGCTCTAGACATCCCTTTAATTGAAGTCAATCACATGCAAGGCCATATTATGGCGCATTTTATCGACGAGGGACAAACAATGCCCAAGTTTCCTTTTTTGTGTTTAACCGTTTCCGGAGGGCACACACAAATCGTGAAAGTAAATGCATTATTTGACATGCAAGTCATAGGAGAAACCATAGATGATGCCGCAGGAGAAGCATTTGATAAAAGTGCTAAAATACTAGGCCTACCCTACCCCGGTGGTCCGCTGATTGACAAATATGCAAAACAAGGAAATCCTCATAAATTTAAATTCACGAAACCAAAAGTTGATGAACTTAATTTTAGCTTTAGTGGGCTAAAATCAAACATCATTCAACTCATTCAAAGGGAAGAAAAGAAAGATTCCGATTTCATTAAAAAAAATCTCATCGACCTCTGTGCTTCCATACAATACACCATCATCAGTATTCTGCTAGAGAAAATTGAAAATGCCGTTAAAAAAACAGGTATCCATCAGATTGCAATTGCTGGTGGGGTGTCCGCCAATTCCGGATTAAGAAAAGCGCTAAAAGAGAGAGAGAAAACTCATCAGTGGAAGGTTTTCATCCCAAAGTTTGAATATTGCACGGATAATGCTGCCATGATTGCCATTGTAGGCTATTACAAGTATCAAAACAAATCCTTCAGCGATTCAAGCACTACACCAAAAGCAAGATTTAAAATTGGAGCTTCATCCTAGTCTGTAAGATCAAGTATTTTGAACATCAAATCTCTAGGGCTTGATTTTAGATTGAAACAAAACCACAAAACAACGAAGAAGTAGTAAAAAAATAGTATATTCGTAAAACAAGTATTCACATCTTTTGCAAAAAAAATCATGAAAAAAATTAACTGGATCAAAGGAGCTAGCCTCTTATTCGCATTGGGTTTATTTACCTCAAATGCAATGGCGCAAGACTTACGAAAGACATTTGATACAAAACGATTTGCAAAAGCTGTCAATACAGGTGAAAACCACACACTGTTAATCTTGGATTCTTCATGGGGAGATGCTAAGCCAGAGATTGGCGATGAAATTGCCGCATACGACTCACAGGGAAATATGGTTTCAAGCGTTGTTTACGTCGGGGAACATACCGGACTTGCGCTATGGGGTGATGACGAATACACTAAAGAAAAGGAAGGACTGGCAAAAGCAGAAAAGTTCAACCTTAAGCTGTGGAAGAAATCAAAAAATGAATTGGTTTCACTTGAAGTCTCTACTTTTGAAAGAGGAGATGACACTTACAACAAAGACGAAATTTCTATTGTGTCAGAAATTAATGCCCAAGAAGTGTTAGCACAAGAGTTAGAATTGTTCCAAAACGTTCCGAACCCAGTGGCCGTGCAGACAGAAATAAACTTCTACTTACCACAAAAAAATGATGTATACCTTGGTCTATATAACAATCTCGGACAAGAGGTAATGTTATTGGCTAACAAAAACTTTAATGCAGGGTCTCATAAAGTTGAGATGATTGCTTCGAATCTTGAGGCAGGTATTTATTACTACAACTTAGTGTCTGGTGATCAAAAACTGACCAAACAAATGACCGTTGTCAAATAAAACAAAATTACTCTCTACAAAAATGCCGTCTTAACTGACGGCATTTTTTTTGTGGTCATAAATTAGAAACCTAAATCAGGCTGCTTTTTTCTGATGATTAATTTCCTATTTTTGCCCAATACCATTTATTCATATGCCTAAGCTAAAACTTGCTCTTATTGCCCTTTTCTTATGCCTGAGCTCACTTGCAATGGCGCAAATCGACCATGGTGTTAAAAATGGAGAAACCCTTTACAGCCTGTCAAAGAAGTACAACATCAGCATCCAAGATATTGTTAGAGCGAACCCTGAAGCAAAGAGAGGTTTACATCAAGGGATGAACATCTTTATCCCCTCTACCTATAAAAATTCTGATACTATTGCCTACACACTTCACAAAGTAAGACCCCTTGAATCTTTCTATTCTTTGAAATCGAAATACGGCATAGGTGAAAAAGAATTACTAGCACTTAACCCTACTTTAACAAAAGGCTTTAGACCGGGTAATTTCATCAAAATTCCGTTGGTTGTAGAAGAAGTCAAAGATGATTTTATGGTCATAAATGCTTATGAAGATGAAATTGAAATTCGTCAGGATGGATTGAGATTTATTGAAAAATTCAAAAGCCGAACCTCTAAATTCAGTAGAAAAGAGTCCTACAACATTGCCTTTTTACTGCCTTTGTATCTTGACAAAAACGATACGATTGAAGTCTACCAGGACCTGGACAATGAAACTGAAATTTATAAGAAAACACATTATGCATTGGATTTTTATTCGGGAGCCAAAATTGCCATTGACAGTCTCAACAAAGCTGGTATGAACATAAATGTTCACGTTTTTGATACCCAAAATGATCCGAATATAACCTTTGACTTGGTTACTAAAAGCGCTTTTAATGATATGGATCTCGTAGTGGGGCCTTTCTATTCAAAAAACTTCAAAATTGCAGCTGAACTACTTGGCCGAAGAAAAACCCCCATCATTGCCCCACTATCTACTAAAAATAATCTTACGGTAAACAGCCCAAATGCTTATCAAGTCATACCGACTTCCGAAAGACAGGTAACCTATCTTTCGGATTACATTTCGGGGCTTTATGCAGAACAATGCATCACAGTGGTGAGAAGAAATACCAAAGAAGATGAAATAAACGCATCTAGGATGCTTTCTGGCTTTGATCTTGATTCTGCCTCAAATTACAAAGAAATAGTCGTAGAGGGTGCCGTAATCGACTCCATACATCATGAAATCGATTCTATGGCAGCTAAAAATGTGTTTTTAATCCCTTCCACAGAAAAAGCTTTTGTGACAGACCTTCTCACCAAGCTCAATGCCACTAGAGACAGCTCTCTTATTGTTTTCGGAATGGCAGAATGGTACAAATTTAAAGAATTGGATTACACGTATTTGATGAATTTAGATGTACACATTCCCAACAGTGGATTTCTATCTTACCAAGACACCTTGACGCATTACTTTGTTAAGAACTACCAAGAATCCACTCGGAAAGCTCCAAATGAACGTTTCGCCTTTGCAGGATTTGACATCACTTACTACTTCCTATCGATGTTAAATGAATACGGAACAGTTTCTCTAGGCGTGTACCTTGAGCCCATGAATCTCTTAAATATGAATTTCGATTTTAATGCCCCGCGAAGAAGAAGAGATGGCGCACGCAATCAGTCCGTTCAAATCATCAAATACGATGATTTTAAAATCACCACAGTAAGGGAATAAAACTAGGGAATCGTCTTGATGAAGTTTAGAACTTGGGTATTAAAAATCTTAGGTTGCTCGACGTTCACAACGTGTCCACAATTTGGAATAATATGAAGTGCAGAGGAGGCGTGATTTTCAACCAGTTTGGTGATAGAGGGTAAAAACATATGGTCCTCCTCGCCCATCACATACAGTGTTGGGATGCCCGAATCTTTGATTCTAAACAGAGCCAACAAAGGATTGACTTCAGACACAAGCGTAAACCAGCGCTTAAACTCTTTCTGATAAAGTTTTTTGGCTTCATTAATGAATAGGTTCCGAGAGGCTCTGTGCTTTTTTCTCGGCATAATGATCACGGCAAAAAACTTGTAAAGCAACAGATAGGGAATCACAGACTTCAAAAGAACACCCAATCGCATTAAAATCTGCCCTCTAAAGTTGAGTTTCATGACGGCTCCAGCCATAATCATACTCGAGCTTCTTTCGGGATAACGCTCAGCAATTTCTCTGATGATTATGGTTCCAAGTGAAATTCCGATAAAATGACTTTTTTGAATTTTCAAATGATCCAGAACATCTATGACTTCATCACTTATTACATCAAAAGTATAGGCTTTAAGTTTCTCATAGATGGGGCTTTTGGACTTACCATGTCCTCTTAAGTCGATAAGTAAGACATTATAATGCTTTTTAAAATCCCTGAGTTGTTGATACCAAATAGAACTGCTGCCCCCAGCACCGTGGATAAAAGTGACCCACTCTACTTTATCGTTAAGAATATGTGTACTATAATGAAGCATTAATATGTGTTATCACCTTATTGTTATTATGCAGAAAACCTGCTTTAACAATGATAATACAAAATTAGCTTTTTTTCAAGACAAATTTAAAGGGCTTGGTAGGTCTCTAATTATTTTCTTAACGGATTTACTCAAAACCAGCTATTTTGACAAAGTATGGGAGCTAAAATGACTGTTAACGCTATTTTTTTATCCAAGGAACAATATTCGATTGCTTATCGTTAGATACCTTCAACAGATACAAACCAGTCGATAAATGCCCTACGCTCAAGTCGACAACTGTGTTGCCCTCAATATTTTTCAATTCCCTGGCAGAAATTGATCTACCTGTAATCGTCATCAATTCTACATGTATCATTTCGTGAGCGAATTCACTCATTAAATAAAGAATTTCGTCAGTAGGGTTTGGGTATACCAATAGCCCTAAGTCGTCGAATTCGTAAACACCCATCTCTTCATCACAAACACCATCGGCATCAGCATCATTGAGACATGCTCCAGAACAATCTAAATAGACTTCTGTGGGATAGATACAAAGACTGTCGACTCTGTCTGTAGTTGATCTAAGATCATAATTACAGGCTTTTTCATCTTTACAGCCAGCCACCTCATCAGCATCACACACGCCATCAACATCAGCATCATTGCTTATGATCGCTCCATCTTGGCAACTCTCACAAACCCCATCTAAAGAAGCGTCTATTTTTATTTGACCTGCATCACATAAGTCACAAGATGTGGGGACAATACAAGAACCATTCTCCTCAATAGCCTCTTCATTATAATTACATGCCACCTCATTCATACATCCCTTTATCACTTCTCTTACAAATACACCATAGTCATCGGCTCTTTGTGCTACTTGTTTTCCACATACTTCTGGCGAAGCACTTGAATTTGAAATCACCCTCATTCGCAAAAGACGATTGACAACAGATTCAACGGGAATGATAAAATCTATTGAAGCCGATCCTTCTTTACCTTTAGATATCTGATCACTTAAGATGAGTTCATTAACTTCTTCGTTATTTTCAAGATCAAATGTGCCGCTATTGTCCCAATCAATCCAAATTTCTAGAAACTGATCATCATATTCATCAGCCACATAAGTCGCACTAAGATTGTAAAGCGCTCCCTTAGTTAAAATAGTGTTTTGAGAGCAGGAAAAATCTTGCATTGAACTTTCCGGTATAAAGGTGTTTGTGGCATGGTCTAGTGTATATAAAGTTACAAGGGTTACACCCAGGTCGTAATCTCCACTATGATTTAAACTCGATGAGCTACAAGCGCCTTCGAGTAATTCAGAAACTAGTATGAAGTTGGGTTGGTTTAAACGACTCGTGCCAAAAGAATTTGTGACTTCCAAAGTTACATGGTAAGCACCCGAATGATTAAAAATGATTTCGGGATTCTGATCTGTAGATTGAATAGGTGTATTTATGCCATTATCAAAAATCCACGTGAATGAAATCTCGTCTAAAGCCTCATTGGTATAGCTGTTGGGAATACAAGTTGACTGATCTGTAAATCTTACTGAACTCCCCATGCAGACTACAGAGGAAGAAGCTGAGAAGCCTACCTGAGGTGTTGCGGGAGGAAGTAGTGCTTTATTTCCATTTTCACCGAGGAATGAAGCTCTTTCGTTTATCAAGGCAGACTTTGCTACTACTCTTTGTCCATAGGTGAATTCGCTCGCACAGCCCGAATAATCCATGTAATTAAGCACATGGTCCTGGTGGGTTCCGTTCCCTTTATGCGTTGGCGACATTTGAATGTTAAAGTTTGGATCACAAGAATTCTCATCCGTATTATCACAATCCTCATACAAGTCATCTATAAACATGGTTCTTATGTGTTTTGGAGTATCATCGATTCCATCATCGCCACATTGGTAGGTTCCATCATTTTCATCACCATCAAAGGTATGTGGCAAATTAAATGCATGCCCTATTTCATGAGCCAAGGTGACATCAGATTCGTCAGTAAAAGAGCAGAACAAAACAACAGAACCATCCGAATCTTTTCCGTGTGAAGAAGCATAATATGCATACCCTGCCGTAAAATAGTCACTCGAACAATCACTGTTATCAATTTCATCCACCAACCAAATGTTGTAGTATTTTGTGGGATCCCAATGACTGTATTCTTTGAGTGAATTAATCTCTAAATCATCATCATGGTCTGGTATTCCGTCGGAATTATCTGCATTAACCCCAAAGTTAACATAGGGAATTACAGCACTCATATCTTTGCGAACAATACCGTTGGTACAATTTCCATTTTCATCCTGAACCGCCAGCGCAAATTCAATCTCCATGTCAACGCCATTTCCATCACCATTAGACTTAGACACTTTTCTCCAAAAATTATTTAAATTACGTATACCATCCTTTACCTCTTCATCGGAAATATTCGTCCCCATACCCACAGACTCACCCTTATGCATAATATGAACTACAACGGGAACTTGATAAACACCGGAAGCTAAACGATAAGATGTATTTTGAACGTTTTTCATGCCTCTTCGACTCTTTTCGTAATGCAAAGCGTAGGTCTTATCCGTTTGCATTCTATGATCATGAAAGTGATCCGCAGCACAAAATCGATGATTATAAGGTTTAGAATCTACCTTATGCTTCTGCGCAAACGCAGAGTAGCTCTGAAACAAAAAAAATGTAAGAAGAAAAAGTGAATGTCTCATACCTTAAATTTAAAACAATACTTGGCAGACGAGTGTGTCTTATCTGTGAATTGATAAAACAAAAACAATACCAAAGCAGGTAGATGCCTCTTAGGCTATGTGCATTCTATTACAGAATAAGGCTCAATTAAAGTAAGCCGCTAATAATTAGCTTCAAATTTCTCTTGAATCTCCTTTAAACAAAGATTACCGATACTACCTTCATGCGAATGGATGACTTTTTTATCGGGATGAAACGCACCGTCGAAAATTTCAGCACCCAATTTCTTGTAGGCATCTCGAAATGTCATACCACTCATCACCAGCTTATTGACCTCCTCAACACTGTACATGTAGTCATAGATGGCATCATCAATACAGTTTTCGTTTACAATGACATGATGCAGCATGAAGCTTGTAACCTCCAGATTGTCTTTTAAGGTGTCTATGGCTTCCATGTAATTTTCTTTTAACAATTGAAAATCTCTATGGTAGCCACTGGTCAGATTATTGGTGATTATAATCATCTCTGTGGGCAAGTTTTGAAGCTTATTACTCTTCGCTCTCAGCAATTCAAACACATCCGGGTTTTGCTTGTGTGGCATGATGCTCGAGCCTGTAGTAAGCTCTTTGGGAAAGCTCAAGAAGTTAAAATTCTGACTCATATACAAGCAAACATCTGATGCTAACTTAGATAGTGTACTGGAAACAGATGCCATGGCAAAAGAGGTTGTTTTCTCTAGACGACCTCTACTCATCTGAGCTGCTACAACATTGTATTTTAGCGTTTCAAATTCCATGAGCTCTGTGGTCATTGTTCGATCAATAGGAAATGAAGAACCGTAACCTGCAGCAGATCCCAAAGGGTTTTGATTGCTGATTTTGTAAGCAGCATTTAAAAGGACGAGATCGTCGATTAAACATTCTGCATAAGAAGCAAACCAAAGCCCAAATGAAGAAGGCATTGCCACTTGAAGATGGGTGTAACCCGGAATCAATACCTCTTTGTATTTATCACTTAGTTCCATCAATGTGTCAAAGAGTTTTTTCACTCCCTCTTTCATTTCAAGGATTTCTGCTTTCGTATACAAATGTAAATCCAACAAGACTTGATCATTACGAGATCTTGCGGTGTGAATTTTTTTACCCGCATCCCCTATTTTCTGGACTAGTTCGAACTCTATTTTACTGTGAACATCCTCAAAAGAATCCTCAATGATAAAGGTTCCGTCATCAATGGTTTTTTGAATTTCAGACAAGCCTTTTAAAACAGCGTCAAGTTCCTCCTTAGAGAGAATATTGATACTATGAAGCATTTTGGCATGAGCCACACTTCCGGTAACATCGTGTTTGGCCAATTTCAAATCCAGTACGCGATCATTACCAGTCGTATACTTGTCAACGATATTATTTGTAGTGTACCCTTTATCCCAAAGTTTCATAGCTCTTATTTTTACAAAATTTTACTCAATAATTCTTTGTACAAACGAATGCCCTCCTCAATTTCACTGACTAAGATATATTCATTGGCACTGTGAGAACGCAATGAAACTCCAGGGCCCAATTTAACAGAGTTACAACTCAAAACCGACTGATCTGATAGTGTAGGTGAACCGTAGGTCTTTCTACCCATATCAATCCCAGCAAGCACCAATGGATGCCCTTTATCAATCGATGAAGAATTCAACTTAAAGGATCGAGGCTTCAATTCACTCTGGGTGTTCTCGGAAATGATCTCAAACACTTCTCTGTTGCTGTAAGCTTCGTTGACTCGAATGTCAATCACGAAATGACATTCTGCAGGGACTAAGTTATGTAATTCTCCCGCCTTAATCTGAGTCACGCTCATTTTCACCTTTCCAAGCTGATCAGATACTTTAGAAAATTTGTAATTGTTAATCCACTCGATGTCTTTAATGGCATTCGTAATTGCATTTACTGTATTTTCGTGAGCTGCATGCCCAGGAATTCCTTTGGCGTAAGCATCGATGACCAATAAACCCTTTTCAGCAATCGCCAAATGCATTTCTGTCGGCTCTCCAACGATGGCAAAGTCGATTTCTGGAAGGATTTCCAGAATGCTATTGAGCCCGTTGGGTCCTGAGCTTTCTTCCTCAGCAGTCGCCGCAACTGCCAAATTGTATTTCATGTTTTTTTGTTCATAAAAATGAACAAAAGTGGATAGTAAACTCACCAAGCATCCACCCGCATCATTACTGCCCAATCCGAACAACTTATCACCTTCTATAAATGCATCGTAAGGGTCATTGGTATACCCTTTGTTGGGTCTTACCGTATCGTGGTGAGAATTCAATAAGATGGTAGGCTTATTTTCATCAAAGTATTTGTTGACTGCCCATATGTTGTTCTGGGTTCTGTTAAAAGACACTCCATGATCCTCCAACCAGTCTTCAATAATGGCAGCGGTGTTGTGTTCCTCACTAGAGAATGACTGTGTTTGAATCAATTTCTGAAGCAATTCAACAGCTATTTGGTATTGTTCTTTCATAATTAAAGTGTTAAAAGCGTGTGCGCTTCTGTTCTGTCCTTGATAAAATCGGTGTTTCCAATCATTACCTTTGATACCTTATGATTCAAAGCATGAAATGCATTTTCCATTTTGGGAAGCATGCCATCGTGAATTACCTTTTTTTCTCGTAAATTACGATAGACATCTGTATTGATTTTTTCGACAACAGAATCATCATCATTCACGTCCATCAAGACCCCTTTCTTATCAAAACAGTAAATCAATTCTGTATCGTACTTTTCACTCATTGCTATGGCAATCTCTGTGGCAATGGTATCTGCATTTGTGTTCAACAACTGTCCTTTACCGTCATGGCAAATCGCAGAAAAAACAGGAACCATTTGACTTTGAACGAAGGTATCAATGACCTTCGAGTTGATGGATTGTATGTCTCCTACATATCCATAGTCCAAGGGATTTGAAGGTCGCTTCGAGGCAACAATCACACTCGCATCTGCTCCAGACAAACCTATGGCATTGCATTGTTGAGACTGAAGTGATGCCGTAATGTTTTTGTTGATGAGTCCGGCATAAACCATGGTCACTACCTCCAAGTTCTCTTTGGTGGTAATTCGTCTCCCCTCTTGCATACGGGTTTCAATACCGAGTTTTGCACTCAAGGCAGTGGCTATTTTGCCCCCTCCATGAACTAAAACTTTAGGCTCATTAAGACGACTAAAATCGCCTAGAAATGCCTGTAATTGTTCTGGGTTATTTATGATTTCACCGCCTATTTTGATGACGGTTAATTTAGTCTTCATCACGTAACATTTTTAATAAAACGGCCTGTGCTGCAAAGGTTCTGTTGTTTGCTTGCTCTAGAACCAATGAAGAAGGAGCATCCAACACCTGATCGGTTGCAACCACATTTCGTCTTATAGGTAAACAATGCATGAACTTTGCGTTGTTGGTTAGTTTCATCTTCTCTTCACTAACCACCCAGTGATCTAAGTTATTGAGCGTCTTTCCGTAATCGCGATAGCAGGACCAATTTTTTGCATAAATAAAATCGGCATTTTCAAATGCTTTTTCCTGATCATAAGAAATTTCAACGCCTTGGGTAAACTCTTCATTTAGCTCATACCCCTCGGGATGAGTTATGGTTAAATCTACATCTGTTTGTTTAACCCATTCAATAAATGAATTAGATACCGACTGCGGAAGCGCTCGAGGATGTGGCGCCCAGGTAAGTACAACCTTAGGCTTATCAATGATTTTATGTTCTGCAATCGTTATGAGATCGGCTAAGGACTGTAAAGGGTGTAACGTAGCACTTTCGAGCGAGATTACTGGAACTGTACTGTGCTTTATAAAGTTAGTGAGCACGGAATCTTGATAATCATCAGCCTTATTGGTTAAGGAGGCAAATGTCCGAATTCCTATGATGTCACAATATTGAGAAACGACTCCAGCGGCTTCTTTAATGTGTTCTTGAGTACCCTGATTCATTACCGTTCCATCTCCAAATTCAATGGCCCAACCATCGTTATTTAAATTCATAACAATGACGTTCATGCCCAAATTCATGGCGGCCTTCTGAGTACTCAAACGAGTTCTTAAACTCGGATTAAAAAACAACAAGCCGAGTGTTTTATTTTCACCTAACAACTTATTTTTAAATGGATTGCTCTTTAACTCCTGAGCAATACTTAAAAGACTTTTAAGGTCATTAACATCTGTTATAGAAGTAAACTTTTTCACTTTAATACTTTTTTTAAAGCCTGAACAAACGGCGTAATTTCTTCAATCGTAATATTTAGAGGTGGTAAGATACGAAGCAAGTTTGGATTTGCTGAGCCCCCGGTGAAAATTTGAAAATCGTATAACAATTTTGATCGTAATTCTTTTACTGGATAGTCAAACTCTACTCCGAGCATTAAACCTCTACCTTTAATCTTTTTTATGCTGGGTATGGTTTTAAGCTCAGGGATTAAAAATTCGCTTACATGTGCAGCGTTCTCAATTAGAGACTCATTTTTGAGTGTATCTAACACAGCAATTCCTGCAGCACAAGCCAGATGATTTCCACCAAATGTTGTGCCTAGCATACCAGAAGTTGCATTGATATGAGGAGCGATCAACAGCCCTCCGATAGGAAAGCCATTCCCCATCCCTTTTGCCATACATATGATGTCAGCAGAGATGTTAGCATGCTGATGTGCAAAAAACCGTCCAGTACGGCCGTAACCACTTTGCACTTCATCCAACACGAGTAAAGCTTCATGTTTTTTACAGGTCTCTGACACAAAATTCAAAAAATCGTCAGAGGGAGCATCAAGTCCACCTACTCCTTGTATCCCTTCTACAATGACAGCACTGACGTCTTTATCCTTCAAAGCTTCCGTCAGAGCCTCTTTATCATTTAGTTCTAGGAATACTACCTCAAAGTTGTTTTTATTAAGTGGCGCTGATAACCTAGAATTGTCAGTAACATTTAGAGCAGCTGCCGTTCGTCCATGAAAACTTCCTTTGAAAGCGATCACCTTTGTTTTCCCAGTATGGAAAGAGGCTAGCTTTAATCCATTTTCATTCGCTTCAGCACCGCTATTGCAAAAAAACAATTGGTAATCCGTGTAGCCACTAAGTGATGTCAATTTATCAGAAAACTCTTCTTGAATAGGCATCAATACGGAATTCGAATAAAAACCAATTTTATTCAACTGGCGGGTTACTTGAGTAACATATTCAGGATGTGAATGTCCAATAGACATCACTCCATGACCTCCATATAAATCTAGGTACCTTTTATCATCTTGATCAAAAACGTATACACCCTCTGCTCTGGTAGGTGTAACATCAAATCTTGGATACACGTCGAACAATCCACTTTCTTGCTTTTTAACTCCGCTTAATGTTGTCATCTAGGGTAAGGGTTGATGTAATTTATAAATAGTTGGCTTTGAAACGAATTCCAATGCTTTCTTCCAGACCAAACATGAGGTTCATATTTTGAATGGCTTGACCCGCCGCTCCTTTCAATAGGTTATCGATTACTGAAGTGACCAAAACTTTATCGTCAATTTTTTCGACCTGTATAAAGCAGTTATTGGTATTTACAACTTGTTTAAGATGAACCGATTTTTCACTGACGAATACAAATGGATTCCCTTCGTAAAACTTTTGATACAAAGTTATTAATTCCTCTTGAGATAATTGAGTTTCCGTATAAATACTGGCAAATATACCTCGAGTAAAATTCCCTCTAACGGGTAAGAAGTTTAAGTCAGATGCATCTGGCTGTAAGCTGTGTAAGCTTTCATTGATTTCGTCCAAATGCTGATGTCTAAAAGCTTTGTAAATGGATATGTTATTATTTCTCCAACTGAAGTGTGATGTATCACTTAAAGACTTTCCCGCGCCAGTAGAGCCTGTAATGGCATTAATGTGTACGGATTGTTTTAATTGACCGTGCTTAGCTAATGGCAACAATCCCAACTGAATGGCAGTAGCGAAACAACCCGGGTTGGCTACATGATTTGCATTTATGATCTCATCCTTATTCAACTCTACCAAACCATAGGTAAAGGATTTGCCCTGTAGGTTCGAATTTTCCTTAAGGCGGAAATCATTACTAAGGTCTATGAATTTTGTCTCATCTGAAAAGGTATGATTTTTTAAAAATTTAGCAGAATTACCATGTCCCAAGCATAAAAACAGAACATCAATATCAGGGTTAACATTACTACTAAATTTCAAATCAGCGTGTCCCAATAAATCTTGATGCATTTCAGAAACATTCATTCCCGAATTGGAATGACTGTACAAAAAGTCGATGTTCACACCTGGATGATGTACAAGACAACGAATTAATTCTCCTGCCACATAGCCACTACTTCCTACAACTCCTACTTGTATCATTACTTTTTATTTACATGGTTAAAAATTTGCATAGAATTGGCCAATATTTTTGTGAATCCCTTCACATCATCTCCCGACCAATTTTTGTTTATCTCACCGTATTCTCCAAAGTCTGAAGTCATTAAATCATGAACAGAATCAATTCCTTTAATGGTAAATCGATAAGGGTTTAGCTCAACAAAGACCTTTCCCGATACATTGACTTGGGTATCTGATAAAAAAGTTTCTATATTTCGCATGACGGGCTCAAAATATTGTGCCTCATGAATGAACATACCGTACCAGTTGGCCAATTGTTCTTTCCAGTGAAGTTGCCATTTAGAGAGTGTATGTTTCTCTAAGGTATGATGAGCCTTGATGATGATACTTGAAGCTGCTGCTTCAAAACCCACTCTACCTTTGATTCCAATGATTGTGTCACCTACGTGAATGTCACGACCTATCGCATACTTATTGGCCGTATTTTCAATGAATTCTATGGCATCAATAGGTTTCATTTGAATGCCATTTACTCCTGATATTTCACCTTGAGTAAACTCAATAACCAGTTCTTGAGCATCATCAGCTTCAAGCTGACTAGGATAAGCAGATTCAGGAAGAGATTTATGAGAGGTCAAAGTTTCTGCACCTCCAACACTTGTACCCCATAAGCCCTTGTTAACTGAGTACTGTGCTTTCTTCCAATCCACTTCAACACCGTGCTTTGCGAGGTACTCAATTTCAGCCTTTCGTGATAATTGCTGATCTCTAATCGGAGTGATAATCGTAATTTCTGGCGCAATCAATTGAAATATTAAATCAAAACGAATCTGATCATTCCCGGCTCCTGTACTTCCATGAGCTATGTAATTAGCACCTATAGATTTGGCATATTTCGCCAGAGAAATCGCCTGATAAATACGCTCCGCACTTACAGACAAAGGATAGGTGTTATTTTTTAGAACATTACCAAATATCAAATACTTGATGATATGGTCATAGTAAGCTTGAGTTTCCTCAAGTGTTTCATGATTAACGACTCCAAGATGTTTGGCTTTTTCTGCTATATCGACCAATTCATCCTTTGTAAAACCACCGGTATTAACAATCGCCGAGTAAACCTCAAATCCTTTTTCGTGCTTGAGGTATTTTACACAGTAAGAAGTGTCTAGACCTCCGCTAAATGCCAATACTATTTTATCCTTTTTCATCTTAAGAATGCTTTATAAGTTTTAAGTTATTTCAAACCTGAATCAATTATTCTCTTTAAAATGTGACTTACATCTCTTTAAAATCACAGACCATACCCGTACACAAACACATGGTTTTATTCGTTCGCTGTAACACATCGTAATTGGTGCAATTTTGACATCCCTTCCAGAAATTCTCATCCGTTGTCAGTTCTGAAAAAGCAACCGGTTTGTATCCTAAATCAGAGTTAATCTTCATCACAGCCATACTGGTAGTGATTCCAAACAATTTAGATTCTGGGAATTTGGTTTTGGAAAGTTCGAAAATCTCTTTCTTAATGGCTTTTGCAAGACCTTTTTTTCGGTAATCTGGATGAATGATAAGACCCGAATTAGCTACATATTTATGCCCTTCCCAACTTTCAATATAGCAAAAGCCCACAGCCATATCTCCATCCAAAGCAATTACAGCATTACCTTGAGACATTTTCTCCTTAATGTATTCCGGCTTTCTTTTAGCTATACCTGTGCCTCTAACTTTAGCCGCTTTTTCCATGATTTCACAAATGAAATGTGCGTGTTTTTCATGACTTTTATTGGTCACTTGAATGTTAAATTGCATAACAAAAAGATTTAACGTGTGTTAAAATAGGTGCTGGATAATAAGTAATTGTGAGAGGTGGCATAAGCAGGGATTCCCGCATAAAATTATTGCCTATTGGGTTCCCTCCTGAATCTATCTAGAGGAGAGAAACGTCCAATACCAATGGTAAGAACAGGGCGTTCTGATGGCGTGTATATGTTTACTTGCTTCATTGTTTTGCAAAGATACGTAAAAACAACGTATTAACTACACATAATCACGATTTATAGCTAATAAAGTATCCAAAAAAAATGCGCTCCGATGATGGAGCGCATTTTTAAAGTTATTATTATCACTTAGTTCTTTGCTAAATAATCAGCAGTTCCTTCGTGAGAAGGCTTCATAGCTTCTTTACCTTTAGCCCAGTTGGCAGGACATACTTCACCATTTTCTTCCACAAAAGTCAGAGCATCCACCATTCGAATGGCTTCATCTACATTTCTCCCTAGTGGAAGATTATTTACAACTTGGTGTTGAACAACACCATCTTTGTCAATCAAAAATAATCCACGGTAAGCGACCAACTCAGCATCTGCTTGTAGTTGATCATCTTCACTAATGAAGTAATCACCCGTTAAAACATCAAAGTTCTTTGATATTGTTTTGTTTGTATCAGCCACAATCGGGTAAGTAATCCCTTTGATACCCCCTTTAGATTTCTCCATTTGCAACCATCCCCAGTGAGACATTTCAGTATCAGTAGATACGGCAACAACTTCTGTATTTCTATTTTGAAATTCACCTAATTTCTCTTGAAATGCATGTAATTCTGTTGGACAAACAAAAGTGAAATCTTTTGGGTAAAAGAAAAGGATTACGTTTTTCTTACCCAAATATTGATCTAAAGAAAAGTCTGCTTCAACAGATGTTCCATTAACAACTGCTTTTGCTGAAAATTTTGGTGCTTTTCTGCCTACTAATACTGCCATTTTTCTTGTTTTAAGTTTTTTAATATTTTTTGTAGCACAAAATTACAAAACATTCACAATAACGAAGACTGTAAATCAAATTGTTTTAAGGGATTACATCAATCATTTATTTAAAGTCATAATTTTATGAGCACCTAGGAAAGGTCAGAATAAATTGGGTCCAATAGCCATAATCAGACTGGCAAATGATATCTCCACCAAAATCTCTCATCACTTGTTTACAAAAAGCCAAACCTAAACCTGTATTTTCAATTTCGCTTTGACTCCTAAAACCCTCAAAAATGTTATTGACCTGATCTTTGGGAATACCGATTCCATTATCTTTAAAATACAAGGCATTTTGATCTGTCCCCAGTTCCAGTCGAATTTGTATTTTCCCTTCAGGCTTATCAACTAAATAGAAAAGTGAATTTTTGAAAAGATTAAACAATACGTAAACAAATGAATTTTCATCGCCTCTGAATGTAAAATCTTGATAGAAATCCAACTCAAACTTATCATTCTCATAGGCGCTAGAATAAGCGAAATCCTCAATGGATTGCTGAACAATACTCGACATTCTTATATGCTTGAAGCACTTATCATCAATACGAGCTTTTCTTATGTTTCTGAGCATTAGATCTACAATCATATCTGATCGTTTGCAAATGTGAACTCCCTTATTAATCAGTTCTGTAAAATATTCAGCATTCTCATCACGATGTATATTTCTGACCTCAAAAAGTTCATTTTTTAATGTCGAGAAATTAAGTCCAAACATATTTAAAGAGTTTTTTATTTCTATCGCAACACCACTTGCAAAACCCTCTAAATAATTATTAATGCTAAGAATTTTTCTGTAGGTCTGTATGGCACCAATAATCTCAAACTCTAGCTTACTAAACGTGTTTTCTTCCTCAAACAAGCAACCATCAATATGATACTCTTTGGTAATGGCTTCCTCAGGAAATAAAGTCGGATAACCCGTCCTCAGGATTACTCTAACCGTATCATTCTGCAAATCCCTGCGGATGTAGTTCATCATCTGTAAACCTATGTCATTTCCCTCAAGATGGACGTCTAAAATAACCAAAGCGATGTCATTACCCTCCTTTAAAATCTTTTTTGAGTCTTTAAACGAATAAGATTCTATGGTCTCGAAACCACTTCCAGCATAAGACATTTTTCCTAGCAGTAAACAAGTCGCCTTTTGAACAGAAAGTCTATCATCCACGACCAGTACTTTCCATGCTTTAGAATGGGTGGCAACCTTAGATTTTAGAGCAAACATTTCAGGAACATGTACCTTCATATTAATGATGTTTTTAGTTAATAGATGAATACAACAAACAGGAATGAAGAGCTGACTTGGATTTTTTTGATAGAATTTTAATGGTTGAAAAATTCTCTGCTTCCTTTAAAATACTCTCAAAAATTGACTTTTTATTTTTCTCATAATCATTAATTGTAGAGCGTGAAAGAATCAATTTAATATGACTTATACTTGCCAATATCTTGTAATCACTATGGGAAAGTCTTGTTGTTTTTGTAGTCCCCTTTTTCAACTTACATCTCAAATCTATCATCGCATATGAGGCCCAAACTTGCTGAGAGAAACGGTCAATCGTATCTACCATCTCTGAAACTCTTTCAAATTCCATAGAAGTTTCTTGATCCTTTAATATATAGACATAAACCTCAGCAATCTGACTGAGAATCCCTACATCAGAATATTCAGTTTGTATTTTATTAATCCCTCCCACTACTATACTTAATTATATATTTATATTATTGTAAATTTATAATAAAATTTATAGGTTGACAAATAAACGGCATGGAATATTAATGGGTGCTGTCTATAACTTCAAACGTTTAAAGAAAGGAGAAACTAATTATTAACTGAAAAAATAAATTAAATATCAGTTAAGAAACTTACAGAAGACTTAATCACATGAATCAGGTCCGTAGGAAGTGTGTTTTGATCATAGGGGTGAACAGCACCAAAGGTATGGCCTGCATTAAGAATCTTAACTAAACTGGACCCATTGACAAGATCGTGAATCTCCATAGCTTCATCAATACTTACCGCATGATCTTCAGTACCATGAACAATCAATAAGGGTTTGTCAATTCGACGACATTGACTGAGAATATCTAGTTTAGCAAAATTTTTAAGGAAATTCTCATAGAATTGATAATACAAGGGCATCATCTGTAGGGTTCTTGCGTTGTAAACATACTGAACCCCTGTATCTTCCCAATCAGAAAAATCGGGAGTGAATCTTCTGTTGAAATCGCAAACCGAGGCCCATGTAATTGCCTTGTTTATTCTGCGATCCTGGGCGGTTCTCAATAAAACAATCCCTCCGCCTCTACTGTGCCCAATGACAGACAACTTGGTGAAATCCACATTTAATATTGAGGATTCTAACCAATCAATAACTAAGCCCAGTTCGTTGAGTTCAATCTCATAATTATTATTCCCAAAAGCTTCCAAGTCAACAAAATCTATTGGATGTTCACTTGTAACGCCATTGTGAGAAAAGTTGAACTTTAAATAGAAAAAACCTTTATCAGCAAATGAATTCGCAACTAAGTTTGAGGCGCCCCAGTCTTTGAAGCCTTTGTAGCCATGAACGTATATAACGGGAATCATTTTAACTGAAGTCTCTAGATATCTGTAATCAATTGATATCTTTCTATGATTACATCCGACAATTTCAAGATGTTTTTCAATCATGGCATCTCATCGATCAAACGCGTCAAGAGAAAGTCTTTATCCGTTATCTTACCGCCCTCATCATGCGTGCAAAATGACAAAATCAGGCGGTTGTATTCGTTGTAAATTTCGGGGTGATGCTTTTCTCTCTCGCAGATTACAGCAATTCGATTGATAAAGGCAATCGCTTCTTTAAAATTGTTGAACTTATATTCTTTGACTAACTTCCCTTGCTTTTCGACCCACATCATAGATTTTTTTTAAGACTAAAGGTTTGTGCTTTCTTTATGAAGATTACCCAATGCCTCTTGATAGACGTCCTCATAAAGAGGAAGAATCTTGGGTAAATCGTATTGTTTAGCAACTTGGTTGGCATTAGTAGAAAAACTATGATACATTTCACCGTCATTTAAAAGTGATATTGCATCGTTTGCCATTTTTTCTATATCTCCCACCGCTGAAGTAAAACCTGTTTTCCCGTCTATATTTACACGAGACAATCCACCGATATTCGTGGATATTACCGGCATAGATGCAGCCATAGCTTCAAGAGCTACCAAACCAAAACTTTCTTTTTCAGAAGGCAATAAGAACAAATCTGAGATGGCCAACAAACGAGAAACATCCTTTATTTTACCTAAAAACTTTACGTCATCAGAATACCCCATATCTCTGCACTGATACTCAGCAACTTCTCTTTCTGGGCCATCGCCAACCATCAATAATTTTACGGGTAACTTTGACCTAACTTTAGCGAAAATTCGAATGACATCCGTGACCCTCTTCACAGGTCTAAAATTGGAAATATGAATAATGATTTTCTCTTTTCCTGAGGTAAAGTGTGCGTGTAAGTCCTTGTCAAAAATATATTTGTGTAGACTGAAATCTATAAAATTGGGAATCACCTTAATCTCCTTACGAATAGGGAAATGAGACAAAGTCTCTACCTTCAAACTTTCTGAAACAGCGGTAACGACATCAGAGTGATTGATGGAAAAAGTAACTGCAGGAGTGATTGATGGGTTTTTTCCCACTAAAGTGATGTCTGTTCCATGCAAGGTGGTGACAATGGGAATATGTATCCCCTCATCAGCCAGCATTTGTTTGGCTGTATAAGCAACATAAGCGTGTGGAATGGCATAATGTACATGAAGCAAGTCTAACTTCTCAAATTTTACAACATCCAAAAGCTTACAGGCTAAACTAAGTTCATAAGGTGGATAATCAAATAAGGGATAGTCGACAACTCTAACCTCATGAAAAACAACATTATTAACTTGTTCGTTCAACCTAACGGGTTGTCGGTATGCAATGATATGAACCTCATGTCCTTTATCCGCAAGCGCTTTACCCAGTTCAGTCGCAACAATTCCGCTTCCTCCAAAAGTAGGATAACATACAATTCCTATTCTCATAACTTATTCAATTGCCTTGTAGATTACTTCTTGAATTCGAGTTCTGAAATTTTCTCTCACTAAGATAAAGTTTTCAGCGGATGGATGAATTCTATTTGATAAAAATACATAAATCAAATCATGTTCTGGATCTGCCCATACTAGGGTTCCTGTAAAACCAGAATGCCCAAAACTTGAAGGGGAAGCTTGCCTACAAGTAGGTCCATCAGAATCATCAATTACAGGTTTATCAAATCCAATCCCTCTACGATTGTCTTTTCGACAATACTGACAAGAGGTAAATTCCTTCAAGGTCTTCTCTTTAATGTACCTCTTCCCTCCATAAACACCTCCATTCAGATACATCTGCATAAGTTTTGCCATATCGTTGGCATTAGAGAAAAGCCCCGCATGCCCACCAACGCCATTTTGCATGGCAGCCCCAGGATCATGAACATATCCTCTCAGCAATTGATTTCTGAAATAGGTGTCATTTTCAGTGGGAACAATCGATTCTATATCAAATTTCTCAAGCGGATGATAAGTGGTAAAATTAGCACCTAAATCCTCATAAATTCGATTTTGAACTAAATCTTTCAAGGAACTCCTTTCTTGAATCTCAATCACATCCTTTAGTATGTAATATGCCAAATCGCTGTATTTATATCCTTTTTCATCCCGCATTTTAGAATGAATGACTCGATCTGTAATTGTATCTAGATAAGTTTCATTCATGAATATATCTTTAGCTACTTGGATCTTAAATTCTTTCTCCTGTTTGTCTGAATATATCAGAGGATTTAAGCGCCCATTTTCATTTAAGGTTTCTCGATAAAATGGAATCCAAGGCCACAATCGGGCTTGATGACTGAGCATTTTTCGTGGCGTTAACTTCGCTTTAGAGCAGGTATCCTCTAAGCTCAAATACTTGGCAATCTTCTTGTCGACATTAAAGCTGCCAGCATCTACTTTTTGCATAATTATAGGCAATGTAGACGCGATTTTAGTGATGGAAGCGATGTCATAAACATCAAATTCATCAACCATATTAAGGCTATCATAGGTGTGGTAACCAAAACTTTTGTTATAGAACACTTTTCCCTCTTTAGCGACTAAAACTTGACACCCTGGAGTCGCTTTCATTTTTATGGCTTCGTTTACCAAAGTATCTATCAAGCTTAGTGTGTCTCTATTCATACCAACTTCTTCTGGCAGAGTATATTTCAATCGATCTATAGCGTTCAAGCTTAAACCGAAATCGACTTTATATTCTTCGGTAAGACTTACGGGTAATTTTCCTGTTATAGGAATCCCCCCAAATAAACTTTGTGCCGCCAGAGACTGCATAGAAACTGAGTTTTGATAGGCCATCACAATTGAATTTACATTTTCCATATGATCGGCATTGAGCAAACTGTAAGGATTGGCGAAGATGACTAGAGAGACCTTAGTTTCTTTGGATAAAAGGCTTATCATCTCTTTTTCTTCCTCAGAAATCTTATAGGATTTCCAAGGGGAAGTATTCGACTTGTGAACTGAAATGATCAACTGATCAAAGTCTGAAGCTTCATCTAAACTCACCTCATATTTGTGAATATTTAAATACCGCTTCAACTGACGAACAAAAGGCTCAGAGTTGGCTTCGCCTATTGTTAAGACGGCTATTTTTTGATTTTTCAAGTCCACAATCGGTAACAAAGCATCTTTATTTTTCAAAAGCGTCAATGCTGATGACTCCAAACGCTGTCTTAGAAATTCTGTTTTTGCACCCTGAGCTCTGTTAAGAACATTTGAAGTATCAAGAATACTTTTAGAGGTCAAACCAAGCCATTCCTTAGCTTTCAAAATCTTATGACAAGATTCGTTGATCCTGTTTTGGGTCAATAAACCATCTTCAATCGCTCGATGAATTGCCTCAAAAGCCGCGGGAACGTCTTCAGGAAAAAGAAGCACATCATTGCCTGCCTGAAGAGCAGATACTTCTAAAGATCCACTATCATAATAATCACTCACCCCTTTCATATTTAGAGCATCGGTAAATACCAAACCGCTAAAATTGAGATCCTGTTG
Source organism: Flavobacteriales bacterium (assembly GCA_022425195.1). Taxonomy (GTDB): domain Bacteria; phylum Bacteroidota; class Bacteroidia; order Flavobacteriales; family UBA7430; genus UBA7430. The sequence continues at coordinate 37,724 of JAKMFX010000016.1, read as the reverse complement.
CAGTAAGGTGTCCACGATATAAGGTGATAAGGTACTGGCTCGATTTGATGTTGAGTCTAATGCAGGGATGTTTAAATGAGCGACCATAACCGAAGCAACACCAGCATCTACTAATTTTTTGAAAGGAAATAAATCAACAGAATCAATCCTTGATTTCGAGTGATGGATGATGGGAAGTGTTTTGTGAGAATCCGAATCGGTGTCACCGTGACCGGGGAAATGTTTTGCACAAGCCAAAACACCCGAATCTTGCATACCGCGCATCAAAGCAAGTGCTTTCTGACTCACATTTACAGGGTTTTCCCCATAGGATCTTGCATTGATGATGGGGTTTAAAGGATTGGAATTGACATCCACAACGGGTGTGAAATTAAAATGTACACCCATGGCTTTACACTCTTGAGCAATGGCCCCTCCCATTTCATAAAGTAAGCTATCGTTCTGGACAGCACCTAAGGTCATGTTCCAAGGGTATGCTTCTAGACTATCAATACGCATCGCCAAGCCCCATTCACCATCAATCCCATTCATCAATGGAATCTTTGATTTAGACTGAAACCGATTGACTAAGGTATTATGTTGCTGAGGTTCTGATTGAAAATAGATAAGCCCACCCAATCCATAGGCATCAAGTAAGGTGTCAATCTTCAAATAATCGGATTCTTCGGAATGCTTACCATTGGCTGCCACCATAAACAACTGTCCAATCTTCTCATCAAGACTCATGATTTGAATTAGTGAATCTGCCCAAGGACTTTCAGCCCTCATGTATGGGGGTGCCACCGGAGGTTCGGGAACCTTAGAGAGACCGTCACCCCAAAAGCCAAACACACTGGTGAAGACAATGAATAAACTAATGAGTCTAATGTACATGGTAATTGAAAGATGATGGATCCAACAATGAACTTTTTAACCTCTTTAAAAATACATAGAAATGTTTCAGAAATCGAACCAAGTCGAACCTAAATAAGAGAATCTTATCAACAATCAAATGAGATTATATTTGGCAATCTGATCCTAGAACAGGAAATAAAAGTTAAGATACACAAGGCTTAGGAAGAATGATAAAATCATAGACCATTTGGCTAAAATCTAAAATCACACAACTTATCCACAAGACTGTTATTTGGTCTTATATTTTTATACTTTTCGAAACTGTTTGAGGAAAATTCATGAAGCTTTGTATTGCGGAAAAGCCCAGTGTGGCAAGAGAAATAGCTCAGGTTATTGGAGCTAATGAAAAAAAGATGGGTTACTATGAGGGCAATGGCTATCAGGTAAGTTGGACTTTTGGGCATTTCTGCACCTTAAAAGAACCTCATGAGTACAACCCATCATGGAAGCCTTGGAATCTCAGTTATCTCCCCATACTCCCCCCAGCCTACGAAATTAAACTCATCGACAATAAAGGCGTCCAAGAACAATTCCAAATCATTAAACACCTGGTTAAAAATGCCGCATCTATCATTAACTGTGGAGATGCGGGGCAAGAAGGAGAGTTAATACAACGCTGGGTTTTAGAACATGCAGGAAATACAAAACCTATGGAGCGTTTGTGGATTTCCTCCCTAACCAATGAGGCCATCAAGGCAGGTTTTGCTAAGCTCAGAAAAGGAACTGACTTTGATCGATTGTTCCATGCGGGAAAGGCAAGGGCCATTGGTGATTGGGTACTTGGGTTTAATGCGACTCGGCTCTACACACTCAGATACGGAAGTGGCAAACAAGTATTATCCATCGGTAGAGTACAAACACCCACTTTGGCGATGATTGTCAATCGACAAAAAGAAATTGAAAACTTCAAACCCAGCCCTTATTGGGTGCTGGAAACAGAATACAAAGAGACTCTTTTTAGTGCTGAATCTGGCAAGTTTCTGGATGAAGAAAAAGCAAGACAGCAACTTAAGGACATTGAAAAGGCTGAATTTGAAATTATTTCTAACGAAACTAAAGAAGGTAAAGAAAGTCCACTGCGATTGTTTGACCTTACCTCCCTTCAAGTCTCTTGCAACAACAGATTCAGCCTATCCGCAGAAGAAACGTTAAAAACGATACAAAGTCTTTATGAGAAAAAACTCTGCTCTTATCCTCGTGTAGACACCACCTTTCTTCCGATGGATGTCTATCCAAAAATAGAAGGGATTCTAAAAGGTTTAAAAGTTTACCAAACAATTACTGAGCCTTTATTAGGAAAGCCCATTCGGAAATCAAAAAAAGTATTTAACGACAAAAAAGTCACCGATCATCATGCCATTATTCCCACAGGACAAAATCCGAGTTCAGGCTTAACTTACAACGAAAAAAAAGTCTACGACCTCATCACCAAAAGATTTATCGCAGCTTTTTATCCCGACTGCACCCTCTCTAATACCACAGTCAAGGGAAAAGTAAATACCATTTTGTTTCGAACCAGCGGGAAACAAATCCTAGATATGGGCTGGAGAATTGTTTACGGTAAAAATATAGATGCCGATTCTAGTGATGCGATTATGCCAAACTTTATTGTAAATGAAAGAGGTCCGCACAAAGCGACTTTAAATGAAAAAAGCACCAAAGCGCCTTCATGGCTTACGGAAGCCTCCCTGCTTAGAGCTATGGAGACCGCAGGTAAACAAGTTGATGACGAAGAGATGCGCGACTTGATGAAGGAAAATGGAATTGGACGACCATCTACTCGTGCTGCTGTGATCGAAACACTTTTCCGGAGAAAATACATTGTAAAGCAAAAAAAGAAATTGGTTGCAACCCCTATGGGAGTTCAGTTGATAGATACCATACAAAACGAACTCCTTAAATCTCCAAAACTTACCGGGCAGTGGGAAAAAAAGCTGAGAGATATCGAACTGGGTAACTATGATGCAAAAATATTCCTTAAAGAAATGGAGGCACTCGTTAGCACCGTTGTTCACGATGTGAAAAATCGCTCATCTGTAAACCGATTCCGAGAAGCAGATCAAAAACTCAGAAAAAAAACAGAGTCGCCCACATGTCCAAAATGTAAATCAGGCAGCCTACTAAAAGGTAAAAAAGCCTACGGTTGTAGTCAATACAAAAAGGGCTGTGACTTCACCGTTTCTTTTTCTCAGTTCAACAAGAAACTTACCGAAAAACAAGTGTTTCAACTCGTCAAATCCGGTAAAACAGGGTGGATTAAAGGTTTTGAAAAAGACCAATCAAAAGTAGAAGGAAAACTAAGCTTTTCTGAGTCGCTCACGGTTGAATTAGAAATCAAAGAAAAAGAGATTTTAAAATGTCCTCGTTGTCAAGAAGGCGAAATTATTTTGGGTCGAAATGCCTACGGCTGTAATCGATTTAACTCGGGATGTAAAACCACCATTCCTTTTGAAGTTTTTGGCAAAAAGCTCTCAAAGACACAAACCATTCAGCTGATTAAAAAAGGTGAAACCCCTGTAATCAAAGGCTTTGTTTTAGATGGAATTAACAAATCTGGAAAACTCAAATTCAACGCTGACTTTCAAATTAACCTAGAAGAATAGTAATAAAAAAGCCTCCTTAATGGGAGGCTTTTTAAATCGACTAAATCAATATTTTAATCATCTCTTCCAAAGTGTAGCACCAAGCCCATATGCATCCCAAAGTTTTTGAGATCGAACACCTCTAGAAGGGTGTTTTCAAGAATCATATGGAATTGAAAAGGCCCAGGACTTAGGACAAAACCTGCACCGACATTACTTATTCCACTGAAGTTTTTGTAGGACGTTAACAACTGAAAAGAATCTCCCAATTGCAACTGATAACCGGCCATAAAAGTATTGACACTAACATTTGGATGCTTTTTTGAGTGAAACAAAAAGGAAAAACTATGCATCTCTGTCAATTTGTATTTTGCACCTATATATAGATTTGACTTTAACTTGGTCGAATAAGATTCACTAATTTCATTAATCTCCATAGTTGCTGTCAAAGAATCAACAATTTCATCTATTTGATTCTCAGTATCTGAATCGTCATCAGCACTAGACTGAATCAAGCCTTTAAATTCATATTCATTTTCGCCATCGGTAGTATAAAATTCATTGTTTTCTTCAGCCCATTTGATGCTCCCTATGTCGTTTATAGCAAAACTCAACTCAAGATCATCAGTCGCCTGATAAATGGCTCCCAAATCGACAGCGAAACCACTGTTCTTTATCGGGTTAAAGTCTCCTCCTCCACCTGAGGTTTTGACCAACACATCTGAATACAAGGTCGTTTGGTAATAATCAGGACTTGTTTGAAATGCAAGGTTAATTTTTTCTGTATGTAAGTTTGCAATCCCTGTCAGAACTTTGAAACGAATACCTATTTTTAATTGATCATTGAAGTCAACTGCAGAACCTAAATAAAAACTGTTGTACAAGGTACCATCGAAGTGCTCTTTGTTGAAATTAATTTTTTGACCCAAAGTGTGACCGTTACCACGAGTCAAATAATTAAATATATCGCCAGAAAAGTTGATGTTAAAATCACTCACAAGCTCATCTCCAAAATACAAGAATACATTCTTATCATAACCCACTTTGAAGCCTACATGTAATAAGTTGAAACGAGCATCAACATAAAAAGCATCTTTCCCTCCAAAATTTGATATCAGTGAGGGGATGTTGATGGTCAAAGAATCATCCTGCCTTTTATCAAGGGCTTCACTCAAACTCACAGGAAACTGTATATGAGTTGATAGGTTCGTTAAAACAGGCATCCCTAGTACAAAATTTGAACTTGGCATTGCGGCGGGATTCGTACTCGACTGTAAAATATATGCTTGCGAATGATAACCCGTATGTATATTCTGAGCAATTGTACTTGCACAAATAAACGTTGCTAATAGAAATATATACTTCCTCATTACTCTTCAATTTTTGATTTAACCCTCACTCCTGCCTCAATCTTAATAGTATAATCGGTATACAGTCTTACAGCCTTATTTTTATAGTCATATGAAGCCAACTTCAAGTCCAGAAGTAATTGATTCGCATTGAATAGGGCATCAATCTGATCGGAATCCAAATCAATTTCTAAAGGATAAACTTCAGGCGCCATAGTTTTTCCGTTATTATCCACTTTTGCGGCTTTAAGTATACCTACCTGCAAAGTATCTAAAGCGGTTCCAATCGTAGAATCCGAGAATAAGATCATCAATTCTACATCGAATGGAAATTCATTTTCCACATTTAACTTGAATGAAATATCTTCAAAATTATCTGATGTGATATCATCTAAATCGGACAAATCAACATCCATAGTATCCGTAGTAACGGCCTCACTAACTCTTAGGTAAAGAGGTAAATCCATTTCAAAACCAAAGCTTATACCAGTGCCGGGGCTGATGGAGTTAGGACCTACATTACCCTCTGGATTTGAAGTAACGGAACCGCTATAAGAAATTATCTCGGGTGCCAAGGCTATCAATTCAGAAAGGTTATTTGCCTCATTAAAAACAACTCTCTTTGATATAGGTGTCCCAAAACCCGAGGGCACATCAAAAAGAGTTCCTGTGAGAGATTCACTATTAGGTCCATTAGTCCCCGTTAAATCTAAGTCAATCTCAAAAGGAATTCCTACCGAATTGTCTATGGTGAAAATCAACTGTGGTGTTTCCAATTTTATACCGGATGTAATATCTTCAAGGACGCTCACATCCACGTCCAATTCTCCCGGCTCTATATTCTCGATAATCTGACCAAAATAACCTTCGATATAACTAAACTCAAGGTCAGCCATACCAATGCTTAGGTTTACATAATCTTCAGCATTAAAATCTTCATAGTCAAGCGTTGGGGTGATTTTAGAAGCATATTTAATCTCCAATTGGTTTTCATCCCCTTCAAAGTTGAATTGATACCCCGTCAAATCTATTGAATTGTCGACCACATTACCTGAAGTATTACCAATCATCAACACCTCCTTAAAAGAATTACCATTAGGATCTTTCAACTGAGGAATCTCCAAATCCAATTCTAAAGTTGTATTTACACTAGACTCATAACTGTATTCCATAGCTCCGCCGGATAGATTGATAAAATCAATAGATACATCATCATCAAAATCCAAGTCGAACACAAAGGTCTCTGAAGGGCCTGTTTGTTCAGGAAACTTTACTTTTCCATCTGTAACAGTAATGTTTTCACCTTCAATATTAAGCACAATCGCATCTTCAGAAGACAATGGTATATATGTATTGGGATCTGGATTGAGATTATTCCCTGTAATCTGAACAGCAGAAACTTCAAAAGAAATGTCTTTATACATCTGCCTACCAACAAGAGATAAGGACTTAGTTTTAGGATCATCTTTGGTAATGTCTTGAAATAGAAAAGTACCAATTAAAGATGGGTTATTTGAATCGTTATTCTTTAACTTTAGCTCCAAATAATCGATGTGTAATCCCGTATTGTTTTGAACCTCTAAAGTGAGTTCTCCTTCCGACATGGTCACATACAAAAACTCATCGGAAGAGCTTTGATCATATGTCCCACCAGATTGTCTAGGAATATCAGGGAAAGGGACTTTACCTTCAGGAGCCGTTTCGGCAAGAGTAAATGCATCTTCAATTTGTGTAGAAATAGCATTATCCTCAAGATTTTGTCCTAACTCAATGAGCTTGATGGTTTGTGTTTGGTTAAAATCAGCAAGATTTATGGAGCCCACAGTGAAACTTTCTTCAGTTGGGGCCGTCTCTTCAATTTGCAACAAACTATCACTTTCAATTTTGGCAATATTATCGCTCTTAAAGGAAATACCAATAGAATTGTCATCTTCGATATAAATACTTTCATCATCCGGTAATAAATCCCCTAAGGTGGTCGTCGACTTCACCAAAGGAAGAGCGATGTCAGGACTTACATTTACAGTATCACTAATCTTGGACAGATCCTCTTCCATGCAAGACATTAAAGATAGCATGGAGAATAAAAGCACTCCATTTCTGAGTTTTAGCATAATTTTTATTTTTTTATCTAATTGCTAAAGCAATATAGTTAATATCGTCTTAACTATAAGCAGTCAAGCATTATTAAAACCTTAGTCGAGCTAAATAATGGAAATGATCATCCTCATAAATCAATTCTACTTTCCAACCACAAGATTGCGCCGCCTTTTCCAAACGTTTAAAATCTACAAACAACCAAGGGAATGGGTCTGCTTTACAATCTTTATATCCAAGGGTGTATTCTAATTCTCCGTAATAATTATTGTTTAAGTCTATCCAAAATCCTCCTTCCTCATCTTCGTACATGTATTTTAAATCCGAAGAATCGAGTATAATTTGACCTCCAGTATTGAGGAACTTCTTGATGTATTGCAAGAAAAAAATTAAGCCCTCTAAATTTTTCACCAATCCAATTCCATTCATCATGAAGAGGATGGTGTCAAATTGTTCGGGCTTACAACTCCATATATCATTACAAACCACCTTATTGAGGCCTCTAGCTTTCATCACCTCACAAGAGAGCTCTGATATATCCAATGCGGTTACCTCAAAACCCATGTCTTGAAGATATAAACTATGTGATCCAGCCCCGGCTCCGACATCTAGGACTTTTCCTTTAACCAGATCTAAAGCTTTTTTTTCCAACAAAGGCATTTGATTGTGGTTGCGAAATAAATAGGAAACAGACAACTCTTCTCCAGAGGTAATATTTGTATCTACCTTTACTGAAGTTTCATCTTGGTGATGAAAATAGTTGTAAATGGCTTGCCCCATAGGGTCCTGTTCTCTCTTTAGCATAAGATCGGTTAGAAGCTGTAAAAATATAAAATGATCGCACAAAGATTTCATCATGGGGGCTAAAAGTATTCAAATTCGTATTTTTACAAAAAACTCCCATTGAAAGAAGAAATAGATAAACTCAAGCGGAAAGCTAGGGAAGAGCAAAAAGAAAACAAAAAACTTTTTACTCAGCTCAAAAAAATGAAAGGCGCTCCTTTAGACGATTATTTTCATGAAAAGCATGAGGAAGTTTTTGAAAAAGTGGATTGTTTGGATTGTGCCAATTGTTGTAAGACGACCAGTCCCATTTTCACATCAAAAGATGTAGATCGCATAGCGAAACATCTACAGGTGAAATCTGCCGCTTTTCAAGAAAAGTACCTGTTGCGAGATGATGAATATGACTTAGTACTGAAGGGAAGCCCCTGTCCCTTTTTGTCAGAAGACAACTCCTGTAAAGTTTATGAAGTACGACCACGAGCATGTGCTGAATACCCACATACAAACCGAAAAAAAATGCATCAGATTCTTCCGCTTACCCTCAAAAACGTCGAGGTTTGTCCTGCGGTATCTAGAATCGTAGACAAAATGAAAGCAGAATAAGATTTATTTGATGGCTCTGCTCATTTCTCTTTTCCCCGGAGGTCCAGGAATACTTTGCAAAGTAAATCCCACAGACTTTAAGGCTCTTTTCACGGTTCCCTTGGCACAATAAGTCACCAACACCCCTCCTGCTTTTAAAGACCTGTACATAGAGGTGAAAATTTCTTCGGTCCACAATTCAGGTTGTGTCCTAGGAGAAAAAGCGTCAAAATAGATCAAATCGAATTCGTTTTCAAAACAAACATCTTGGAGATTCATCTCTTTTTTTCTAAATGCAAAAGAGGGACTTAGCTCATTGAAAACATCCCAGTCACAAGTATGCATTTTCTTGAACGTAATTTCACAAGATTGCATATTCATCAAATGCGTATAATTCAGTGTCTCAACCATTTTCCATTCCAGAGGAAAGGCTTCTATGGTTGTGTACTTTACAACCATATTTTGCTTCCTTGCTTCCATAAAAGTGAGCAAAGCATTTAACCCGGTTCCAAAACCTATTTCAAGTACAGAAAGATGATTTGAATCTGACTTGTATTTCAATCCTTCTGAAATAAATACATGCAAAGATTCTTGCAAGGCGCCATGCGTTGAATGATAGGTCTCATCCAATTCTGGCACGAATATAGTAGATGACCCATCTGAGGTTTTTACTGTCTCTTTTTCCAAAACCAATGTGTGTTATTTTTCACAAATATACCAAGCAAAAATTGTATATTGGCAAACCTTATTTGATTTAATTCAAGCAATGAAAAAAAACTTTTTCCCTAAGAAATCCCTTGATTTCCTTGAGAAATATCTCAACAACCCTTCCCCTACTGGATTTGAAAGTGAGGGGCAAAAACTTTGGTTGGATTACCTGAATCCATACATCGATGAACACTTCGTAGACACTTATGGTACTGTGGTTGGGGTGATTAACCCCAATGCCAAATATAAAGTGGTTATCGAGGCACATGCCGACGAGATCTCTTGGTTTGTTCACTACATCACAAAGGATGGCTTCATTTACCTGAGAAGGAATGGAGGCTCTGATCATCAAATAGCACCTTCTAAACGCGTAAACATCCATACAGATAAGGGAACCGTTAAAGCCGTTTTTGGATGGCCCGCAATTCATACGCGTACCGCAAAAGATGAAAAATCACCTGAGTTAGACACAATATTCCTAGACTGTGGTGCCACCAACAAAGAAGAAGTTGAAGAAATGGGCATTCATGTAGGTTGTGTGGTTACTTATGAAGATGAGTTCATGACCCTCAACAATCGATATTTTGTAGGTAGGGCCTTGGACAATAGAATTGGTGGTTTCGTCATTGCTGAAGTTGCTCGTTTGCTTCACAAAAACAAAAAGAAGCTTCCTTTCGGTTTGTACATTACCAATTCAGTTCAGGAAGAGGTAGGACTTCACGGTGCAAAAATGATTGTAGAAACCATTCGCCCTGATGTCGCTATTGTTACCGACGTTTGTCATGACACAAACACTCCTATGATCAATAAAATTAAACAAGGTGATTTAAAATGTGGTGATGGTCCTGTGGTGAGCTATGGACCTGCAGTCCAAAACAATCTTTTAAAGCTAATCATAGATAGTGCCAATGAGAATAAAATTCCGTTCCAAAGACTGGCTGCGTCCAGAGCTACGGGAACAGATACAGATGCCTTCGCATTTGCAACAGGTGGTGTGGCCTCGGCACTTATATCTCTTCCATTACGCTACATGCACACCACCGTAGAATCGGCTCATATTGATGATGTTAAAAATGTGATTGAACTGATTTACCACAGCGTGTTAAAAATTAAAAACGAACAAGATTTCAGATATATTAAGTAATTATGAAAGTTGAAAAAGTAAACCAAAGTCGATGGGATAAAGATGGTTGGAGAAATACAGAATTTGGGTCTGTATTTTCTGACCATATGTTTGTCGTAAAATATAAAAATGGCGAGTGGCAAGAAGGTGAAATCAAACCCTATGGAACCATAAGCATTCTTCCCTCCTTACACTCTCTTCACTATGGTCAAGCGATTTTTGAGGGTATGAAAGCCTACAAAGGGCCTAAAGATGAAACCTTTCTTTTTCGGCCTGACCAGAATGCAAAAAGATTCAACAAGTCGGCAAAAAGAATGTGTATGCCGGAAATTCCTGAAGACCTATTCCTAGAAGGACTCTATGAACTTTTAAAAGTCGATGAAAAATGGATTCCCAAAGAAGCTTCATCTGCATTATACCTTCGTCCATTCATGTTCGCATCTTCAAACTTCATCAAAGCGAACCCATCTGAGGAGTATACCTTTATCATCATCACTTGCCCGGTACAAGCATACTATAAGGGCGAGGTACATGTGAAAGTTGAGTCGAATTATACCAGAGCTGCTGCAGGTGGAACTGGAGCGGCAAAAGCAGCCGGAAACTATGGAGCTTCATTTTACCCCGCAAAAAAGGCTCAAGAGAATGGTTATCAGCAATTGATATGGACCGATGGCAATCACCATCAATTTATTGAAGAGTCAGGAACCATGAACATCTTTTTTAGACGTAAAGACGAATTGGTAACACCACCACTAAGTGACTCTATCCTTCCAGGAATCACAAGAGATAGCCTTATTAAATTGGCTGAACACCACGGCATTCCTTGTGTTCAAGAAAAAATCGGCTTAGAAAGTCTGGTTCTTGCACACAAGTCTGGAAACATTACCGAGGCATTTGGAGCCGGTACTGCCGCTACCGTCGCGAGTATTAACTCGATTACCTACAAAGAAGAAAAACTTTCTTTTGAAATTAATGATGATGGATTTGCCAACAAACTAAAAACAGAGTTGCAAGACATCCAATACGGCCGAACAGAAGACCCATTTGGTTGGCGCGTTACGGTATAAAAAAAGCCCTACGAAATCTCGTAGGGCTTTTTTTTTGATAAAATGATTCTACAACCCTGAATGATTCATATGGCCATCCATATGATCGTCCATTCCTGAATGACTGTGATGATCATCCATGCTACCTTCCATAATATGAACGGATTCTTTTTCTTCTTCAGAATTTCCTGACGCATCTTTTGCTTCTACTAGTATGTAATAATTACACATATCGTCTACAGATAGTGCCGTATCCAAATACGCAACAAAAAATGTGTCAATCATTAAATGTGCATTGTAGACATGATTCCATTTCATTGAAATGACTTCGTCATTTTCATCATTAGTAATTTGAATCGTCACAGCCTCTAGCTCTTCATCATCGTGAATGTGGACTTTTACCGGAACCGTATCGGCTATTCCATATAAATTTAAAGAAGGCTCATTAAAGGTAATCTCTGGAGCCGTATGGTCATCCTCTTTCGTACATGATGAAAGTACCAGTGATGCAAAAGCAAAAATTAATGTTGTTTGTTTAATAAAATTCATGGGTAAGTTGTTTTCGGGCATAGGAATCCCAAGATTAATTGTTTTCTAATGTCAAAATAAGTGAAATCGAGATTTCAGGTGATTGAATCAGAAGTAGGAGGATGAAAAACATCATGTATCCATTCTGAAACGTACAGATTTGACAAATTTGAAAACCAATCTGTGGTCTGACAAAACTGAGATTTTAAAGAAAAAGAGTATTTATTAATTAGCTCAGGAAATTTCTCCAACTCCACACTCATCTCTTTGTTTGATTTTTCGGCAGATTCAGCGAGTTGGTTATTCAGGTAACACATACCCTGACATTCTTGACTAACAGGCGTGTCATTTTCGCACAAGTTTTGAGCAATGTACTCTTGATTGGCGTAATAATAAATACAGGGGGACAAGGCGCTTAAAACAGCACTTACATAGGCAAACAGTAAAACAAAACTTAAAATCCTTCGCACTCCTAGGGCTTTGTAATCATGTCATGCAAAAATAACTTATTTAAAACAGAATTACTTAGAAAGAATAGATTTAATATCGGGTTTAAAATAGTTCTCTCCCTTTAAAATCTTACCATCTTCACGAAAAATAGGCTTGCCTGCAGCATCTAACTTTGACATATTAGATCTTTGAATTTCCTCAAATACCTCTTCAATCTTGAACTGAAGACCGTGCTTTAGGATGGTCCCGCATAAAATATACAATTGGTCTCCAAGGGCATCAGCGATCTCAACCAAATCACCTTCTTTGCAGGCGTCCAGATACTCTTCATTTTCCTCATTCATTAAGCGGTATCGAAGATTATATACCTCCTCACCTACTTTTGCCTTTGGTGACTCTTCATTCCCAATTTGGAAAAGGTCATGAAACTCAGCGACGCAATCAATTTGCTTTTTCATCTAATGGTGTGCTTTTCTCTAGAATATTCACTTAATTTACACCAAAGAAACAAAATACCTACAGCATGAAAAAGACGATTTTATCAACAGTTGTTAGCATACTTTGCCTTACAGGACTTCAAGCACAAGAAAAGCACCCGATATCAATTGAAAATAGTACGGTAGAATGGATTGGAGAAAAAGTTACCGGAACTCATTCAGGATTTGTTGATTTAAAAAATGCGTACTTTTTGTTTGAAGAAAACATGTTGGTGGGTGGAGCGTTTGATATTGACATGAACAGCATCACCTGTACTGATATAGAAAATGAAGAATATGCTGCTAAACTGGTCGACCATCTAAAAAATGATGACTTTTTTGCCACAGACAAATATCCAACGGCAAATTTCAAAATCACAAAAGTGATTTATGATGGAACCTCATATATGGTTACTGGAGACATGACCATTAGAGATATCACAGAAGAAATCACCTTTCCTGCAAGATTCCACAGTCATGGCAGAATGGTTCACGCCAATGCAAGCTTAAAAATTGATCGTACAAAACACGATATAAAATACGGTTCTGGCTCATTTTTTGATGACTTAGGAGACAAAATGATTTACAATGAATTTACTCTAAAAATTCAGTTGGAATCCTACAAATAATCCACGCCCCCATTTTAGATTAGATGAAGAGTCTCAAACAAAGAGACACTGTCTTATTTGCAGTTTACAAATTGGTATACTGCAGTATGACAAATACGAAATTCAATATTTTCAATTAGAAAAACTAAAACTACAATTGAAAGCAGTAATTTTGCAATTAAATCTAATGTAATATGGCACACAATCCCGCTGATCGAGTACAAGACTTACAAAACTTTGGTGAATATGGAGGTGTCAACCCCTCTATAGCCGATTCTTCAACCTTCACCTACCTCAAAGCTTCTACCATGCAAGCCGTTTTTGAAGGAGAACAGGAAGGTTGTCATTTGTATTCTCGTCATACAAACCCGAGCACGAATTATCTTTGTGAAGCCCTCGCAGGAATGGAAAATACAGAAGCTGCTTATGTAACGGCTTCAGGTATGGGTGCGATTACCTCATGTACGCTTCAAATATGCAAAACTGGAGACGAAATCATCGCGAGCAGAACGATTTATGGAGGAACCTATGCATTTTTCAAAAACTTCCTACCCAAGTTAGGAATCAAAGTTCACTTCATTGACATCAGTAGAACTGATCAAATAAAGGCACTCATCAACCAAAACACAAAAATGGTTTATTGCGAAACCATGAGCAACCCTTTATTAGACATTGCGGATTTACCTTCGATTTCAAAAATCACAAAAAAAGCGAATATTAAGCTTGTTGTAGACAACACCTTTACCCCAATGATTTTCTCTCCTATTGAGTTAGGTGCTGACATCGTATTGCATTCCCTCACAAAATTCATCAACGGAGCTTCAGATGCTGTTGGTGGAGTTGTATGTGCCGAAGAAGAGTTTATTACTGAAATGATGGATGTGAATACAGGGGCTGGGATGTTATTGGGACCTGTTATGGATGCCATCAGAGCTGCAAGTATCCTTAAAAATATTAAAACGCTTCATATTCGAATGAAACAACACAGCTATAACGCTGAATACATTACTAAGAAATTTGAAAATGAAGGCATTAAAGTCTTCTATCCCGGAGTAAAATCTCACCCTCACCATCAGTTAATGTCTCAAACCTATAATGAAGAATTTGGTTTTGGAGGCATGCTTGTTCTTGATGTGAAAACAAAAGAAAATGCTTATGCATTCATGGAAGCCATGCAAAATGATAATATTGGGTATCTGGCTGTGAGTCTTGGCTTTTACAAAACCTTGTTCTCTGCACCTGGGTCGAGTACATCCTCTGAGATCCCTCAAGAAGAACAAGATCAAATGGGCTTATCAGAAGGCATGGTACGTATCTCCATAGGGATCGACAATGACATTGAGAGAACTTTTGAGAAGATGAAGAAGTGTATGACCTCAGTAGGTATCCTTTAACTCACCTTGTCTTATTTCTATCTATCTTCCGCCTATGATATTCTTCCAAATGATGAATCGGAGATTGAATGACTTCGGACATCGAAAGATTGTTTTGCAAGCATAATTCTTTCAAAACCTCCTGAAAGTAAAATGCGACAGATCCCACAAATGCGATCGGAAATTCTCTGCACATTGGATTTGAAATCAGGTGGGCATCCAAGTAATTCTGAAACTCAGATTTTACAATTTCTATGATCCTTGGGTGTGATTTATGTGCAACTAAAAAGGGCACATATGAAGCCAGGAACCGATTTGGATTTTCTTGTTTGTAGACGGAACTTAAAACCAATTCTTTAGAAATAGAATGTATTTTTGAAAATTCAGAATACAAGTCATTGGGAAGATTTCTATACAAATAAGCGACCAAAAGTCTCTTCCCCAGAGCTGCTCCGCTACCCTCATCTCCCAAGATATACCCCAAAGAGGGCGTAAATGCCTCTAATACTTCCCCATCAAAAAAAGCAGTATTGGAACCTGTGCCTAAAATAGAGACAAAAAGAGCGTTACCCTTGTATACTGATCTCGCTGCTGCAAGTAAATCACTTTCTACCTCAACAAGCGCATTCACAAACACTTGTACTAACGCATCTCGCAATGAAATCCTGGATTCTTCATGAGAACATCCAGGAGCATAAAAACAAACTTGGTCTATGGATTTATAAAAACCTTTAAGCCCATGATATGATTGAAATCTAACCTGCATCTCCTCTTGAGTCATAAAGAGTGGATTCCAACCTTTTGTTTGAAAAGACACTTTTGAAACTCCATTTTCTAACAAAAGCCAATCCGCTTTTGAAGAACCACTCTCAACAATAAGTATCTTACTCATCCAGCAAAAATGATTTTTTAAAATAGAAGGGAAGATAAATGATGAGGGTATGAAGCAATGTTGCCAACTGCAAGCCAAGTATATAATATGGCCAAGGCCCAATTAGAAGAGGATTATTAACATTGGGCTTTTCTGCCAGATACATGTAGTTAGCTCCCAAAACAAAATCTAAAACGGCAACGATGAATACCAAAGTTTGAAAATATAAAAACGATTTAATCCAAGAAAACCTTCTAGGGCGCATGCCTAAAACCCAAACACAATACAAGGGGATTGCTACCAAGCCACCATGAACTAAGAAATAGTCAAACTTTAAATACAAACTTTCCCCATGGGTAAACTCAGGGGTAAGCAAGGAATGAAATCCTCCGACCATTCCAATAAACAATAACATTTCAAACCCAAGTTGATTGCGAGTGGTGAGCACGAAAAGTGCATTGAACCACATTAACCTACACAAGTGGAAAGGCAATGAATCTTGTACGGTCCATAAATCATGGTACACGTAATACGATTGAATTCCAATATATTCCAAGACCATGACAACAATAAATCCCTTGATCATTTTTTTTTGATTCAAAGGATTTAGTTTTCGACCAATAAAAATGAGCGAAATAATAAAGGACAAGGTCCCTATATTCCACAATAGCCATTCTTCAGAAAAAGGAGGAAGAACATAATGGTTCATTGCTGATTTATTTTGTTTTTAAATATATAAAATAATCTTTTGTTACATTTGAATGTAACAACTCGCCAATTGAAAGTACAAATATGAAGAATCCGTTTCTAAAAGCCTTCAGATACCCACTTGTCTTTGTGCTTGTCTTGATAGGTATTCATTCATTCGGAGTCATCTACGATATTAAACTCAATCACTTAGGGGTCTACCCAAGAGAGGTAGAAGGTGTCTTTGGTATCATAAGTTCTGTATTTGTTCACGGCAGTTGGGAACACTTGTTCAACAATTCTATCCCACTTTTAGTTTTGGGAACAGCCCTTTTCTATTTCTACCCGAGCTTAGCCAACAAAATCACATTTTACTCTGTACTATACACGGGAATATTACTCTGGCTGGGTGGAAGACCCTCTTTTCACATAGGAGCTAGCGGATTGGTTTACGCCTTGGCCTCATTTTTATTTTTCAGCGGTTTTATTCGAAAACACAAAAACTTAATGGCATTATCAATGTGTGTTGTATTTCTCTATGGAGGACTGGTGTGGGGAATCTTCCCCAATCAGGAAAGAATCTCTTGGGAAGGACATTTATTCGGAGCTATCAATGGCTTATTTTGGGCCATGTATTATCGCGAAGAAGGGCCACAACGTAAAAAATACTCCTGGGAGCTAGAGGAAGAATTGTTGCAAAGCTTAGAGGGGCTTGAAGTCATTTACCAGGAAATTCATGGAAATGAGGCCGAAGATGAACAGCCAAGCATACGATATGAATATAAAAAAAGAAAAGCTCCGTCATAAGCCGGATTCTGTCATCCTCAAAGAGGACCTCTGTCATTTATCTACGATACTTATCACTAAGCATCTTTAGCAGTCTACCCTCCAAGATCAAGCGAGCACTTTTATCCCCGAAAGGAACCCTGGTATACATGACCTTTCACCTCATAAGGTTTACACAGCTACCCTAATCACTTAAAGTACTGGTGAGCTCTTACCTCACCTTTTCACCCTTACCCGAAGGCGGTTGTTTTCTGCTGCACTGGCTGTCATCCGAAGACGCCTAGTCGTTAACTAGTATGATGCTCTGTGGTGTCCGGACTTTCCTCTTCCTAAGAAGCGACAGAGTCGGGAGCTTTTCCAAAACAAAACTACAAAGGAAAATCGATAAACCGTCATTCTCAGAGAAATTTGAGGCCAACCGATAGAAATAAACATCTTTTTGGGGGTGAATTGATGAAAGATGAGGAAGCAACAATGGAGAACACTAAGCTCATTAACATCGTCATCCTCTAACTTTCAAATTATGAAATTCTTATTTCGCTGGCTCCCATTCCATAAATCTTAGGGTCTGCAGGACCAATAAAAATATTGGGAAACTGCAAAAGGTATTTATCAATCTCTTGCTTCAAAGTTCCCTTCCCTACTCCATGTATCACCACCAGAAACTCTTCATGGTTCTCTAAAGCTTGAAAAAGACGCTTTCTAAAATAAGACAATTGCTTGCTCACAATTTCAAAATTTGACATTCCCTGCCAGTTGTCAATCAAATTTTCAATATGAAGATCTATTTCATGATGACTAAAATACTTACCAGGCGCCTGATTAGAAATCGACTTTTGCTTTTTTTCCACAGCCAAATCTTTTTTTATTTGACTTTTTAATGCCTTCTCATCAACCTCTATATCTTCGACCCATACCTTTTCAATTTCTAATCGGTGGGCAGGAATGTTAAACCCATCTTCAATCTCCACTTCATAGTGATTCGCATCAATAATAGCTACAATACTCCCTTTGGTATTGTCACTCATGAAACTCACCTGATCTCCAACTGAGAGGGTTGAATAGGCATCTGGGGTTTTTTCTAGATTTGGTACATCGTCTATACTACGATCTTCTTTTTTAATCGGAAACTTATGTTTACCATCTATTTTGGGTATGTAAGAAATACGAATTAACTCTTGTGCCGAAACATCCATTTCAATTCCGTCACACTCAACCAAAACATGAGAATCGTTAATACAATCGATGACAACCCCTTTTAGAGGTTCATTTAAAAAAGCAACTAGGTCTCCTTTTTTTAGCCCCATCATCGCATGACTCCTTGAGCGGAAAGAGCATTCTGAAAACGCTTTGCATTTCTTTTGTGCTCTGTCCATGATTGAGTGAAATTATGATAACCTGAAAAATCAGGCTTTGCACACATGTATACATAATCATGTGACTTCGGATTCAAAACAGACAATAAAGCTGACATTTCTGGAATACAAATGGGGTTTGGTGGCAAACCTTTATTTCTGTAAGTATTATATGGAGACTCTATTTTTAAATCTTTATTCAGAACACGTTTGATGGAAACCTCTAAGCCATCTCTCTCCTTAATTGCATAGATAACCGTAGGGTCAGACTGAAGCTTCATTCCCTTTTTCAGCCTGTTAAGGTACAAACCCGCAACAAGGGCTTGCTCATCCAATTTAGAGGTTTCTTTTTGAACTATTGAGGCCAACACAGACACCTCATGAGGGCTTAAGCCTAAACTTTTTGCTTTGTACAATCTTGCATCTGTCCAAAACCGACTGTACTCCTTTTGCATACGTTCTAAAAACTCAATGGGTGTAATTGTCCAATAGACTTCATAAGTATTTGGAATAAAAAGCTTCCTCATTGACTCCTGGTCAAAATCGTAAGTGGAATAGAAGAGTTCATTAGTAAAAGCATTGACTAAGTCTAGAGAATCCGCTTCCACCTGTGAAGCTAATTTTCCCGCCAAATCCTGAAGTGTAGAGGTGTTGTTAAAAATAACGTTGAGTGGCGTTTGAGCCCCTATCCTCAATGCATTCACCATTGAATTGGCGTCCATTTGATCATCTATTAAGTATCGACCTGGATGAATCACGTGGTAATCTTTCTTCAAACAAAGAAGGTCAAATAAAAATTCATTTCTCAACAACTCATTAGACTTGAGGCTATCCTTCAAGGTGTTGTAATCCGTTCCGGTCGGTATAAGCAACAATCGATTTGTTGGAGAAAGTGGTGCGAAAAATTGATTTCCTACATAAATCGTTGGTAGAACCACAAAAAAAGAAAAAATAATTAGGGTTCTTATCCATGTGTTTTTCATCGAAATAAATTTAATATGACTAAGGCTTAATGCATTGCATGTCTATAACATCAGAAAAAGAACCGTTTTTAAAAATCCAATCTTTTCTTATTCCAATTCTTACAAAACCCGAATTTTCAAACAAGTTTAAACTTGATGAATTGTCTACCGAAATACTACAATGCAACTGGTGCATTCCTATTCGATTAAAGGCATAATCTTTCATAAGAGCAATGGCATCTTTAGCATAGCCCTTTGACCTTGACTTTTCATCAATAACAATTCCCATTCCAGCTCTTCGAGCTACTGCATCGTAATCGAAAAGATCGACACAACCTATCGCATGATCTCCATCGTCCATCAACATGAATCTGAATTGACCTGCTTCTTGAATATCGAGGTGGGATTGTGAAATATATTGTTCCAGCATATATTTAGAAAAAGGAACTTTAGACAGACTGACACGGTTTATGTCTAAGTCATTTTCCCAAAGATAGATTTGTGCAAGATCACCGGGTTCTAAAGCTCTATATTTCAATCTAAAATTAGACATCTACTTCCCCTTCAAAAACAAATTCTGCAGGACCTTTGAGATAAATATCTTGATATTCTGAATGGCTCTTGTTAAACTTTACCTCCAGCTGTCCACCTAAAACATGAACCACAACACAATCAGAAACAGTGAGCCCTGCCTCGTATGCCGCTATTGCGGAAGCCGTTGCTCCAGTTCCACATGCCAAGGTCTCATCTTCAACGCCTCTTTCATAAGTCCTAAGAGAAAGTTCCCCATCTTTTACGGAAACAAAATTAACATTAATGCCCTCCACAACATAGGCTGGAGCATTTCGAAGGCTAGCGCCCTCTTTTGTGACATCAATTTGCGTAATATCATCCTTAAAACAAACTAAATGAGGTGAACCCGTATCTAAAACCCAAGCCTCATTTTCAAAATTTAGCGACTCTACATCTGTCATTTTTAATGAGACCAGCTTATCCTCCAGACATGTTGCTTTGTGTATACCATCTGAAGCCATAAAATTGCAAACATCCTTGATGATATTGAGATCTCTTGCAAAAGCAACCGTACACCTCCCTCCATTACCACACATACTTCCTAACTGTCCATCAGCATTGTAATAAATCATCTCAAAATCAGAATCATCAGAAGGCCCTAATAATATGAAACCATCAGCTCCTATGCCAAATCTACGATCACACAATTGATGAATTTGTTTTTGACTCAAAGCATACAAAGCATTACGGTTATCAACCATAATAAAATCATTTCCTGCACCTTGATACTTACTAAACTTTAACTTCATGAGAATGCTTCTAGACAGACGAAAATAGGATTAATTCAGCACAATTCAATAATTAATCTTTAGGAAAACTTAATAAGAAATAAAACCTCATTGTTTATTATATAAAATGTGCTAATTTTAATAAAATAAATAATAGAATATCAAATTAAATAAATAAAATAATAATGATATGGAAGACTATCAAGAAGTATTGAATGCTCGAATTTCTGAAGAAAGAGCTGCCATCGAACTCATCAAAATCACCAGTGACTTATCCTACGAAAAATCAATAGAACTTATTATTTTTCGAAATCGATTGGTCGATAAAAGCTCAAGTGAAATATTAAATCTTCATGATTATGCGAAAGAATTTGTTCAAAAACCCATTGAGATTAATGAAACTCTAGCTATTGCCAAAGCAATATCTCAGTCAAATTTACCCCCTTCAAAAATTGACATTGGAAAATTAACATACGAATGGATAAAAGAGGGAGCCCCACTTGATCAAATTGACGATTTCTTAAGATCTAAACTCGACTGTCTCCAAACTAAAAGTAAAAACATAAGCCCCAAAGATGTCATCTTGTATGGATTTGGTAGAATTGGTAGACTCGTTGCACGAGAATTGATGGCTCAAGAAGGTCGAGGTGATCAACTAAGATTAAGGGCGATTGTTTTACGCAATAACAATGATTTAAATCTTATCAAACGTGCCTCACTTTTAAGGACAGACTCTGTTCACGGTAAATTCAAAGGAACTGTAATTGCCGACACAGAAAATAAGGCACTAATTATCAATGGCCATGCGATTAAGGTTCTTGAGGGCTCAAATCCAGAAGATATAGATTACAGTGCATATGACATCAACAATGCTCTTTTGATTGACAACTCCGGAGCATACAGAGATCGAGATTCTCTGAACAAACACCTTCATGCCAAAGGAGTTGCAAAAGTATTGTTGACTGCGCCTGGAAATGGAATTCCAAATGTTGTATTTGGAGCCAATCATCTAAATTTCAACATAGACACACACTTGATATTTTCTGCAGCTTCATGCACCACAAATGCGATTACACCAATCCTAAAAGTCGTAAATAATGAATTTGGCATACTAAATGGTCATATTGAAACCATTCATGCATATACGAATGATCAAAATTTGGTCGACAACATGCATAAAAAAGAACGGAGAGGTCGTGCAGCCGCGTTAAATATGGTCATCACAAATACAGGAGCTGGAAATGCTGTTGTAAAAGCTATACCTGACTTAAAAGACAAGTTAACGGCCAATGCTGTTCGGGTGCCTACCCCCAATGGATCCCTTGCCATTCTGAATTTATCACTCAAAAAAAGCACTTCCAATGAAGAGATTAATCATTCCATTAAAAATGCGGCATTAGAGGGGCCATTGGTGGAGCAAATCAACTACTCGCTTTCCAACGAATTGGTTTCAACAGATATTGTCGGAAATAGCTCTCCAGCTGTATTTGACAGCCCAGCAACCATTGTTTCTAAAAACGGGCGAAATACAATTCTTTACGTATGGTATGACAATGAGTTTGGTTACTCTTGTCAGGTCGTACGGATGGCTAAATATATGTCTAAAGTTCGCAGACCCATGAATTATTAGTGGTAGGAATAGAAAATACACAAAAAAATCTTTGAAATAAATTCGCTATATTAGGATGAGTAACCCTTAATAGTAATTTATGAATAAAGAAAGATTAGACCGCGTATTCAAGCAAAAGACATGGAATGAAATAAAAACTAAAGATTCTTGGCAACTGTTTAAAATCATGTCAGAGTTTGTCAATGGATTTGAAAAAATGTCTCGAATCGGGCCCTGTGTAACTATTTTTGGCTCCGCGAGGACTTTACCCGAAAACAGCTACTACCAACTTGCTACTGATATTGGAAAACAACTATCTGAAAATGGATATGGGGTTATTACAGGGGGTGGTCCTGGAATTATGGAAG
The DNA here is from genome assembly GCA_022425195.1 of Flavobacteriales bacterium. Lineage (GTDB taxonomy): Bacteria > Bacteroidota > Bacteroidia > Flavobacteriales > UBA7430 > UBA7430. The sequence goes on along the minus strand of JAKMFX010000016.1, from coordinate 15,183 downwards.
CCGGTAACAAAGGTGCTAAAATGGGAGGTGCTCCTTCAGTAGGCTTGGTCATAGACCTGCCTTTTGAAGCGGTATCTAACAACTTTATAGATGATGATAAGAACATCTGCTTTGACTACTTTTTTGTTAGAAAAGTAATGTTTCTCAAATATGCGCAAGCCTTTGTTGTGATGCCTGGAGGGATGGGTACTCTCGATGAATTGTTTGAAGCTCTAACCCTTATCCAAACAAAAAAAATGGATACTTTTCCAATCATATTGGTTGGGAGTCATTTTTGGGAAGGCATCATGTCGTGGATGAAGGATACTCTGGTTCATGAAGGAATGATAAGCCCTGAGGATCTTCACTTGATCTCTGTTGTAGATGAACCTCAAGAAGTTTTAAAAATCATTGACAATTTTTATGACAACTTTATGCTGAAACCAAACTTCTAATGACTCAGGTCGTAAACTCAAAACCAAAGACATAAAAAAGGGCCTACATTTCCACGTAGGCCCTTCAAAATAAACTCTAACCCCCCCCAGGATTAAAATGAGTAACAAATATAGGTAAGGTACCTAACACCTGAAATAGGTGAAATCACTCATTTTTTAGGACATGACATTTAAGTGTTTGAATGTCATGTTTTTACGATTAGTTAAGAAACATATTCCTTGTAAAATAAGTTCTAAAATGACAAAAGGTCTGTATGATTATACAGACCTTTTGATTATAAATTACCCCCCCACAGGATAAACTTACGTTTTGTATTGTTTTAATACATTGCAAATATACGAATGTTTTTATGATACGGTGGATTAATAAAAAGAATTATTTACAATAAAAGTTTATTTATACGAAATTCACTATAAAAAGCATTTTTTTAGAATAAAATAACAATTTCACACATCAAAACAAAACCTCATCCAAAATATGGACTTAGGACAGAATATTAAATAGTCCATAAAACACCTAGAACAACAAAAAAACACAACAATATAAAAAGACCTGTACTTACGTACAGGTCTTCCAAAATAAACTCTAACCCCCCCCAGGATTAAAATGTTATACAAACATATATAAAGTAACCGCCCCGACCTATAGGTGATTTCACTCATTTTTTAGGTAAAGAGAAGCTTATGACTTTTTCACAAATTTATTCAGGTAATTGAAAGGCATAGTTAAAAAACCACAATCACAGAGTGTAGCTCTTTCTAAAATTCCATCATCATCGCTTTTCAAAAGATGAGGGAATACATTTTCTAGTAATTCTGCTCCAAAGCCCTCAGAAGCATCCTTAGGTAACTCACACGGAAGATTATCTATAGCGACAACACTTATGACCGACTCCTTATCAAAATCATCCTCAGACGCTGATTCGGGATGGTATCCATAAATAGGATTCTCAATACTTGATGGCCTGATCGTGCTTGCTACAGGCCCATTTATGTCACATGAAATGTCTGAAACAATCCTAATCTTAAACTTGGAAGATTTAGCGTCTTCAGGAGTAAATAACGGGGGCGCATCAGAAGCGTGAAAATGTCCTGCAATGAATACATCAGCAACCTGAGCAAACTTCATGAAGTCCGACCGATACTCACTTGGATTATCATAGAAGTCAGGTTTAAATGATGGGCCATGATCACTTCGTTCGAAGTAATCCATCGTTTCTAGCTGAACATAAACTGCTTCCTTAAACGTATGATTCAAAAACTCATGTATTGAAACCTGTTTAACACCAACAATATCCAGAAGTTCCTTAACACCCTTACCTACTCGACCGGTTCCAGTTGTAACAATTTTAATATTTGATAGTTGCATTTTTTCCAACTCTGCCTCCATCTCAGTCCGATCATCACAATTATAAACTCTTTTCAAATCAAACAGCCCTGTTCGTCTACCAAGAGTTAGGAATGCATTGTAACAACCTACGATTCCTGCATACCTTCCGAAACCAACAAGTCGCCTTCCACGAGAGTCTGTAAGAACTTCATAGTCAATAAGCGTTATCTTTAACGCTAAAACTCTTCGAAGTAAGTCCCTATTGTGAGATTGCTTTTTGATGGTGTGTGAAAAAAAGAAATACTTCTTTCCTTCAATCAGCGAATCGACGAGGACTTCTTTAACACCAAAGAGTACATCACAATCCGACAAATCTTCCTGTAAGGAAATTCCGAGATCACTATATTCACGGTCAGAAAACTTTCTCATTTGACTCGGCTGAACAACCAATTCTGTCTGAGGGTATTGTTTTAGCAATTCTACACACTGATGTGGAGTCAAAACCACACGTTTATCAGGAGGGGTTTTACTTTCTCTCAGTACACCTATTTTCATTATGATATTATCTATTAAGTTTCTAATTATATATCAAACTTACAAAATGTAAAAATTAGCGCTCTTATCTAACTAAAATACTTTTACAAATACAACGAGTTTGAAGTACTAAAAATTGTGTACTGAAAAGTTAGCCTTATATTTGTTAAAGTTCATTGACGTAATGGGGATGACTGGCTTTGACAGCGAGATGAATAGGTTTGTAAGCATGCCGAGCATGGTGAGACGGCTCGTAAATATCCAATTCACATTTTTTTAAACGGCGAGTCTAACTACGCTTTAGCTGCCTAATCTAGGATTAGAACAGCTTTTGCTCCGAGGATAGAAGAAAGTTTATCGCTTCCGTCCCACCGAGCATCAAGAAAAGGATGAACTAGCGAATAAGGATGCCTTGACTTAAACGCGAAATTAAAAGGATAAGGTTTGGTTTTGGGAATGTCTTCTTCCCGACCTTACTCGAAAATTAATTGAGGACTAAGCATGAAGAAAGCTTTCACATTCCTTGTTTGGACCAGGGTTCGATTCCCTGCATCTCCACTACAACTCCACATTTCATTGAATTGTGGAGTTTTTTTGTTGCCATTTGCTGATTTTTGGCGTCTATTAGGTAGTTTAAATCTGTAAATAGCGTCGGTGGGCTTGACTAATGAAACAATACTACTTGTTATTAATCATCGGGCTAAACTAATTGTTGTCTAAAAAAGATATAATGGAACTCCACATCAAGAAGATTCGTTTTACTCTCCTTCTTTCTGCAAACGCTGTTCGGTATAATTCCTCCAACGGTCTAAGACCTCGGAAAAATCAGTTGGCAACTCAGAATCAAACTGCACCCATTGATCGTCTTTTGGATGATGAAATCCTAGTGACTTTGCATGAAGAGCATGCCTAGGGATTACTTTAAAACAATTCTGAACAAACTGCTTGTACTTAGAAAAGGTTGTTCCTCTTAAAACCCGATCACCTCCATAAACTTCATCATTAAAAAGCGGATGACCAATGTGTTTAAAATGGGCTCTAATTTGGTGTGTACGGCCTGTCTCCAGCCTGCATTCAACCAAAGTAACATAACCAAAACGCTCTAAAACCGTGTAATGCGTAACGGCATGGCGGCCATACTCCTCCCCTTCAGGAAAGACATCCATCACCTTGCGATTTCTTAAACTCCTACCAATATTACCCGTTATTGTCCCTTCATCTTCCTCAAAATCACCCCAAACAAGTGCCCGATACCTTCTGGCGGTCACTCGATCGAAAAACTGTTTTTGTAAGTAAACCAGTGCGTGTTCAGTTTTTGCAACGACCAAAATACCGGATGTATTTTTATCAATTCGATGGACAAGACCTGGACGGGTATCGTCATCACACTCAGCCAACTTGTCAATGTGAAATTTTAAAGCGTTTAACAATGTCCCTGTATAGTGACCATAACTCGGATGAACCACCATGCCCGGTTCCTTATTTACGATTACGAGCTCATCATCTTCATGAACAATAGCAACGGGAATGTCCTGAGCTACCAATTTCTTGTCTCGTTTAGGGAAATCCTGAACCACCAGAATAACATCCTCAGGTTTGATTTTGTAACTTGATTTGACCGCAACACCATTCACCAATACAAAATCTTGATCGGCAAGTTTTTGTACTTTGTTTCGAGTCATATTAGCAATTTGATTCGTCAAAAACTTATCAATACGCATCATTACCTGATGACCATCAACAACCAATCTGTGATGTTCATAAGTACCTTCAACTTCTCCTTCAACAGGGGTATTTAACTCGTCGTGGTCATTCATTACTTTAATCGTTTAGGATACTATCCAAGCGTGCCTTTAAACTATCTTGCCGCATCAACTCCAAGGTGTCTATTGTTAAATGAGAACTGTCCTCCGTATACCACAAATTCACAAAAGCGCCTAAATCAACCCCTTTTGTTTCTGGAATGGGTTCTTGTTTAAATACAAAAGCATTGGGGGTGTCTACAACCGAAATATCATAGTAAAACTCCCCCATATTCAATGAGGAGTTCTGCAACCTTCTATTCATATTTTTCTGCGCATCTCCAATAAAATTGGGCATCTCAATCTGCCTTCCTTGACCGTTCCCAAGAACCAAATCAAGCTTTGTTGACTTCTCCAACTTCTGATCAATTTCAACAATTGAATCTTGAAAAAGAACCCCCAAAACAACATTCGCATGTTCATCATCCTCATAAACAAATGCCCCGATTCGGAACCCTTTGGCTTTAAGGACGGACATATACTGGCGCAGAGAACGATCAGTGTAATTTGGTAAACCAATCAAACTGACGTTTTTGGGATTTACTGTTAAATACAGCTCTCTATCTTGCTTGACTCGAGAACCTGACTTTGGTAATTGGTCAATAACAGAACCTCTGGGGAAATCGGCGTTATAGGCTCCCGAATCTACGACTGAGAAGCGCAATTGAAGACTTGAAAGAGTATCTTCCACTTCATAAATAGAAAAACTTCGAAGATCAGGCACAAGAATAGATTCTCCATGCATTGTCAATTTTTCCAGTGCTCGGAGAGAGCCATAAACCAGAGCTGTCAAAACAAAAACACCCAAGAAAAGGTGAACCATAATTCGTTTCATAGATCGATCTTATAATCGGTAAAGATAGGAAAACAGTTCTCACTTAACAGTTCACTTTTGGTAATTTTCAACAGTCAATTATCAATGGTTAATATGACGGACTTTCATATCTTCGCAACTCACTTAAAACAATAAATATGAAGACTATTGTAGAAACATCTCAAGCTCCTGCTCCCATAGGCCCATACTCTCAAGCTGTCCTTTCAGGAAACACATTGTACACTTCAGGTCAGATTGCAATCAATCCTAAAAGTGGTGACTTGGTCCTAAACTCTATAGAAGAAGAAACACATCAGGTGATGACCAATGTAAAAGCTGTTCTGGAAGAAGCTGGAATGACTTTCGATCATGTGATTAAATCTTCTATTTTCATATCTGACATGGATAACTTTGCTAGAATCAATGACGTTTACGGACAATATTTTACGGCTGACTTCCCGGCTAGAGAAACTGTTGAAGTAGCTCGGCTACCAAAAGATGTGAATGTTGAAATTTCAATGATTGCTATAAAATAGAGATGTGGCAATATGGGGGTTCACCATTCAATATGATGAGCGCCCATCCACTTTTCTTTCAAAGCGATCTGCTCAGCAGAAACCTTTATCAAGGTTGAAATCTCATAGCAAGGATAGTGGTCTTTAGTGGGTAAATCTACCTTAAGGTCTTTCGTTTCAAAACGCTTTTTCAATCTCAACTTTATTTGACGTTTCCGCTTATGAGTCTCAAGAATATCTTTACTGATCTTTTGCTCATCTATACTGGTAATCACATCACCTTCAGCCATTTTAAGTCGATCAGAAAGACCATCCAATAGCACTTTTTTGATGTGAAACTCGCCTTGTTGGATCAGGCCTTTTAAACCGAGGCGAGAGGCGAGAAAATCTTTATTTTCCTTTTCTTCAATCTTTAGGCCCACCAGTAACAAGGCTTCATCCAAAGAAGTCCGAAAATCTTTCGTGCCGTAAATATGATCTTCCACAAGCTCCAAAGCTTTAGTCCCTCCAAAGGCAATAAGCTCATGAATATAATCTTCTTCTGTTAAACCTCTTTCTTCGCAAGCATAATCTCTGTAAAGCTTTTTCATTAAGTCTCTAAGCGATAATTGCCCGTTACTTTTGTAAAGTATAAAAATATCCAGCATTAGCGCACACAAAGCCCCCTCGGTGTATATGGAAACCTTTCGGTTTGGTACTCCTATTTCATAACCATCTAACCAAGTATCAAAACTAGAATCGGCAACAGACATAAAGTGACGCCCCCCATTGTGAAAATGTCGCAGAAGGTTTTCTTCCTGAGTTTTGAAAAATTGAGCTTCTGAAAAAACTTTTGATCGCTTTAAATATAGGTCTCCCATATAAGTGGTTACCCCTTCGTACAAAAATCCCATCCGCGAGTAATTCTCTTTGGAATAATCATAAGGCAAAAGTGCTTTGGGACGAATTTGTTTTACATTCCAGGTGTGATATAATTCATGTGAAGAAACGCCCAATAAGGACTCGTAAAGCTTTTCACTCATCAATTCCTTACCAGGCCCTAGTGTAATCACTGTACTTGCCGTATGCTCTACACCATGATAGGTTTTGTAGGGCAATATCTGATTGATAAAATGATATCCATCCACTGGAAAAGCAGAAAAATCTTTGATCTGCTCAATCGTGAATGCCTTAAAATCTTTTATAATTCGACTCCAATCGGGCTGACATTCTCCCTGAAACCAAACATGAAATTTTACACCTTCAACATCATAACATTTGTGTTGAAGTGCGCTGGAAGCAACCCAAGGACTTTCGGCAAGCTCATCAAAACTTTTGGCTTTCAACTGAAGTCCCTTTTGCTCAAGTGAACAAGCAATTTTATAATCATCTGGAACATGCAAATCAATCAAACATGGCTCCGCCATTCTGCTTGGAACATACAAACAACAATTCACTGGATTTACATACAACTGCTTCTCATCTAAATAAGTCGACCCTGCATTGAGTTCATTTGCGTAATAATTATACTCGACAATTATATTGCTAACATTGGGCGTAGAAACCTTCCATGTATCCTTTGTGATTTTTTGAAATTTCAAAGGAATACCTTCAAAATCGAAAACTTTAAAACGTTGAATATTCTTCGCAAAATTACCAAGCTCATACCTACCCGGTCTCCATGCAGGAAGTTGCAATATTAGCTCTGAAGCCTTGTGCTCAGAAATTCGCATTTCAATGTCAATAAAATGCCGATGTGCTTGTTTGTAAGAAAATATATATTGAATCACTTAATGCTTATTGATATTTGACAATAACTAAAATCGATCTTCAAACTGAAAGGCTTCATCCATACGAACCCCTTTTTCTGTTTGCTTTAAGGTACAGCAAGAATGATAATAATCATGTTCTAGGAATAAGGTATATCCTTTATTCGCAACGGTTTCTAAAAACACCTTCTTCTCTTGCAAAGTCACAAGGGGACGTGTATCATACCCCATTACATAGGGTAATGGAATGTGCCCAACTGAGGGCAATAAATCCGCAGCAAAAACAACCATTTTATCCTTATAACGAATATGAGGTATCATTTGAGCTTCGGTATGGCCATCGGCAAAAAGCACATCAAAACCCGGTAAAAACATCCCGTCGGTTTTAATAAAATCCAATTGACCACTACCTTTCATGGGCGCTAAATTTTCCTTTAAAAAAGAGGCCTTTTCTCTATCATTAGGGTTCATTGCTGCGTTCCAATGGGCCTCATTCGACCAATAAGTGGCATTTTTAAAAACAGGAACTAAATCTCCTTTTTCATCGTATTTAATTCCACCACCGCAATGATCAAAATGCAAATGGGTTAAAAACACATCTGTAATATCATCGGGGTGATAGCCTTCTTTAGCCAATGATTTCAACAAGGTATCATCGCCATGCAAATGGTAATGACTAAAAAACTTATCACTTTGTTTATCTCCAAGCCCATTATCAATAAGTACTTTTCTATCTCCATAATCTACCAACATACTTCTCATGGCCCATGGGCAAAGATTATTTTCATCCGCAGGGTTCGTTCTTTGCCAAATACTTTTAGGTACGACTCCAAACATAGCACCGCCATCCAATTTAAAATTACCTGTTTCTATAGATTTTATTATCATAACCATCTTATTTTCTCTAAAGATACACAGATGACACTTTATTCCGATAGTCTTTGATAGATATTTGATGAGTTAGAATAATGCCTTACCAGAAACTCAATTGCATTTAGTGAAGTGAATTTACTATATTCGAGTCCTTGATATTCATGTAAAAAAATGGCAGATACGTTATTAAAGAAAAAAGCCAATTTTGGTACCGGCCCCGTATTCATGACGGCGATTTCAACCATTCTTGGCGCTATATTGTACTTGCGATTTGGGTATGCTGTCGCTCATACTGGATTTATAGGCGCAATCGCGATTATTATTATTGGTCACTTGGTAACCATCCCCACAGCCATGGCAGTTGCAGAAATTGCAACCAATCGAAAGGTTGAAGGTGGAGGCGCCTACTACATTATTTCAAGATCATTTGGATTAAATATCGGGGCTGCGATTGGGATTGCCCTGTTTCTATCTCAAGCCATTTCTGTTGCCTTCTATGTGATTGCTTTTGCAGAAGCATTCATGCCATTTTCAGAATATTTAATAAGCACCTACCCTATACTTGAATCCTATGAGACATATCTGGGAGACAAAAAGTTAATCGGAATTATCATGATGATTTTCTTGAGTTTTGTGATGCTTACCAAAGGGGCAAACATAGGAATGAACTTACTTTATTATGTAGTAGCTATTCTTTTTGCATCCCTTATTATGTTTTTTATGGGCAAACCGATTGAGGGACATGAAATAAATGATGTGGATTTAATCTCCTCCATTTCAAACCCAGATTCTTTCTTCTATGTGTTTACCATTATCTTCCCAGCCTTTACGGGTATCGCCGCAGGTCTTGGATTATCAGGAGACCTTAAAGACCCCAAGAAATCCATTCCAAAAGGCACATTGTTAGCTACAGCAGTAGGTATTGTAGTGTATGTAGCTGTAGCCTTAAAGTTAGTATTATCTGCCCCTCTCGACGACCTAGCCTCTGATCAATTAATCATGAGCAGAATCGCTATTTGGGGGCCTATCATTCCTATAGGCTTAGCTTGTGCAGCTGTATCATCAGCCTTAGGGTCCGTGATGGTAGCACCAAGAACACTTCAAGCCTTGGGAGTAGACAAAATATTCCCGACACTAACATTAAACAATTGGTTGTCTAGAAATAAAAAAGGAACGATAGAACCTATAAATGCATCTGTTGTCTCATGCATTATCGCTTTTTTCTTTGTGGTCATTGGTGATATTAATTTGGTTGCAGAAGTTATTGCTATGTTTTTCATGGTTACCTATGGAGCCATATGCTCGATATCCCTTTTAGAGCACTTTTCTGCAGACCCTTCATACAGACCTACGTTCCGGTCGAGATGGTACATCTCTCTTTTGGGAGCAGGGCTGTCTTTTTGGTTAATGTTTAAAATGAATCCTACCTATGCTTTTGCATCCTTAAGCTTTATGATTCTTGTATACATATACATCAGCAAATACAACACATCTAGAGGGGGTATCATCAAGCTTTTCAAGGGGGTCTTGTTCCAGTTAAGTCGACAGCTTCAGATTTTCGTTCGAAAGAAAGAATACAACAGTGCTGATGATCATTGGAGACCCTTTGCCATTTGTATTTCGGATACGACACTTCAAAAAAGAGATTCTTTTGACTTTATGAGATGGATTTCTCATAAATATGGATTTGGAACCTACATGCATTTCATACAAGGTTACTTAAACAAAGAATCTCACATCACATCACAAAAAACCCTATCAAAACTGCACAGCCTCGCTGAAGGCTCTCGTTCTAAAGTCTACCTAGACACCATTATCAGTCCTTCCTATACATCTGCAATCGCTCAGGTAATTCAGCTGGCGAGTATTTCTGGGAAAGGACATAACCTTATCGTTTTAGAATTTGAGAGAAGTGAAAAAGAAAAATTAGAACAAATTATAAAAAACCATCATCTGCTTACAGCTACAGATTTTGATGTATGTATCCTCAATACGACTTATAGATCTTTTGGATACAAAAGAGACATCCATATCTGGATCTCCCCTGACGATTACCAAGACTCCAATCTTGAGATCCTCTTAGGATACATATTACTGGGACATAAAAACTGGAAGAAGGCAACGATAAAAATTTTCTCTATCTACGCAGAAGGAACGATTGAAAACCAAAAAGAGCGACTTTTAAACCTCATCCAAGAAGGAAGACTACCCATTTCTCCTTCAAATATAAACCTCATTGAAAAGAGTCAAACACACAACATCAAATCCATCATTAATGAGCATTCCGCATCGGCCGACTTCACCTTAATTGGATTCGATGAAAAAGTACTTGAAAAAGAAGGAACAGCGTATTTTGAGGGTTACGATAAACTCGGAAACATTCTTTTTGTCAACTCAATGAACAAAAAAGAAATTAAGTGAGTATTTTTGCATAAAAATTTACTTTGAAAGATACAGTTAAGCCCTACAAAGATTCTTCCTCTTCTAAGAAGGAACAGGTTGCCGAAATGTTTGACAATATTGCGGGAAAATATGATTTTCTGAATCATTTTCTGTCTCTTGGTATTGACATTTACTGGCGTAAACAATTGGTGAAACACCTCATTAAACAAGAGCCCAAAACAATTTTAGATGTGGCTACAGGAACAGGAGACCTAGCAATTGCCATGCTTAAGACAAATCCAAAAAAAATCGTTGGTGTTGACATTTCAAACGGCATGCTAGAGGTAGGACGTAAAAAAATGAAAGAAAAATCATTGGATCATATCATTTCGCTACAGCAAGCCGACTCTGAAGACCTGCCCTACGATGATGAGTCTTTTGATGCGGTATGTGTCAGTTTCGGGGCGAGGAATTTTGAGAATTTAGAGAAAGGTCTTTCTGAAATGCGCAGAGTACTTCGTAAAGGAGGCAAACTATACATCCTTGAATTTTCTCAACCTACGGCATTTCCCTTCAAGCAAATCTACCAATTCTACTTTAAAGCCATCTTGCCACTGATAGGGAAAATGGTTTCAAAAGACAACTCCGCTTACAGCTATCTCCCCGAATCTGTTAGTGCTTTTCCTTTCGGGAAACAGTTAAATAATATCATTGAAAGCTGTGGTTACACGAATGCTAAAAACATTCCATTAACGCTGGGGATTTCTTCTATTTACATCGCTGAAAAATGAAAAGATTAAGGCTATTATTCTTTTTGGTTCTGATTGGCCTGTCTGCTTTTGCTCAAAAGCAAAAGATCATTGCTTTGAGCAATTATGACTATAAAAAAATTCATTTTGGAATGGCCTTGGACTTTGGTCAATACAATCTAATTAATGACTTTAACGATCGCTTTTACGATAATACTGACATACTTAGTATTGAAACGGATAGCGATGTGGGTGTGGGTGTTTCTTTTATTTTACCAGACTTGAGGTTAAACAACAGATTGAACCTTAGGCATGTTCTTACTGTAAAGACCATACAGCGAAAAATCAACTATCGTTTTGCCCCTGAATATGATGGACCACTAACTGAAACCAAGAGTGTTGAATCTTGGTTTGTAGAATCAGGCTTCCATCTAAAATATAGGGCTGACCGCATCAATAACTCAAGGGCTTTTCTATTTTTTGGGCCCAATATAGGAATTGATATGGCCTCTGAAAAAGACGTAAAAGACGAAGAAATATTCAAGCTTAACCGCACAAATATTACTCTAGAAATAGGAGCCGGATGTGACTTTTATTTTGAATATTTCAAATTCGCTCCTCAAATTAAATATTCTCACGGATTGACAAATCTCATTGTAGCTGATGGTACTATTTTTACAAACCCCCTAGATGGCTTGTATTCCAGAGGTTTTCAAATATCCTTTACCTTCGAATAAATGCAGAAGGAGATTACCATAAGCGTATCCCCAAAGGCTGCTTCGGATGAAAATTCGATAAAATTTAGTGCAGCAAAAAAACTGAATATTGACATCAATAAAATCAGTGACCTAGTCGTAGAAAAACGTTCCATAGACGCTCGCTCTCGAAAGATTAACATTCACCTTAATATTACCGTTTTCACCGAGGGACAAAAGGCGAAAAAGATAAGCTATGAGAGAGACTATCCAAATGTATCCTCATCTACCCCAGTTGTTATCATAGGGTCAGGCCCTGCAGGTATATTTGCAGCGCTTCGCTTGATTGAACTGGGACTAAAACCAATTGTTTTAGAGCGTGGTAAAGACGTCATAGAAAGACGTAAAGATCTTGGTAAAATTCACAAACACGAAGTGGTTCCTGACTCCAATTATTGTTTCGGAGAAGGGGGGGCAGGTACTTATTCTGACGGAAAACTCTATACGCGTTCTAAGAAAAGAGGTTCTGTTCAGCGGGTACTTGAAATATTGGTAGGTCATGGTGCTGTCCATGACATCATGTTGGATACACATCCGCACATAGGAACCAATAAACTCCCTAAGATTATTGCCAAAATGCGTGAAAACATTCTCGCCTCCGGTGGTGAAATTCATTTCAATACACGAGTCGAAGATTTAATTTTGAAAGGTGACAAAATATTGGGAGTCATTGACCAAAATGGTCATAAGATATTGGGCCATTCCGTTATCTTAGCTACCGGACATTCAGCAAGAGATATTTTTCACTTATTAAATCGTCACAAAATCCAATTAGAAGCCAAGTCTTTTGCTCTTGGAGTGCGCATAGAACATCCACAGCCTATTATAGATCAAGCTCAATACCACTGTGATGTCCGAAGTAAATATCTCCCAGCAGCTTCTTATAAGTTTGTTCAGCAAGTAAACGGTAAAGGTGTCTTCTCATTCTGTATGTGCCCTGGAGGACATATCGTGCCCTCAGCTACAGCTCCAGGAGAAGTGGTTGTCAATGGAATGTCAGCTTCAACGCGTAGTTCTCGTTATGCCAATTCAGGTATGGTCGTAGCCGTTGAATCTGAAGATCTAAAGTCTTATGCACAACACGGCGAATTAGCCGGTTTGGTTTTCCAACAAGAGATGGAAAAAATGGCATGGGAAGCGGGTGGAAAAACACAAGCAGCACCAGCACAACGCATGGTAGATTTTTCTCATGGTAAGCTCTCAAATACCTTGAACGATTGCTCATATATACCCGGGATCAATTCTGCACCACTTCACGATTTGCTACCATCAATGATTGGAGAGCGACTTCAAGTCGGTTTTAAGGCATTTGGAAGAAAGATGAAAGGGTATTTTACCAATGAGGCTAATATTCTGGGTGTGGAATCTAGAACATCGTCTCCTGTTCGCATTCCTAGAGATTCCGAATTACTGTGTCACCCTCAAGTATCAAACCTCTACCCCTGCGGTGAAGGTGCTGGCTATGCCGGTGGGATTGTTTCTGCAGCTATTGATGGAGAAAGGTGTGCCGAAGCAATCAAGAATATTTATTAATTAGCTCAAACCTTTCCTTGTCAGAATTCCATTTCCCAAATGGAGAATTAAGCATTTCATTCATTTTTTGCCCTTTTTTAAGAGCTTCTGTCTCTAGAATATGTAATTCGGAATTTTCATCTATCCAGAAGATACGATCGGCTATTTGAAGCGCATTTGCCCAATCGTGAGTACTCATAATGATAGACTTACCTTCTTCACTACTGAGCTTTTTCAAAAGGACTGACAGCTCCATGGTATGTGCCAAATCCAAAAATGCTGTAGGCTCATCCAACAATAAAACATCTGTTTCCTGAGCCATAGCTCTAGCCAAGACAACTCGTTGTCGCTCACCATCACTCAAATCAGACATCCAACGATCAGCATACGCCAAGGCACCGACTTTTGACAAGCTCATTTCAACAACGGCCTTGTCTTCTCTCCTCAACCTTGCGTTCCACGACAAATACGGATACCTACCCGTGACGACTACATCTCGAGCTTTCATCGCTACATCACGAAGTGAGTCTGTAAGAACCACCGCCATTTCTTTTGCTTTTTCTTCTGCTGATAAAGCCGTTAAAGCTTTTCCTTTTAAAAGTATCTCACCTGATAGGGCAGGCAATATTCCCATCAAGGTTTTTAATAGAGTCGATTTTCCCTTCCCATTGGCTCCGAGCAAACAAATGAGTTCTCCAGAATAAAGGTCAAAGGAAATATCTTTCAGTACCGACTGTCTCTCATAACCCATGGAGACCTCTTTTAATGTTATGTAGCCCTCCTTAACCAAGACGATTCTTTTTTAGTAAATAATAAATGACGAAAGGAGCTCCAAAGAGCGAGGTGATACTGTTGATGGGTAGCACCATGTCAAAACCAGGTGCCTGAGCAATCATATCACAAAGCAAAGCAATACAAGCCCCTGTAAGTGCCACCAAGGGAATGGTGATTTTATGATCGGATTCTTCCACCCACAAACGCACCATATGAGGGACAGCCAAGCCCAAAAAGGCAATGGGACCACAATAGGCTGTAACCCAGGCCACCAAGATGCCTACCAGGTACAATAATTGTCTGCGAATGGATTTTATAGAAATCCCAAGACTCTGAGCGTAAGAAGCTCCTAGCAACAAACTGTTTAAAGCTTTCGAACGCGAGTAAGCAAAAACCAATCCCAAAACTAAAACCGGAAGCATCATTTGCAGATCTGTCCATTGCGTATTTGCAAAAGAACCCAATCCCCAAAGCACAAAACTTTGAATTTCTTCAGAATCAGAAAAATATTGGAGCACCCCCACCAAAGCACCAGTAAGATAGGAAATCATTAGTCCTAAGATGAGTAAACTTACCGAGGATCGAAAGCGCTTAGAGGCCCAAATCATACAGATAAGCACAATCAAAGAACCGATACAAGCAGCGAGCGGTACAGACAGCAAGAAGGTTCCTGAAAAGAGTAGAAGCAATAGAGCAACACCCAAACTCGCTCCGGAACTGATTCCCAACACATATGGCCCTGCGAGTGGGTTTCGGAAAAAACTTTGCATCAGCAAACCAGAAACTGCCAAAGCGGATCCCGCAAAACAAGCCGTTAAAGCTTTGGGTAAACGATACTCAAAAATAATTGCCTCGTAAGAAGGATGAGACCAATCATTTCCTTTCAAATATTCGAAAAAATCAGTCAGGGGAATACTGACAGAACCCAATAAGACATCTGCAACAAAAAAAATGACCAAAA